>NZ_JBFAAH010000023.1:0-106838 GCF_040639635.1 Promicromonospora sp. NPDC023805 | reverse complement strand
CACGCTCGGGGTCGTCGACTTCTCGATCTTCCCGCACGTCGGCCACCCGATGCTGCCCTACAACACGATGGCCGCCGCCGAGAAGTGGGCGGCCCCGAGATCGCCCAGAGGAGGCACACGTGCCGGACACGTTCACCGACGACCTGATCACCGCGCTCGGCCGCCGGGCGCATGCGCTCGACATCGCCCTGCACACCGTCCAGGTGAGCGTCCGTGGCGAGACCGTCGCGCACGCCGTCAGCGAGCCGACCGGCCTCGAGACGCCCCAGCGGATGTACTCGGTGTCCAAGACGGTCACGGGCCTGGCCGTCGGGCTGCTCGCGGACGAGGGGCTCCTGAGCCTGGATGACCCCATCACGAAGCACTTCCCCGAGATGGGCCCGGTGCATCCGTGGCTCGAGGCCACGACGCTCCGGCACATGCTCGCCATGCGCGGGCCGCACTCGTCCACCACGTACAAGCGGACGGACGACGGCTGGCTGGAGTCCTACTTCCGCGTGCCGCCGACGCACCCGCCGGGCACGGTCTTCACCTACGACACCAGCGCCTCGTACACGCTCGCCGCGCTCGTGGAGCGCCTGTCAGGCACGTCCCTCCCCGGCTACCTGCGGCCACGCCTGTTCGACCCTCTGGGCATCAGCCCTGACCTGCGGTTCCTCACCGGGCCGGAGGGTATCGCCCACGGCGGCTCGGGGCTGATCTGCACCCCGCGCGATCTGCTGCGCCTGGCGCACCTCATGCTCGACGACGGCGTGCACGACGGCGTCCGGCTGCTGCCTACCGACTACCTCCGCGACGCCACGAGCCCGCAGGCGGACACCGCCCTGCAGAACTCCGCCGCCGCGCTGCGTGGCGGCTACGGCTACCAGCTCTGGCTCCCCCGTCCGGGATGGTGGCTCATGTTCGGGCTCGGCGGTCAGCTCGTCTACGGCAACCCCGCCCGGGGGCTCGCGGTGGTGGTCACCGCGGACTTCCAGGCCTGCCCGAGCGGCGACCGGTTCATCGACGACGTGCTCGACCTGCTGATCGATCCGCTGGTCGAGATGCTCGACGCCAGCCATGACCTGAGCAGTGCGGACGGCACCGCCGTCGACCTGCCCTGGCCCGCGCCTCGTCATGTCGCCACGCACACACGGCCCGTCACCCAGCGCTACGCGAACGTCGTCCACGGCCCGGGGCCCGCCGAGCTCGTGCTCTCGCTGGACGACGACGGCGGCCGGCTGACCAGCGTCGCCGGCCCGGCCGGTGCCGGCGGCCCGGCCGGTGCCGGCTGGGACGTCGAGCTGCGGTTCGACCGCCCGGTACGGACCGTCGTCGACGACCAACCCGCCGTCGTCACCGCCGGATGGACCAGCCCCGACACCTTGGACGTGCGCTGCTCGCTGCTCGGCGACAACCTGACGACCTGGCGCACCCGCCTCGCCTGGGCGCCGGACGGCACCCTGGCCGTGCAGTCCCAGGTGTTCGGCGAGACCGCCGACCACGGGTGGAACTTCCACGCCGCCTACCGGGCTGTCAGCCCTTGACCGAGCCGATCAGCGCTCCCTTGACGAAGTACCGCTGGATGAACGGGTAGACCAGGAGCATCGGTAGCGTCGCCACGACGATCACTGCCATCTTCACGGACTGCGCGGGCGGGACGACGTCGACCACCGAGGCGTCGGCGTTCATGCCGCTCGCGACGATGACTATCTGGCGCAGCAGCACCTGGATGGGCCACTTCTCGGAGTCGTTGATGTACAGGATCGCGTTCTGGTAGGTGTTCCAGTAGCCGACGGCGTAGAACAGGCCGATCGTCGCGATCGAGGCGAGCGACAGCGGCAGCACGATGCGCAGGAACACCCCGAGGTCGGAGCAGCCGTCGATGCGGGCCGCCTCCTCGAGGCTGTCCGGGATCGCCTGGAAGAAGCTGCGCATGATCACGAAGTTGAACGCGTTGATGGCCACGGGCAGGATCAGCGCCCACAGCGAGTCGATGAGCCCCAGGTTCTGCACCACTATGAACGTCGGGATCATGCCGCCGCTGAACAGCATCGTGAAGATGACGAGAAAGTTGATCACCCGCCGTCCGCGCAGGTAGGGCTTCGAGAGCGCGTACGCCATGAACGACGTCAGCAGCAGGCTCACGAAGGTCCCCATCGCCGTGACGAACACGGAGACACCGAGCGCCCGGAAGATCGTCGACGTCGACAGGATGTAGCGGTAGGCGTCGAGCGTGAACGTCTCGGGGATGACGACGAAGCTGCGCGTCGCGAGCTCGCCCGGCGTCGCGAACGAGCTGCCGAGGACGTTGAGGAACGGCAGCAGACAGAGCGCGGCGAACCCGCCGAGCACCACGACGTTGACGACGCGGAAGGCCCGCACCGCAGGTGTCGGTCGCCGGAAGCCGGGTGTGCGGTCGGCCAGCCGCTCGAGAGGCACCCGGGGGGCAGCGTCTGTCGGGTTCATCGTGTACTCCCAGGGTCGGGCCGTCGGTCGGGCCGCCGCAGCGCGAACAGCCCCGCGCTGGCGAAGAACAGGAAGGCGACCGGGTAGAGGACGAGCTGGCTGCCCACCAGGCAGACCAGGCCGGCGATCGCGAAGAACCACCCGGTGCTACGGCGCTCCGGCCGGCGCCTGGCCACGAGGATCCCCGTGATCCCGACGAGGAGCACCACCATCAGGGTGCAGCCGAACCAGGCGGCGAGGGTCCGTGCGGCGTCGTAGGGATCGCCCGCGACGCCGCTCGCCGTCAGGTCCAGGCCGATCCGCCGCATCTCGGGGTACAGGGTGGTGGCGAACTCCGCCCGGTCGAGCCGGTTCATCACCACCGTGAACGCGCCGAGGAACACCGTGGACAGGGCCATGCCGGCCACTGCCGACCAGACCTCCACGGTGCGCCGCAGAACAGGCTCCGCCGGAGCCGCGGTCCGGTCAGTCGCCGTCGCCATCGGCCCGCACCTCCTCGCGACGCAGCGTCGGGCTGCCCTCGACGTGGAAGGCGGGGCCGTCGGCGCCGTCGACCCGGACCCGGCTGATGTCCGAGTCCGCGACGTTCCCGAGGTGGAACCCCTGCCGCACCATGAGGTCCACCCCGTCCGCCATCGCGGGCCGGCCCGGGACCGCGTCGGCGGCGAACGAGACCGCTATGTCGTCGAGGGTGAGCTCCGTCAGGGGCTGCTCCGGCAGGCCGTAGATGTGCCCGGCCGCCGCATGCACCCCGCGCGCGGTGATGTGCGCGAGGTGGATGCGGCGAAACACCGGCGTCGAGTCGTCGACCGGGTGCGGGTCCCGGTCGCCGACGCGCGGCTCGTCGCCGTCCGGGCCGCAGAAGTAGTGCGGGTTGACGACGATCGGGCACATGACGTCGGTCATGACGACGTTCGTCACCCGGATGTCCTCGACCGTGCCGCCCCGGCCCCGCCGGGACTTGATCCGGATCCCCCGGTCGGTGCCCTGGAAGACGCAGCCCGTGATGACGACGTTGCGCACGCCCCCGCTCATCTCGCTGCCGATGACTACGCCGCCGTGCCCGTGCACCATCGTGCAGCCCGTGATCGTGATGTTCTCGCACGGCACCCGGTGCGGAGAGCTCTCGGTCCCCGACTTGATGGTGATGCAGTCGTCGCCGACGTCGATGTGGCAGTCGCTGATCCGGACGTTCCGGCAGGACTCCGGGTTGATGCCGTCGGTGTTGGGCGAGTCGGGCGGGTTGGTGATCCGCACGCCCGACACGCTGACGTCCTGGCAGAGCAGCGGGTGCACCGTCCAGGCCGGGGAGTCGCGCAGCGAGACGTCGCGGATGGTCACCCGTTCGCACTCGTGCAGCCCGATGAGAGTCGGACGCGGGTAGGCCAGGGCCTCCCGGTCGTTCCGGAACGTGTCCCACCACCGCTGGCCCTGACCGTCGATCGTGCCGAACCCGGTGATCGCGACGTCGGTCTCGCCGCTGGCGTACAGGCACGGGGAGTGGATCAGGCTGGGCGCCCCCTCCCAGCGCGCCTCGACCGGCGGGTACAGGTCCGGGTCGGGCACGAACTCCAGCCGGGCACCCGCCTCCAGGTGCAGCTCCACATGGCTGCGCAGGCGCAGTGCGCCCGTGCGGTGCACGCCGGACCGGATCACGACGGTGCCGCCACCGGCGTGTGCGGCGGCATCGATCTCGGCCTGCAGCGCGGCGGTCTTTAGGACCACCGACGGGCCGGCGTGCACCGTCATCAGCCGTTCACCTCGTCGTACGCCGCGGTGAACTCCTCGATGATCTGGTCGAGCCCCTGGCCGCGGAGGCTCTCGATCTTCGCCTCGAAGTCGGCCATCTCGATGGCCCCGGTGATGTACTGGTTGTACGAGTCGGTGACCTGCTGCTCGATGGTCGACCAGCGGCTGTCGTACGTCTTGGACGTGAGCGACTGGGCCGGGTTGGTGATGACGTACTCCTCGTTCTCCGCCATGAGCTCGTTGCCCTCGTCCACGTACGGCGTGGTGCTCTTGTACGTGACGACCTTCTCGGACGGGCGCGACGACGCGAAGGGCTGGACCTCCTGCTCCCACGCGGTCTGGTCGGTGACCGTGACGACGCCTTCGCCGTCGACCTCGTAGTGCTCGCCCTCGACGCCGTTGGTCATGAGGCCGAACGCCTCCTCGTCCATCAGCTTGTCGATGAAACCGAGCACCTTCTTCAGCTCCTCCTCCGACTCCACCTCGGACTTGGGGATCCCGAGCCAGCCACCCATGCCACCTCCGGTGTCGGTGAGGATGCGACGCGGCACGTCCTCATAGGTCATGTCGTTGACCAGCGCCCACTCCATCGGCGTCTCGGGGTCCGCGCTCTCGGCGAGGGCAAGGTAGTTCTTCGCCTCGAACAGGCCGGTGACGACGATGCCGCCCTTGCCCTGCGCGATGCCGTCCTGCTGGTTCTGCTTCTGGACGGTGACGAACTCCTGGTTGACGCCGCCGTCCTCGTACACGCCGCGGTACCACTCCATGGCGTCCTTGTAGGCGTCGGTGGTGAAGGTCGGTACGACCTGCCCGTCGTCGGACACCTCGAACTGGCTGCCCGCGCCGAAGTAACCCGACAGGGAGCGGAAGCCGACCTTGAAGCTCTCCTCCCGGTCGTAGAATCCCGTGGTGTCGTCCTTGCCGTTGCCGTCGGGGTCGTCGTGGGCGAAGGCGTGGGCCACCTTCGTGAGGTCCTCGATCGTGTGGGGCACCTCGAGGCCGAGCTTGTCCAGCCAGTCCTGCCGGACGACGACGCCGTAGCGCGCCTTGATCTTCTGGAACGGCACGCCGTAGAGCTCGCCGTCGATCCGGGCGGAGTCGAGCGTCACGGGGTCGATCTGGGACAGGTTCGGGAAGTCCGCGAGGTAGTCCTCGACGTCCCAGAACATGCCGGAGGTGAGCGCCGTCCGCACGGTGGTGCTGTCGGTCTGCGTGAGCGAGACGATGTCGGCCAGCTCACCGGAGGCGAGGGCGGCGTTCATCTTCTCCTCCTTCGAGGCGTCGGGCACCCACTGCACGTCGAACGCGGTGCCCGTGTGCTCCTCGAGCGCCGTCTCGATGACGCCGTCCTTCTCCGGCGTCGTCGGGGTGTGCAGCATCGCCATCCAGGTCACCGGTCCGTCCGCGGCGGCATCGCCGTCGCCGGGTCCGCCGCCGCACGCGGCGAGCGTGAGTGCGAGCACCGTGGCCGACGCGACCGCCGTGCCGTTCCTTCGTGAAGTCATGAGCTGTCCCTTCAGTGATGTGAGGTCGTCACCCGGCCGCGACGTTGCGGGCGGGCGGGTAGAGCTACCGAGCGGCGACGGCTTGCGGTCTCGCCACTTCCGCCACCCCTTCGGTGTCCGTGGCCAGGTTTGTGGCCGGGTCCGTGGCCGGGTCCGTCGTCAGGCCGCGGAACACCGCACGCGTGACGAGGCCGACGGCGTACGCCGGGATGCCCATCCCGAACAGGACGAGCAGCGGGAGCGCGAACTGCCACAGCACCCACCAGGTCGCCCCGACGACCGTCGCGCCGAGGACCGTCCAGTGCAACGAGCCGAAGCCGATCATCAGCGCCCCGCCGAGCTGACGCGGGACGGTGGCCAGGTCCGTCGCCGCCAGGACCGGGTAGACGTAGGACGCGGTGATCGCGAGCACCACCAGCGCGCCGACGTTGAAGACCTGGACGTACCAGCTCTGCGCAAGGAAGACGTTCGTGACGATGACGCCTCCGGCGGCCAGCAGGATCCAGGAGATCACTATCGACCTCCCGGCCCGCTCCCGGGCGTACCGCCAGAAGACGCGGGCAGGCGGCGGCGTCTCGCCGGCACGCAGCCACCGGTCGAGGTACTTCGCCAGCGCGTACGACGCCGGGCCGACGCCGAGCACGCCGAGGCCGAGGAGCGTCGTCGCCATCCAGAGCAGGTTCAGGAACGCGACGCGGTACACGCCGGTCAGGAACGTGTTGATCCGTACGAAGCCTTCGAACGAGAACACCGTGCACCACCCTTCGCTGCTCGGTGCGTGCCGTCGGGGCGCATCAGTAGACGCCCTCTTCGCCGAAGCGCTTGGCGAGCCGGTTGGCCATGATCACGAGCAGCAGGCCCACGAGACCCTTGAAGAGCCCGACGGCGGCCGCGTAGCTGAGCTGCCCGTTCTGGATGCCCGCCGTGTACACGTAGGTGTCGAAGATCTCGCCCACCTCGCGGTTCAGGGAGTTCATCACCAGGAACATGTGCTCGAAGCCGAGCTCCAGGAAGTCGCCGATGGCCAGGATGAACATGACGATGATCGTCGGCCGGATAGCGGGCAGCGTGATGTGCCAGGACTGGCGCAGCCGGCCTGCGCCGTCGAGCTCCGCGGCCTCGTAGAGCTGCGTGTCCACCGCGGTGATCGCGGCGAGGTAGACGATCGTGCCCCAGCCCGCGCCCTTCCAGATCTCCTGCCCGATGTACAGCGGCCGGAGCCAGTCGGGGTCGGTGAGGAACGGGACGGGTTCACCGCCGGCGTCGACGATCAGGTTGTTGATGCTGCCGCCGTCCGTGGACAGCAGCACGTAGAAGATCGAGGCGACGATCACCCACGACAGGAAGTGGGGTAGGTAGATGACCGACTGCACGCTGCGCTTGAAGTACCTGCCCCGCAGCTCGTTGAGCAGCAGCGCCAGGACTATCGGCACCGGGAAGGCGAAGACCAGCAGCATGAGGGAGATCACCAGCGTGTTGCGTAGCAGCATCACGAAGGTGTCCTCGGTGAACAGCCGCACGAAGTGGTCGAGGCCCACCCACGGGCTGCCACCGATGCCGAGGAACGGCATGTAGTCCTGGAACGCGATGACGAGCCCGCCCATCGGGGCGTACTTGAACACCAGGAAGTAGACGATGCCCGGTACCGCCATCAGGTAGAGCGTCCGGTGCCGCAGGAATGCGCCCCGCGGACGGCGACGCTCCCGCGGACGGTCGTTGCTCGGGCTCGCCTGGGGCGGTCTCGGTGCCGCGGTGGTCGCCGCGCTCATCCCCGCGTCCACGCGATCCTCGTCGCTACCACCATTGGTATGCCCCCCTGCTCGCCGTTGAGCCGCGTCCGGCTGTGAATCCATACAGCAACCGGTTTCCGGGACCGTACCCGACGACCCCGGAGGTCCGCAAGGCCCCTTTCCGCCTCAGTTGCCTTCGATCCGGTGCGCGCCTACCGCGGGCGGGAAACCGGTTGCTAGGGTGGGCCCCGCCGCACCGCGAGAAACAGACGAAGATTCGGTTTCTCGCGTTTCACAACGATGTGACGGACGAAAGGCAGGCGATGGTGCTCTACTCGAACCCGGTCCTCGACGCAGACTGGCCCGACCCGGACGCGATCCGGGTCGGCGAAGACTTCTGGATGATCGCGTCGAGCTTCAACCGGGCTCCAGGGCTCCCGGTCCTGCACTCGCGCGACCTCGTGACCTGGGAGCACGTCGCCAACGCGCTGCCGCGCGTCCCTCCCGCCGACCACTACACGCTCCCCCGCCACGGCTCGGGCGTCTGGGCCCCGAGCCTGCGGCACCACGACGGGCGCTTCGTGATCGTGTACCCCGACCCGGACCACGGCATCTACGTACTCACCGCCACCGACCCCCGCGGTCCATGGTCCGAGCCCTGGTGCCTGCTGCCCGGCCGGGGTCTGATCGACCCCTGCCCGCTGTGGGACGACGACGGGCGGGCGTACCTCGTGCACGGCTGGGCCGGCAGCCGCGCCGGGATCAAGAACCGGCTGACGGTGGTCGAGGTCGACCCTGGCCTACGGCAGGCGGTCGGGGTCCCGCGCACCGTCGTCGACGGCGAGGAGCTGCCCGGCTTCCGGACCCTGGAAGGGCCGAAGCTGTACAAGCGGGACGGCTGGTACTGGATCTTCGCCCCGGCCGGCGGCGTGGCGACCGGCTGGCAGACCGTCTTCCGGTCCCGCTCCGTGTGGGGCCCGTACGAGCACCAGGTCGTTCTGGAACAGGACACGACGCCGGTCAACGGTCCGCACCAGGGCGCGTGGGTCGACGCTCCGGACGGGTCCGACTGGTTCCTGCACTTCCAGGACCGCGGCGTCTTCGGCCGCGTGGTGCACCTGCAGCCGATGCGCTGGGTGGACGGGTGGCCGCAGATCGGCGAGCCCCTGGGTGACGGCCGCGGCCGGCCCGTCGCCGCGCATCCCCTGCCGGTGCCCGCACCGGTGCCGACGGCGGGCGAAGGGCAGCGCGAGCCCGTCCGCAGCGACGACTTCACGGCCCCCGGGCCGGCGGTGCGCTGGCACTGGCAGGCGAATCCGCAGCCCGACTGGGCAGTGTCGTCCGGTGACGGCACGCTGCGCCTCCGGGCACAGGTCACGGCTCGCGGCGACCTCCGGGACCATGGCGCGGTCCTGTGCCAGCAGCTCCCCGGCCGGCCGAGCACGTGGACGACACGCGTGACGCTCCAGGGCGACGCGCCGGGCGTCCGGTGCGGGCTGGTGCTGCTCGGCCGCGAGTACGCCTGGTTCGGCCTGGTCCGCACGCCGGTCGGCATCGACGTCGCGCTCCGGCGCAGCGCCGGGGCCGGGGCCGGGGCCGTCGAGGACTCGCTGGCCCAGATCCCGGCGTCCGCGGACTCCGTCGACCTGCGGCTCGCGGTCGACGAAGCGGGCACCGCCTCGTTCTCGTGGTGCACCGCCGGCACGGAGGTCTGGCAGGACCTCCGGCCGACGTGGGCAGCGGTGGCTGGGCACTGGATCGGTGCGGAGGTCGGTCTCTTCGCCGCCGCCCCGCCGGGTACACCCGACGAGGAGCGTGGCGGCGCCCTGTTCGGCCCGGTCCGGGTCACCCTCGCCGGAAAGGACGCCTGATGGCACGGGCCGCGAGGAACGGCGTCACCATCGCGCAGGTGGCCACGGCTGCCGGCGTGTCACGCGCCACCGTCTCGCGCGTCATGAACGGCCGGTCGTCGGTCGCCGCGGACATCGCCGAACGGGTGCGTACTGCGGCCGCCGACCTGCAGTACCACCCCAGCAACCTGGCGCGCGGCCTCTCCCTCGGCCGGACGAACACGGTAGCGCTCGTCGTGCCGGACCTCGGCAACCCGATGTTCCAGCAGATCCTGCGCGGGGCGATCGCCGCGGCCGAGCCGTTCGGCTTCCGGTTCCTGGTCGCCGAGACCGCCGAGCACGCCGAGACCGAGGCCGAGATCGCCCTCGAGGCCCGTCGGCGCTGCGACGCCCTGATCCTCGCAGCGCCGCGCAGCCCGGAGAACGTCCTGCGCGAGCTGCTGCCCCAGGTCGAGCCGGTGGTCCTCATCAACCGGGATGTCCCGGGCCTGGACGTGCCGGCGGTCCGCGTCGACTACGGCGCGGGAGTGCACAGCGTCGTCGACCACCTGGTCTCGCTGGGGCACCTCGACCTCGCCTACGCCGCCGGGCCACGCGCCAGCGCATCGCACGCGTTGCGCGTCCGCGCGCTCGAGGAGGCCCGCGAGCGCCATCACAGCCTCCGGGTCACCACGGTGCCGTGCGGCTCGACCGTCGACGACGGCTACCGGGTCGCCGACGAGGTGCTCCGGTGCGGGGCGACGGGCGTGGTGGCGTTCAACGACCTCGTCGCGTTCGGGCTGCTCGCGCGCCTCAACGAGACGGGGGTCGACGTACCGGGGGACATCTCGATCGCCGGTTTCGACGACATCGAGCTCGCGCACTACGCGACGCCGTCCCTGACGACCGCGGCGGTGCCGCAGGCGGAGCTCGGCCGGCGGGCCTGGGGGCTGCTGCACCAGCTCGTCCTTGACCGCGGCAGTGCGGCGGTGGACAGGCCAGTTCCGCCCAGGAGCAGGCCGGTCATGCCAGGTCTCGTCGTGCGGTCCAGCACGGGGCCGGTGCCTCCTGCGCGGCGGCTCCCGACGACGTCGTCCGACGGGGCGGGCCGGGCGCTGACCGCCGCACCGGGCGGGCGTGCCACATGGTCGGCCACCAGCGACGGCTGGGCCCTCACCGCGGACGACCAGCCGCTGACCCGCTACGCCGACGGCGAGGCGATGCCCGGCGTGCACAGCCCGCGCCCTTATCTGCATCCCCTGCACTCGCTCGAGGGTGTGGCGATGACCCAGACGGCGCCGACCGACCACCGGCACCACTACGGCGTCTCGATGGCGGTGGCGGACGTGAACGGCACCACCTACTGGGGAGGCCGGACGTTCGTCAGGGGCCAGGGTCCGACGCTGCTCTCCAACCACGGCAGACAGCGCACCGTCGCGGCCGAGGTGGTCAACGGCGGAGCGACGCTTGCCGGCGAGGTCAGCTGGACGGACGAGCGCGGCCGGGAACAGCTGGTCGAGCGCCGTCGGCTGACGGGGGTGCTGCTCCCCGAGCTCGGTGCCTGGGCCCTCGGCTGGTCGAGCGGCCTGCGCGCCGCCGACTCGGACGTGGTGATCGCCAGCCCGGCGACGAGCGGCCGCCCGGGCGCCGGCTATGGCGGGCTGTTCTGGCGCCTGCCGTTCGCGGACGAGAGCTTCGTGCTCACGGCGGACGCCGACTCCGAGGCGCGGGCGCACGGCTCCCGTTCGCCGTGGATCGCCGTCGTGCGACGCACTGGTGACGCGTGGACGACGCTCCTTCTCGTGCAGCCCGGTGAGGTGGACCCGTGGTTCGTCCGGGTCACCGACTACGTCGGAGCCGGACCGGCGCTCGCCTGGGACGCGACGCGGCGGATCGAGGCGGGGAAGACTTTCGACGTCGACCTGGTGGCCGCGGTCGCCGACCGGCGGCTCTCCGCTGTCGACGCCGCCGACCTGGCCGAGTTCGCCGTGGCGCGGGTCCACGCGACCGCGAGGTAGAACCCCCGCTGTCAGTCAGATACGGGTGTAGGTCAGGTGCCGGAACCGGAGGCCGGACGCCGACGTCGTCCACTCGGTCGACGCGGTGACCGCCCACTCGGGGCCGATCTCGGGGGCGAACACGTCGCCCTCGACCTCCTTGTTGATCTCGGACACCTCCAGCACGTCGGCGACAGGCAGCACCTCGCTGTAGACCTGTGCGCCGCCCATGATCCAGATCTCGTCCCCGCCAGGCGCGTTCGCCGCGATCTCGAGCGCCTCACCGATGGTCGCGGCCGGCACGGCGTCCGCCACGCTGTCCAGGCCACGCGACGAGACGACGACGTTGGTGCGGCCGGGCAGCGGACGCTTCGGCAGCGACTCCCAGGTGAGCCGCCCCATCACTACCGGATGACCCGCGGTGATGCGCTTGAAGTGGGCGAAGTCCTCCGGCACGCGCCACGGGATGTCCCCGCCGGCGCCGATCACCGGCCGCCCGCCGCCGTCACGTGCCTGGGCCCAGATGAGTCCGATCATCAGACTGCGATCGGTGCCTTGATGGTGGGGTGCGAGACGTAGCCGAGCATCTCGACGTCCTCGAACTCGTAGTCGAAGATCGACTCCCGCGGCGCCAGCCGCAGCGAAGGGTACGGGTAGGGGTCCCGTTCGAGCTGGGTGCGCACCTGCTCCACGTGGTTGTCGTAGATGTGGCAGTCGCCACCGGTCCACACGAACTCGCCGACCTCTAGGCCTGCCTGCGCCGCGACCATCTGCGTGAGCAGCGCGTAGGAGGCGATGTTGAACGGCACACCGAGGAACAGGTCCGCCGACCGCTGGTAGAGCTGGCAGCTGAGCTTGCCGTCCGCGACGTAGAACTGGAACAGGGCGTGGCACGGCGGGAGCGCCATGTCGTCCACCTCTGCGGGGTTCCACGCCGTCACTACGTGCCGCCGCGAGTCCGGGTTGGTGCGGATCTGCTCGACGACCTTCGCGATCTGGTCCACGTGCCCGCCGTCGGGCGTGGGCCAGGAGCGCCACTGGACACCGTAGACGGGGCCGAGCTCGCCCGACTCGTCGGCCCAGTCGTCCCAGATCTTGACCCCGCGCTCCTGCAGCCAGCGCACGTTGGATTCACCGCGGAGGAACCACAGCAGCTCGTACACGACCGACTTCAGATGCACCTTCTTGGTGGTGATCAACGGGAAGCCCTTGGCCAGGTCGTACCGGATCTGCCGCCCGAAGACGCTGCGCGTCCCCGTGCCGGTCCGGTCACCCTTGTGGGTCCCGTTCTCGAGCACGTCGCGCAGCAGGTCCTCGTACGGGGTGTCGATCGCGGTCATGCGGCAAGCCTACGTCGACCGCTCCGGCGGCCCGCGACGCGCATCACCGTCAGTTCTGCTTCGCCCGGAGCTGCTTGAGCTGAGTGCCGCGGCGCCGGTACAGCATGCTCATCGTCACTATCGTCAGCGCGACGAGGCCACCGATGACCGCGCCCCACGCGGTCCCGCCGCGGAACGCCGGTGCGTCGACGTCGAGGATCCGCTCGCCGGCGTGCGCCGCTGCCGACGTGCCGAGGACGATGCCCAGCGTCAGGAGGTTCGGCACCGCGAGCAGGACCGCCAGCGCGAGGAACCCGCTGCGCACCCGCAAGGACCTTCTGGTGAGGACGGCCTGTGCCAGGAGCAGCACCGGCGCCAGCGTGAACACGCCGCCGATCAGGAGGCCCCACCAGGCACCCGCGGTGAACGAGCCGTCCACCGCGTTGCCGATCACCTGGGCCCACCACCGCGGCAGGAACGCGTCGAGGAACAGGTAGATCAGCCATACGGCCACGATCACCGCGACGACGCCGGCGAGCCGCTTCAGGACGTCGCGCCAGTCAGGGCTCCACCGTGCGGCGGCCGACGTCGTCGGCCGTGCCGCTGCGGGGCCGGTCGGCGTCGGGCCCGCCGGCGTCGGGCCGGTCGGCAGCGGGCCGGTCGCCTCGGGGCTGTCGCTCGGGTTCTGCGCCATGAGCACGATCGTCGCAGCGTCGGGTGCACTCTGCGCGGCGAACGGGAACGTCGCGGGCCCCGTTCGCGTTGTGCACTAGTCCGACCGACCGGGACGCGCAGGGCCTCACTCCGTGACCGTGTCGGTGACCAGTGGAAGGATGATCCTCATGACGGAGCAGACCACCACCTCGAGCGCCACGAGCGCCGCCGACGCCGTGACCCCCTCACCCACGGACCCGCTCTGGGTGGAGCGCAACGGCATCCGCACCTACACGGGCTTCTCGGCCCGCGGTGCGCGCGTCGAGATCGGTCCGGCCGAGGCGGGAGCCGTGTTCACGCCGGGTGAGCTGATGAAGGTCGCCCTCGCGGCGTGCGCCGGGATGAGCAGCGACAGGGCGTTCGCGCGCCGGCTCGGTGACGACTACAAGACCACCATCCGGGTCGAGGACCCGAAGGACATGGCAGAGGACCGGTACCCGGTGCTCACGGAGAAGTTCGAGATCGACCTGTCCATGCTCGACGACGAGGACCGCGCGAAGCTCCTCACCATCGCGCAGCGGTCGATCGACAAGGCATGCACGGTGGGCCGCACCCTCAAGGCGGGCGCCCAGATCCCGAACGCGCAGTTCGAGCAGCCGACGGAGGACTGACATGGTCGACGACAAGCAGAAGCTGACGGCACCGGGGTCCGACGACCGGTCCACTCCGGGCGACGCGTTGCTGAAGCCGGACAACGGCGTCGAGGTCACACCAGCGGACTGGGTCCACTACAAGCCGGACAGCCCGCTCGACCACCTGGTCGACAAGGCGGTGACCATCCCGTCCGTGAGTATCCACAAGCATGTGGACAAGGTGCGGGCGCGCAACCCCGACGCCAGCCCGGCTGAGGTCATCAAGCTCCTGGAGAAGGAGTACATGCGGGTGATCCAGACGACGGGCACCGCGGTCGGCGCGGCCGCGGCGATCCCGGCCGTCGGCACCGCGGCGAGCGTGGTCCTGTCCACGAGCGACGTGGCGACGTTCTTCGCCTCGTCGGCCGCGTTCTCCCTCGCGGTGGCGGACGTGCACGGCATCGAGGTCCAGGACATCCCGCGCCGCCGGGCGCTGCTGCTGGCCACGGTGCTCGGTGACCAGGGTGCCCAGGATGTCGAGAACGCCATCGGCGGGTCGGGCGTCGCCTGGGGCAAGGTGCTGCTCACGAGCATGCCGCGCACCACGCTGCACAAGGTGAACAAGGCGCTCACGCACCGGTTCATCCAGAAGCAGATCGCCAAGCAGGGCAGCCTGCTGCTGGGCCGCATCCTGCCGTTCGGCGTGGGCGCGATCGTCGGCTGGGTCGGCGCACGCGCCCTTGGCCACACGGTGATCGCCCAGTCCCGCGTCGCGTTCGGCGCACCTCCGGAGCGCTTCCCCCGGGTCATCGAGCAGAAGTAGCCACGGCTGGGCAGCCCATATACGCATCTGCTCGGCGGGATGACGGGAGCCGCCCTAGGCTGCGGGTCATGGCGGACACGACCCACGGCGCACTCGCCCCGACGTACGACCCACTGCCGATCACTATCGCGCGGGCGCACGGTACGCACGTATGGGACACGGACGGCAACGAGTTCCTCGACTTCCTGTCGGGGTACTCGGCCCTGAACTTCGGGCACCTGCACCAAGGGCTCGTGGCCGCGGCGATGACGCAGCTGCGCCAGGTCACGCTCACGTCCCGTGCGTTCGACCATGACCGGCTGGAGGAGTTCGCCCAGCGGCTCGTCGAGGTGGTGGGGGTACTGACGACCGGCGGCGAGGACAGCCTCGTGGTGCCGATGAACACCGGCGCGGAAGCCGTCGAGACCGCGGTCAAGGCGGTCCGCAAGTGGGGCCATGACGTGCGCGGCGTGCCGGAGGACGAGGCGACGATAATCGTCGCCGCCGGCAACTTCCACGGCCGCACCACCACCCTCGTCGGCCTCTCCGACAACCCGACCGCGCGCGACGGGTTCGGACCCTTCGCCCCGGGTTTCCGACGGGTCCCGTTCGGCGACCTGGACGCCGTGGCCGCCGCCGTCGACGACACCACTGTGGCCGTCCTCATGGAGCCGGTGCAGGGCGAGGCCGGTGTCGTGGTGCCGCCGGACGAGTTCTGGCCCGGCCTGCGGGAGCTCACCGCCCAGCAGGACATCGCCCTGGTGGCCGACGAGGTCCAGTCGGGTCTCGGCCGCACCGGCACCACCCTGGCGTGTGAGCTCTGGGACGTGCAGCCCGACCTGGTCTGCCTGGGCAAGGCGCTGGGCGGCGGGATCATCCCGGTCTCGGCGGTGGTCGGCAAGCCGGAGATCCTCGGCGTCCTGACCCCTGGCACGCACGGTTCGACGTTCGGCGGCAACCCGCTCGCGTGCGCCGTCGGCATCGCGGCGCTCGACCTGCTCTCGACGGGGCAGTACCAGGCCCGCGCGGCGGCGTCGGGCAGGGTGCTCACGGAACGGCTCGAGGCACTCGTCGAACGAGGCCTCCTGGCAGAGGCCCGCACCATCGGGCTGTGGGCGGGCATCGACCTGGACCCCGCGCTCGGTACCGGGCACGAGCTCTGTGAGGCGCTGCTGGAGCGCGGCGTCCTCGCCAAGGACGCGCGTACCGAGACGGTCCGCCTGTCCCCGCCGCTGTCGATAGTCCAGCCAGAGCTGGAGATGGCGCTGGACATCCTCGAGGAGTCCCTGGTCGCGCTCCGCGGCGAGCACTCTGCGGCCGCCGCCAACGAGATGGCGAACGCGGCAGCCGAAGAGGCTGCCGAAGAGGCTGCCGACACGGCGACAGACACAGCACCGGACGCGACAACAGACACTGCAGCGGACACCGCAACAGATGCTGCAGCGGACGAGGCAGCGGACGACACCTCCGACGAGAAGCCGGCCGAGAACACTGCGGGCGAGAACACTGCGGCGGAGACCAAGGCGCCGGCGGACGCGGCCGACGATGCGGACGACGACCCGGCCGACGTCGTCGAAGACGAGGACGCAGCGGAAGGCAAGGACGAACGCTCCGCACTGTCACCGACCGCCGGCTGAGCGTAGGCTCCGGGAGGTGACCACTACGACGTCGTCCCCCACCGTCATGCTCCCGGCGCTCCCCGAGCTCCAGCAGGCCTACGCCGAACTTCAGGCCAAGGGCCTGAAGCTGGATCTCACGCGTGGCAAGCCGTCGGCCGAGCAGCTCGACCTCGCCGAGCCGATGCTGGCCCTGCCCGGCGTCGGCGTGCACGCCGACGACACGGGCACCGATGCCCGCAACTACGGCGGGCTCGACGGCGGGCTCCCGATCCGGCGCATCTTCGCCGAGCTGCTGGACGTGCCGGTCGAGCAGCTCCTCGCCGGCGGTAACGCCTCGCTCACGACCATGCACGACGTCGTCGCGTACGCCGAGCTGTTCGGGTTCCCCGAATCCCCGAAGCCGTGGGCGCGCGAGGAGAAGGTGCGCTGGATCTGCTCGGTGCCGGGCTACGACCGGCACTTCACGATCTGCGAGGCGCTCGGCATCGAGATGATCCCGGTGCCGATGACGCCGGACGGGCCCGACGCCGCGGCCGTGGCCGCGCTCGTCGCCGAGGACCCCACCATCAAGGGCATGTGGGTGGTCCCCACCTACTCGAACCCGGACGGCGCGGTCATCACCGACGACGTCGCCCGCGCGCTGGTCTCGATGCCCGCCGCCGCGCCGGACTTCCGCATCCTGTGGGACAACGCGTACGCGGTGCACCACCTGACCGACGACGAGGTGACCAGCCCGAACGCCATCGCGCTGGCCGCGGAGGCCGGGAACCCGGACCGCGTGATCATGTTCGCCTCGACGTCCAAGGTCACGTTCGCCGGTGCGGGCGTCTCCTTCCTCGCCAGCTCGGCGGCCAACATCGCCTGGTACAAGAAGCACCTGTCGGCGGCCTCCATCGGCCCGGACAAGATCAACCACCTGCGGCACGCGCTGTTCTTCGGCTCGGCCGACGGTGTGCGCGAGCACATGCGCAAGCACCGCGAGATCCTGGCGCCCAAGTTCGAGGCAGTGGCGCAGATCCTGAACGAGCGTCTGGGCGGGTACGGCATCGCGTCGTGGACGGAGCCCAAGGGCGGCTACTTCGTGTCGCTCGACGTTGGTCCAGGTACCGCGTCCCGCGTGGTGCAGCTCGCCAAGGAGGCGGGGATCGCGCTGACGCCGGCGGGCGCCACCCACCCGTACGGCAAGGACCCGGAGAACAAGAACGTGCGCCTCGCGCCGTCGATGCCCCCGCTGGACGAGGTCAGCACGGCGATGGACGGCGTGGCGACCTGCGTCCTCCTGGCCGCCGCCGAGGCCGCGACGAAGTAGGACCCGCTCCAGCGTTGGTCGAGCTTGCCGAGACCTGTCTCGACAAGCTCGGCCAACGGTCGGGCGTCAGTCCGTGCAGTGCTTGTTGACCACGAGCACCGGGCACGCCGCGTGGTGCAGCACCGCCTGGCTCGTGGAGCCCAGCAGCAGCCCCCGGAACCCGCCTCGGCCGCGCGACCCCAGGACCACCAGGTCCGAGGCCGTCGAGAACTCCGTCAGCAGCTCCGCGCCGGTGCCGTCCAGCACGATCCGCCGGATCCGCAGGCCGGGATTCTGCGCCTCGTGCTTGTCGACAAGGACGTCCATGCCGGCTCCGATGTCGGCGAGCACCTGCTCACGGTCGATGTTGGACGGCAGCCACGCGAGCATCCCGCTGTTCCCCACGGGCACGCCGGTGACGGCGGTCAGCTCCGCACCCCACGCGTTCGCCTGCAGGATCGCGTGCTGCAGCGCCCGCTCGGCCTGCGGCGATCCGTCCACGCCGACGACTATGCGGCGCACCTCCCGGATCTCGGCCGCCCCTGGCGCCGTCGTGCTCGTCTCGGCGTCCGCCGCCGGCCCGGAGCCCTGCACGTTCCAGGAGACACCCCTGTTCGCCTCGGCGCGCAGCGGGACCACGACGACGGGGCACCGCGCGTGCGCCGGCAGCGCGGACGACACGGTTCCTAGCAGCCGCTCCGTGAACCCGCCCCGGCCGCGCGTACCGACGACTGCCAGCCCGTAGTCGCCGGACAGCTCCACGAGCACGCCTGCCGCGTCGCCGGTCGCGACCTCGGTAGTGGCGCGCACCCCGGCGTCCGCCACGCGCGCCTCCGCCTCGGCGAGAACCGACTTGGCGCCCTCCTGGATGGTCGTGTCGTCGAGGGCGGCGTACCCGCCGTCGAGCGACGCGGCCGTGAAGGAGGGCAGTGAATAGCTGCACACGATGTGCAGCGCCCAGCCCACGCGGTGCGCGTAGGCGGTGGCCCAGTCCAGCGCGTGCAGGCTCGCGGCCGACCCGTCTACCCCGACCAGTACGACCTCGGATCGCGTCATCGCAAGACCTCTCTTCGCCCAAGCACCATTGCAGTCCAACGCTACCGGCGGCACGCGCGTTATGGGTGACCGGTGGCATAAAGACTGCAGAACGATGCCACAGCAGAGATTCGCGAAGTAGAGCGCCTGTCCGGGTCTCCCTGGCGACACCAGGGAATTTCGGACAGGCGCTCTACTTCGCGAATCTCTGCTGTGCGGTACTACCTGGCTGGATCAGCCCAGGCGGATGAACGTGGGGTTCGACTGCCAGATGGTGCGGAAGTCGACGACGGTGCCCGGCTTGGACGCGTCGATCATCGTGTTGCCACCGGCGTAGATCGAGACGTGCCCGGGGGTCCACATCAGGTCGCCCGGCTGAGCCTCGGACGCCGGCACCTGGGTGCCGTAACCCGCCTGCGACGACGACGAGTGGGGCAGCTCGATACCGAGCTGCCCGAAGACGTACTTCGTGAAGCCGGAGCAGTCCATGCCGCTCGGGCTGGATCCACCGGAGACGTACGGCACGCCGATGTAGCGGCTCGCGATCGAGATCACGGAGTTGCCGATCGCCGACGCGGGGATGTCGACCGAGCTGGAGACGGCGCTGGCGGCTGCCTCGGCGGCCTCAGCAGCCTCGGCGGCGGCAGCCTCAGCGGCCTCTGCCGCCTCGTCCGCGGCGAGCTCTGCCTGGTAGTCCTCGTTCTCGGCGGCAGAGACCACGGAGACCGCGGACTTCTCGACGTTGAGCTCTGCGTCGGGTGCGACCGACACGACTGGTGCGTTGGACAGCGCCTCACGGGCCTGCGTCGCCAGCGCGGTGAGGTCGACCGAGTTCATCTTCGCGTGGCCGGTCTCCACCGGAGCCGCCTGGGCGACCAGAGCGCCACCGAAGGTCGAGACGAGGAGCGCGCCACCAGCGGCTGCGACCGCGGTGCGGCGGCCTACTGCGGCGTTCTGAGCAAGTTCGGTGAACGGAGTCACTGGTCGTCGCGCAGCCCGATGGCGAGCGCGAGTCGTACGTGCAGTCACGTAGTACCTCTCCTTGAACGCCTTCGAGGTCAGCTGTCGGGTTCGGGTGGGAGAAATCACCCGGCCGAGCAATCCCGAAGGAATACCCAGCTTCACCCCGAGGACGCACCCTGGCGCCCATTGGTGGGTCCCCCGCCTCTGTCATGCGGTCGTCTTGGGGCCCCGGCCGGTGACAGAGTTCGGCGTCCGTCCGAGGACCCCCACGAATAACTCCGTGGGAGCGGTCCGAACGTACCGGACCTCACCCTCGATGTCACGTTCCGGCAACGACTGCCAAGGTGTGTCGCGGGAGGGGTGCTGCCTTTCCGACAAATCGGACGACAAAGTGGACGGCAAACTGGACTGCCAAAGGCCCCGCGAGGGGTCCGATCAGACCGTCGCGACGAAGAGGTGGCGGGCCACGTCCTCACCGAGCTCGAGCGCCGTACCCGCGCCGTCCACGGCCACCGTGTAGGTCCCGCCGCTGTGCTGCGCCGTGATGCGGGAGCCGGGCACCAGGCCGGCCTCGGACAGGCGAGTCAGCAGCTCGATATCCGTCTGCAGGGGCTCGGCGATGCGGGTGAGCGACGCCGCGAGCGGCTCGCCCTTGACGCCCTTCTTCGCCGCCGCCTCGAACGCGGAAGGCAGCGAGATCACGCCGGTCAGGAACGGCACGTCGGTGTATTCCTCGCCGAGCTCCGACAGCCCGGGGATCGGGTTCCCGTACGGGTCGTGGTGCGGGTGGTCGAGCAGCCCCACGAGGCGCTTCTCCACCAGGTCGCTCATCACGTGCTCCCAGCGGCAGGCCTCGACGTGCACGTGCTCCCAGTCGAGCTTGATCACGTCGGTCAGCAGCCGCTCCGCGAGGCGGTGCTTGCGCATCACGCGCATCGCCTTGTCGTGGCCAAGCTCCGTGAGCTCGAGGTGCCGGTCGCCCGTCACGATCACGAGGCCGTCGCGCTCCATGCGGGCGACGGTCTGCGACACCGTCGGACCGGAGTGCCCCAGCCGTTCCGCGATGCGCGCGCGCAGGGGCGTGATGCCCTCCTCGTCGAGCTCGTAGATCGTCTTGAGATACATCTCGGTGGTGTCGATCAGATCCGTCACGTCAGCTCCCGTCATGCGCACAGCCGCCCAGTCGCCCTGGACACGTGCGGCCCGGGCGTCGGCCCAGGTTCTAGTCTAGTTCTGTGCCACTGACAATCCCGCCACACCTGCTGCCCACCGACGGCCGATTCGGCTCCGGCCCCTCCAAGGTGCGCCCGGGACAGGTGGATCATCTCGTGGCGAACGCGCACGTGCTCGGCACGTCGCACCGGCGGGCGCCCGTGAAGAACCTGGTGCGCCGCATTCGTGAGGGTGTCACGGAGCTGCTCGGCTCGCCCGACGGCTACGAGGTGGTGCTCGGCAACGGCGGCGCCACCGCGTTCTGGGACGTCGCCACGCTGTGCCTCGTGGAGCGCAAGGTGCAGCACGCGGCGTTCGGCGAGTTCAGCGGCAAGTTCGCCGCTGCTACGTCGCGCGCCCCGTTCCTCGCGCCCTCCCAGGTGATCTCGGCGGAGCCCGGCGCCGTCGCCTACCTCGAGGCCACCGACGACGTCGACGCCTACGCCACCCCGCACAACGAGACCTCCACGGGAGCGATGGCGCCGGTGCTGCGCCCGTCGGGGCCGGACGGCGCCGTCGTGCTCACCGACGCGACGTCCGGGGCCGGGGCCCTGCCCGTCGACCTGAGCCAGACCGATGCCTACTACTTCGCCCCGCAGAAGGCCTTCGCCGCGGACGGCGGCCTGTGGCTCGCCGTCCTGTCCCCCGCGGCCGTCGAGCGGGCCGCACGGGTCGAGGGCTCGGGCCGCTGGGTGCCGGAGTTCCTGTCGCTCACGACCGCCGTCGAGAACTCGCGCCAGGACCAGACGCTCAACACGCCCGCCGTCGCGACGCTGCTGCTCCTGGCCGACCAGGTCGAGTGGCTGATCGACCAGGGCGGGCTCGAGTGGTCGACGAAGCGCTGCGCGACCTCCGCCGAGATCCTCTATTCCTGGGCCGAGTCGCGGGAGTGGGCGACGCCGTTCGTCGCGCGCCCCGAGGAGCGGTCCGCGGTGGTCGGCACCATCGACCTCGCCGAGGAGATCGACGCGGGACGGGTGATCTCCGAGCTGACCGCCAACGGCGTGCAGGACGTGTTCGCGTACCGCAAGCTGGGGCGCAACCAGCTCCGGGTAGGCATGTTCCCCGCGGTCGACCCGGACGACGTCGCGGCGCTCACCGCCTGCGTCGACTACGTGGTCGAAACAGCCTGACCAGCGCGATCACGTCCGCAATATCCCTTGGACGGGGAGTTCAGCCTATTGTCCGAGCCGTGGGGACTCTGTAACGTTTCGGCATCCTAGGGAACCATTCGAGGGGCTGTTCAACACCATGCCAGTGATCGACCACTTCACCTTCGGGATCGTGACGCCGCTGCTGGCGTACGCGATCTCGTGTACCGGCGCAGCGACGGGCCTTGCGTGCACGTCTCGCGCCCGAGCAGCATCGGGCGGCACGCGCGCGGCGTGGCTCGTGTTCGGCGCCATCGCCCTGGGCGGTACCGGCATCTGGGTGATGCACTTCGTCGCCATGCTGGGATTTTCCGCATCCGGTGTGACCATCAGATACAACATTCCCGAGACCCTCCTGAGCGCGGCAATCGCCATCGTCGTCGTCGGTGCGGGCCTCTTCATCACGGAGCTGGGCAAGCGCAAGCTCGCGGCGATGCTCGTCGGTGGTGCCCTCGCGGGCGCCGGCGTCGCAGCCATGCACTACATGGGCATGGAGGCGATGGAGATGTCGGCGGAGGTCGTCTACAACCCGGTCTACGTCGTCGCCTCGATCGTCATCGCCGTCGTCGCGGCCACCGCGGCACTGTGGTGCACCGTGCACATCCGCGGCACGCTCGCCACGATCGTGGCCACACTGGTGATGGGGCTTGCCGTGACCGGCATGCACTACACCGGGATGGCCGGGGTCTCCGTGATCAACCCGATCGACAACGTCCCCGCCGGCGCCTCGACGATGCAGCTGCTCGTGCCGCTCGTCATGGCGGTGAGCGTCGTGACGTTCCTGCTCATCCTCGGCATCGGTCTCTGGCCCACGGAGGACGAGCTGCGCACCCAGGCCGAGTTCGAGAACCGGCTCAAGGCGCACAGCGAGCAGGGCCAGCGGTTCGAGAACGTCCAGCAGGACCTGCAGCCGGGTCCCGCTCAGTTCGCGCAGACGCACCGCGCGCTCTGACCCTCGGCAGCAACATGCTCGGAGCGCCCGGCCCCCTCGTGGGGTCGGGCGCTCCGACGTTCCGGCCCGGCGAGGCCCCGCTCTGCCCGTGCCCGGCGGCGCCCGCTGTGACCGCACCCACGTACCGTTAGCAAGGCTAATGATCTAGACTGGGGCGGTGTCGAGCTCCCGCAGATCCAGCCGAAGCCCGGCCACAGTCGGGGGCGACCTTCGCGTCGCCCTGACCCGCGTCTCCCGCCGCCTGCGTGCAGAGCGCGGTGAGGCCGACCTCCCCGAGGGCCAGTTCGGCATCCTGACGGTGCTGCACAAGCACGGCGAGATGTCCCCCGGTTCCCTCGCCGAGCACGAGCGCGTCCGGCCGCCGTCGATGACCCGAGCCGTCAACACCCTGGCGGAGCTCGGTCTCGTCGAGAAGGTGGAGCACGCGACGGACCGCCGTCAGGTGGTCGTCCGGCTCACCGTCGCGGGTTCGCGTGAGGTCGCAGAGACCCGGCGTCGCCGTGACGCCTGGCTCACCAAACAGCTGTCCACCCTTACCGGAGAGGAGAGAGAGATCCTTGCAGGAGCCAGCGAGCTCCTGATCCGGATCGCCGCTCGATGAGCGCAACTTTCGCCAGCCTGAAGTACCGCAACTATCGCCTTTGGTTCGCCAGCGCTCTCGTCGCCAACATCGGCACCTGGATGCAGCGCGTGGCGCAGGACTGGGTAGTACTGACCGTCCTCACCAACAACTCCGGTGTCGCCGTCGGCATCGTCACCGCACTGCAGTTCATCCCCCACATCTTCCTGTCCGCGTGGGCCGGCCTGATCGCCGACCGCGTGGACCGCCGCAAGCTCCTGATGCTCACGCAGGGGGGCATGGGCGTGCTGGGCCTCGGGCTCGGTGCGCTGGTGCTGTCCGGCGCGGCCGAGCTGTGGCACGTCTACGTGTTCGCGACCCTGCTGGGCATCGTGAGCGCGATCGACGGCCCCGTGCGCCAGACGTTCGTCGCCCAGCTCGTGCCGACCAAGCGGCTCGCGAACGCCGTGGGCCTCAACTCGACGAGCTTCAACGCCGCGCGGCTCATCGGGCCGGGTGTGGCGGGTCTGCTCATCGCCGTCGTCGGCACCGGCTGGGTGTTCGTCATCAACGGCATCGCGTTCGGCGCCGTCATCATCTCGCTCACGCGGATGCGCGACCTGCACGCCCTGCCGGTCGCGTCGCGCGCCAAGGGGCAGATCCGCGAGGGTCTCGCCTATATCCGCGGCCGGAGCGACATCGTCGTGATCATGGTCGTCATGGGCGTGGTCTCCATGTTCGGCCTGAACTTCCAGCTGACGTCGGCCATGATGGCGCGCGTCGAGTTCGGCCGGGGCGCCAGCGAGTACGGCATCCTCGGTTCGGTCCTCGCGATCGGCTCGCTCGCGGGGGCGCTCCTGGCCGCCCGGCGGGAACGGCCGCGTGTGCGGCTCGTGCTGGGCGCCGCGTTCGCGTTCGCGATAGCCATGGGGATCCAGGCGTTCATGCCGACCTACCTCGGCTACCTGCTGATGTGCATCCCGGTCGGCTTCGCGTCCCTGACGATGCTGACCTCGGCCAACGCCGCGATCCAGCTCTCGGTGGCCCCGGAGCTGCGCGGCCGGGTCATGTCGATCTACGTGCTGGTGGTGCTCGGCACCACGCCCCTCGGTTCCCCGGTGGTGGGCTGGGTCGGCGAGACGTTCGGCCCGCGGTACGCCGTGCTGATCGGCGCCGTGGCGACCCTGCTGGTGGCCCTGGCCGCGACTGTGTGGGCGTACCGGACGTGGCACGTGCGCGTGCGCGCCCGGCTCTCCCGCTCGCACCGCATCCCGCGCCCGTACCTCCAGGTGACCTACCCGGATGTAGAGCCGGAACCGACCCGCCAGGCCCTGGCGGCCTAGCCCGGCAGCTCCCGGCCGGGCGCTACCCAGGGATTGGGCCCGAACTCGCGCTAAGTTCGGGCCCAATCCCTGGGTAGAAGCGTGCATTCGATGACCCCGGTGCAGCGCACCGAGATCGACCACAGGGGGCGTCGGCCGGCAGTTGTGCACAGGCCAGCCACGGCGGCACGGCACGCCCGGTCCCGCGCTGCTGAAGTGGGTCCTGTGCCGAAGAACTTCGAGATCCCCCGGGCGGCGGAGCCGCTGCTCCGACGGCAGGCCGGACTCATGTCCACGCTCCAGTGCGAGGAGCACGGCATCGGCCGCGAGACTCGGCGCCGCTTGGTCCGGCACCTTCGCTGGACCAGTCCGGCGCGGACCGTCTACGACACCGACCCCGTGCCGCTCGAGCACCGGGTCAGGGAGGACTTGTTCGATCACGCCGCGAAGTGGCGCACCTGGTTCGCCCTGCTGGTGCACGGCCGGGACACCATAGCGACGGGAGCCTGCGCCCTCGTGCTCCACGGTGTGTCCGGGCTGCCCCGCGGCTTTCCCCTGGAGGTGGCGCGCGAGGACCGTTCGCCGCGGCTCCGCCGGCACGGCGTCGCCGTCGTCGACTACCCGCCCTTTCCCACGGTGTCGATAGATGACCGCCAGGTCGCGCGCATCGACCACGCCGCCGCGCAAGCGATAGTCAAGCTTCCGCGCCAGAACGTCCTCGCCGTGCTCGACGACCTCGCGCGACGTCACCGGTTCGGCCCGGTCGAGCTCGCCGCCCTCCACGACCTGGCCCGACGTCGGCACGGTGCCGCCCGGCTCCACGAGCTGTTCGGCCTGGTCGTCACGCGCTCGGAGTCACCCGCCGAGTCGTTCGCCCGGCTGTCGTGCCACGACAACGGGGTACCGCCGGACGACATCCAGGCCCTGATCGTGATCGACGGCAAGCCCGTGGCACGCGTCGACCTCATCTGGCGGCTGCCCGACGGACGTTGGCTCGTGGTCGAGATCGACGGCGTCGGGCCGCACAGCACGCCGCAGGCGCTGGTCCGTGACGCCCCTCGGCAGAACCAGCTGCTGGCGTCCGGGCAGGTGATCATGTTGCGCTTCAAGCCGGCCGACAACGACAAGCCGGGTGGCGTCGGCGCACAGATCGCCAAGGTGCTGAGGGCCCACGGCTGGACCCCTGGTAGCTACCCGGACGCAGGATCTCGCATCGAGCTCGGGTCACCAGCCACCACCCGGTGACCCGCGTACCGCGAGTTCGCGCACCCAGCGATTGGGCCCGAACTCGCGCTGAGTTCGGGCCCGATCACTGGGTAGAAGCGTGCATTCGATGACCCGCGCGGCGGAACGGGACCGCGGTCAGATACCTACCGCCGCGCGGATCGGGCCCAGCAGGAAGTAGACGACGAACAGCGCCGCCGCGACCCACAGCAGCGGGTGCACGGCACGCACCT
Organism: Promicromonospora sp. NPDC023805; assembly: GCF_040639635.1. NCBI lineage: Bacteria > Bacillati > Actinomycetota > Actinomycetes > Micrococcales > Promicromonosporaceae > Promicromonospora > Promicromonospora sp. NPDC023805. The sequence goes on along the minus strand of NZ_JBFAAH010000023.1, from coordinate 80,615 downwards.
TGCCGACGGCGACCTTGAGCAGCACGTACGAGATCACGCCCGCCCCGATGCCCACCGTGATCGAGTACGCGAACGGCATCAGCACCATCGTGAGGAACGCGGGGATCGCGACCTCGAGGTTCTTCCAGTCGATGCCCGTCACCTGGACGACCATGAGGAACCCGACGATCACCAGCGCGGGTGTGGCGGCCTCGTGCGGCACCACGGTGACGAGCGGCGCCAGGAAGGTCGTCAGCAGGAACGCCACACCCGTCGTGACGGCGGCGAGACCCGTGCGGGCGCCGTCGCCCACGCCGGACGCCGACTCGACGTACGCCGTGTTCGACGACACCGAACCCATGCCGCCCGCCGACGCGGCGATCGAGTCGACGATCAGGATCTGCGTGGTGCGCGGCGGGTTGCCCTTCTCGTCGAGCAGCCCGGCCTCGCCGCCGATGGCGACCATGGTGCCCATCGTGTCGAAGAAGTCGGCGATGAGGAGCGTGAACACCAGCAGAATGACGGCGATCGGGCCGATCTTCTCGAACGACCCGAACAGCGAGAACTGCCCGATGAGCGAGAAGTCGGGCAGGGCCACCACCGAGTCGGGCAGCGCCGGGACGTTGAGCGACCAGCCGCCCGGGTTGTCGTCGGCGCGCCTGCCGATCTGCGCCACGGCCTCGATGACCACGGCCAGCACGGTCGACGCGGCGATCGCGATGAGGATGCCGCCACGCACCTTGCGCACCATGAGGACGGCGGCCAGCAGCACACCGAACGCGAACACGAACAGCGGCCAGGCGCCGAGAGAGCCGCCCATGCCGAGCTCCGTCGGCGTCGCCAGCGAGGCGGGGATGCGCACGAAGCCGGCGTCGTAGACGCCGATGAACGTGATGAACAGGCCGATGCCCACGCTGATCGCGATCTTGAGCTCGCGCGGCACGGCCCGGAACACGGCCTCCCGGAAGCCCGTGACCACCAGGATCAGGATGACCAGGCCCTCCAGCACCACGATGCCCATGGCGTCGGCCCAGGTCATGCCCGGCAGGGCCGCTACGGAGAAGGCGACGACGGCGTTCAGGCCGAGCCCCGCCGCGAGCGCCAGCGGGAAGTTCGCGACCACGCCCATGAGGATGGACATGACGCCGGCGACGAGTGCGGTCGCCGCGGCGATCGCGGCAAGGTCGCCGCCCGAGGTGCCGCCGCCCAGGTACTGGCCGGTGCCGTCGGGCACGTTGCCGAGGATGAGCGGGTTCAGCACGACGATGTAGCTCATCGTGAAGAAGGTGACGAGCCCGCCGCGCACCTCCGTCCACACCGTGGACCCGCGTTCGCTGATCTTGAAGAACCGGTCGATGGCGCCCCGCGCCTGGGCCTGGTCGTGAGCCATGGTCCGATGTTGCCCTTCGTTACCCGATTTTGTTACCCGATGCTACTTGCCGACGTGCCGCTGACTGCGGTCCTGAGCATCTGCTCCACGGACCGCACCTGGGTCAGCACGTAGTCGCTGCTGAGATGGTGGTAGTCCCGGTAGACGGGGTGGTCGGTGTCGCCGACGCCGCAGCTGTTCGCGTCGCACGTCTGTGACCAGACGCCGTCCCAGGTGGGAACACCGTACTTCCTCCAGATCCCGGCGCTGATCCGGGGGAGGTCGCCGTTCGAGCTCTCGGCCTCGGCGCGCGACATGCTGCAGTCGCCGAGTCCGGGCAGCGGCCGGGTGAGGCAGTCGAGCGGGTCGACGTCGAGCCGAGGGTTGTCCTTGACCGCCACCACGGCGGGCGTCGCGGCGACAAGGTGGGCGAACAGCTCGTCGTTCGCGCTGGTCCAGGCGGCGAGCGCCTCGTCACCGGTCATCTGGGTGCCGTCGGCGTGCTGCATCCGGTCGGCGTAGATCTGCGCCTGGCTGACGACGACGGCGTCGGGCCGCAGCTCGTTGACGACCCGCAGGGACTCGGACTGGAAGTCGGCGCACGACCCGCGTTCGGCGGGCTGCTCGACGTGGACCCGGGCCGCGGGGCAGCCGTGCCGCCAGCGGACGGCGAGGCGCAGGCCGGCGTCGGTCGCCGCGGCGTCGAAGGCGGGGATCCAGTGCATGGCGTGCGAGTCGCCGAGGAGCAGCACGGTGGTGGTGGCGGAGACGTCGCCGAGCAGGCACACCTCGGCGCCCGACGTCGTCTCGGTGGTCGCGGTGCACCCGTACGGTGCGGGTTCGGCGCCGGCGGCTACGGCGGTGGCGTACGGCTCCTGCTGCAGCACGGCTCCGGCGGCCACCCGGGTGCCGACGGTCAGGGTGCCCACGGCGAGGCCGATGACGAGGGTGACCGCGGCGGTGCGGCGCCACGACCGCATGGCGCCGCTGAACCGGACGGGGTTCTCGACCCAGCGGTACGTGGCGACGGCGGCGCCGAGCGCGGCGAGCGTGGCGAGCACCTTGATCCAGATCGCGTCGTCCTGCACCACTGCGGTGGTGAGCACCACGAACGGCCAGTGCCAGAGGTACCAGGAGTAGGAGACGTCGCCGATCCGCTGCAGCACCGGCAGGCCGAGCACCCGGTCCACCCAGGTGCCGTCAGCGGGGATGCTGCCGGCGGCGAGCACCAGCAGCGCACCGCCTACGGGCAGCAGTGCCACGGTGCCGGGGAACGGGTCGGTCTCGTGCACGAACGCGAACGAGAGCGCCAGCAGCAGGACCCCTGCGGTGCCGAGCAGGGCCCGGAGCAGCCGCGCCCGCATCCGGGAGAGCTCGGCGAGCCGGCCCCAGGGCAGGGTCGCGACGAGCGCGGCGCCGGCGAACTCCCAGGCGCGGGTCGGCAGCACGTAGAACGCCCAGTCGGGGGCGACCTCCGTCATCCAGACGGAGGTCCCGAGCGACAGGACGAACGTTCCGGCGAACAGGAGCTGCAGCATGCGGCGGGCCGGCACGTGGGTGCGGCGGGCCACGGCGACCGCGAGCAGGATGAGCAGCGGCCAGAAGATGTAGAACTGCTCCTCGATGCCGAGGGACCAGGTGTGCAGGTAGGGGCTCGGGGTGACGGCGTCGGAGAAGTAGTCCTGCCCCTGGTACGGGAACAGCAGGTTGGAGACGAACAGCATCGCCGACGCGCCGTGCCACGCGAGGCGGCCCCAGACCAGCGGCGACAGGACCAGGACGCTCGCGAGCAGCGTGACCGTCACGACCAGCGCGAGCGCGGGCACGAGGCGCCGCATGCGGCGGGTCCAGAACTCGACGAGGTCGACGCCCCCGCTCCGGTCCACCTCGCGCAGCAGCAGCGAGCTGATCAGGTAGCCGGAGATCACGTAGAAGATGTCGACGCCCGTGAAGCCGCCGGGGATCGCGATCCCCGCGTGGAAGACGACGACGGCGAGCACGGCGACGGCCCGGAGCCCGTTGATGTCCGTGCGGAACGGGTGGCCGGCGCCCGGGGCGGCAAGAGCCGTGTCGGCGCCCGGCCCGCGCGGCTCCGGAGCCGGTCCGGTGGGTCGCTCGACGGCGGTGGTCGTCGCCTGCGCCATTTTTCTCCTGCGGTCGTTCCGGACGGGTGCGCCGCTCACCATAACTGGCACACCAAGGTCACCCTGACCGGGTATCGAGGAGGATGTGAGGAGAGCTGCGGCTCACCCTCTGCTGCTATCGGTTGAGCCTGCGGTTCCGCTCCAGGCGCGTGCCTCGTTCCTCGGCCCGCACCCTGCGCTGCACCTCCGGCTCAACCGAGGAATACGTGAGAGCACGTCAGCAGGGGTGCCGTGGTCGTGCCGCCGGCCTTGACGCACCCGATCGCGCCGCGCAGCAGGTCCGGGGCCACGAGGTTCTCCCGGTGCGAGGGCGAGTCGAGCCAGGCCTGCACCACGTCCTGCGGCGGGTTCGTGGTGCGGCTGAGGTTCTCCGCCGCGAACGCGCCCGGGCAGCTCTCCTGTACGGGCTCCAACGGCGCATGGACGAGCTTCGGCGCACCGATCAGCTCCCCGGCCCGCTCGACGGCAACGGCGGCGAGGCAGTCGTCGTGCTCCACCGGCGGTACGTCCCGCTGGGCACGCGCCGCGTTCACGCCTTCCTCCAGGGCCGCCGCGTACTGCTCCGGGTCGCTCAGGTCCACGCTGCCGGACGGCGTCCAGGTCGGCGAGGGACCGGGCGATGCCTCGGTACCCCAGGGGTCGCCGGAGGCCCCCGCCGCACAGGCGGTCAGCAGCGCGGCGGTGAGCAGGAACGGGATCCCGAAGCGGGTCAGGGCGCGGAGCACGGGGTCGATTCGACACCGCGCTGCCCGAGCACACAAGCCGAGGCGCCGCGCCGCTCATCCGCCGAGGTCCTGCCGCCACTCCACGGCTCAGCCCAGGAACACGTGAGCGCAGATCATGACGGGCGCGGCGGGGTCCCCGCCGTCGGGCACGCAGGCGATGGCGCCCCTGGTCAGGTCGCCGTTCAGGATGTTGGCGCGGTGCCCCTCCGAGTCCATCCAGCCCTGTGCCGCCTCGGGTGGTGACCACCCGCCCTTGGCCAGGTTCTCCGCGACCGCCGAGGTGGGGCAGGTCTCGAAGATCGGCTCGAGCGGCGCGTGCGCCAGCTCCTTGCCGATCAGCGCCTCTGCCCGCTCGAGCGCGACGTCGTAGGCACAGGCGTCGTGCGCCAGGGCGGCCAGGCCGTTGGCGGTGCGATGGCCGTTGACCGCGTCCTCCAGGGCCGCCGCGTACTGCACGGCGTCGGTCAGGTCCGGCTCGGCGCCGCCCCCGCCGGTCCCGCCCCCGCCGGTCCCGCCCGTTCCGTCGTCGCTCCCGCCGGAACCGCCGCCTCCGGTGCCGCCCGGCCCCGTGTCGTCGTCCGCCCCGGGAGCCGGCGTACGGTCCGCGCCGCGCGACGCCGATCCGCTCGGCGCGGGCTGCACGTCGACCGCCGCGGCCTCCTGGGTGTGCTTCCCCCTGATCGGGCCCACCGAGGAGGGCTGCGGGTCGGGCGCCAGCCGGACGGGCACCGCCTCCGCGACCACCCCGGGAGCGATCCCCGGCGCGGGCATCGGCTCGGCGCCCGGATCGAGGAGCCCGGCGCACGCCGTCAGACAGGCGGCCACCGCCACGCCCAGAACTACGCGGGTGACTGCCCCGCGCAGGGCAGGCCCTGGCCGGGACGCGGACGACGTCGTACAGCGCGCTGGGGACACGAGTTCGGACAATACCGGCGATCGCTACCGTACGGAATGCCCCCAAAGCTACCGAGAGCGCCCAGGAGCCCGGCTCACGCCCACAGGTCGAGCGGGAAGGCGGCCAGCAGGGCGTCGCCGTCCCATACGGGCGGGCGGACGCCGCCCAGCTCCACCGCCTCGTCGACGGACGCCGCGACGCGGAACTCCTCGCGCCCGGTCCCCGCGTAGTAGTCGTGGTACTTGTGCATGGGCTCGGCCGACGGCGGGACCAGCCGGGCGGGGATGCCGAACGACTCGGCGAGCACTATGCCGTGCAGGGACGTCGCGACCACGAGGTCGCACCGGGCGATCTCCCCGGCGATCGTGTGCAGGTCGCCCTGCGGCGCGATCGTCCGGGGGTCGTCGCGGTGCCGCGCCCAGTCGTGCAGGTTGGGCACGAACCCGACGGCCCGCCGCTCGCCGTCGGCATAGCTCTCCCGGGGCCAGAACCGGCTCCAGAGCAGCGCCGGGTCGCCGAAGACGCGGGGCGCCTCTATCCCGGCCTCGCGCAGGAGCCGGTGCGTGATGGGCCCCCGGACGGCGCGCACGTCCAGCCCCAGGCCGGGCGGCAGGTACGCCTCCTTGCCGTTGATCCCGGAGCCCCAGACGACGTCGCCGGGCGCGGCCAGGTGCAGGATCGAGCCGACCGTGAGCAGCCTGCTGGCACTCCCCCGTGCCTGATCGATGCCGCGGTCGGCGAGGATGTGCTCGACGAGCGCGGGGCCGATCAGGTCGCCGAAGTTGTTGACCCGGCGCCGGACGGGGACGAGCCTGCCGAGCTTCCCTGGCACCACCGGCCGCAGGGGGTTCCAGTGGACCACCTCGACGGTCACGCGCGTCCCGCCGCCGTCAGCGCTCGGCGGACCAGCGGTCCGAGCGCCCGGCGGCCCATCGTCAGCGCCGTCTCGGCCGCCGCCCGGGGCCCGACGGCGGACCACAGCGCCGCGGTCGTCCGGCGGGCCGGCGGGAGGCCGAACTGTGCGGCGAACTCCGGGTCGAGCGGCCTGGCCAGGCCGCGCAGCCGCTTGCCGGAGTGGTTCTCCCCCGTGTCCACGTGGTAGATCGCGCCGCGGAACGGCAGGGGTTCGAGCACCCGGTCCTGGTGGCGGGCGTACCACTCGAGCGCGTGCCGGTGCGCGCCCATGACGTGCTCGACCCGGTCACCGAACCCCGCGAGGACCTCCTCCTGCGTGGCGGTCTCGTCGAGGTGTCCGGGCACGCCGTACGCCTCGAACGGGACGACGAAGCTGCTGCCGCACGTCCGGTGGAAGTCGGGCTGACGCCGGTAGACGGACCGGGCGCGCGAGTACACCCAGCCCCTGTCGACCACCCAGCCGGGGTGGCCGCGGTGCTGCGCGGTGAACTCCGCGAGGCCGCGGTGCACGAAGTCGTCGGCGTCGACGATCATCACGTGGCCGGGCGCGTACGGCCGCGCGGCCAGCAGCCCGACGCCGATCTTGCTGCCCTTGTCCCGGACGAACTGCGACCGGCCGGCGTGCGGGCCGTCCGCCGCCTCCGGCGCCGCGAAGTCGACGGGCACGAACCGCACGCGCTCGGCCAGCTCGGGCGCGATCTCCGGCGCGCGGTTGCCGACCACGAACACCAGGTAGTCGTCGCTGGTCTGCGCCGTCAGCGACCCGAGCGTGAGCCGCAGCAGCTCCTCCACCCGGCCGTAGTCCGCGGAGTTGTCCGGGTGGCGCAGCGACGTCACGAACGCGAGCATCAGCTTCCCCAGAGCCGGGCGGCGAGCTCGCGCGCCTCGTCGAGGCCGGACACCTGGTGGGCGGTGCTGAACTTGCCCGTGTAGTCGTCGTAGATCGCGCGCAGCTTGCCGTAGCTGTTGTCCAGCAGGATGTGCTCGATGCCCAGCAGCGTGGCCATGACGTGCGCGTGCAGGCGGTCGACGACGGCGCCGCGGGCGGGCGCGAAGAGCAGCACTCCGCTGTCGATGTTCACCGTGTTGATCGCCGCGAGCGCCGCGGCGACCGGCTTGTTCGCGGCGCCGAGCGCGGGCAGCGGCATCCGGCGGCCCACCCGGGCGCGCTGGTGGCTGAGGGTCGCGACGAGCCGTGCCGCCCTGTGGCGCCAGTCGGCGGCGGCGTCGGGCCGCCAGTCGGTCCGGTCGGCGACCAGGCCGGGCGCCCAGTCCGGCGTGACGTCCTGGAGCCCGGAGGCGTTCTCCTTGTCGGCGCGGGCGAGCACGAGCATGCGCCGCGTGCTGCCCGCGAGCTGGTCGAAGAACGGGGGCTCCCAGCCCAGGGCCATGTCGTGGCAGTACGCCGCGCGGACGCTGGGCAGCTGTTCGGCGGCCCGCGCCTGGGACGGGGTGTCCCGGACCAGGAGCGTGAAGTCGCGGTGGGCTCCGATGATCCGGTCGGCCTCGGCCGCGCGGCGCTCGGACCGGAACCAGACCGACTGGGGCAGCTGGACGATCTTGTGGCCGGGAAAGTCCTGCACTATGCGTTCCCGGTGCTCCTGGTGCCCGAGCCACAGGTCGCCGAAGTTGCCGCCGCCGTGGATCAGGATCGTGCCGGTGGGCATTGCCGCGCGGACGTCCGCCGCGAGGTAGCCGCGCAGGTCGCTCACGTGCCGGATCTCGATGCCCAGACGCCTCAGGTACGCCAGCTCACCGGCCCAGATGAGCGAGTCGCCGACGTTGCGCTGGTTGGGCGCGTCGAGGAGCGCTACCGGGCCCGGGCCGATGGTGTCGGCCAGCACGGTGGCGGTCACGTCCCGCAGCCCTGCGAGGTACGCGCCGTCTTCCGGACGCATCATCCAGTGCCCCCCTGGCTCGCGGTCGAGACCATCATGGGGGCAGCGATCCGATACCGCAGGTCGGAGCAGGTCACCCCCGCAGCGCGGCCTGGATCCGCTCCACCGCGTACGGTCCGAGGGTCCTGGCCCAGGTCCCGGTGATGTGCCCGCCGGTGTCGCGGTAGACCACCACGTTGCCGATCACCGACGGGCACTCGCCCGCCGCGCAGTACAGGTCGGTCAGGTCCACCACGTGCGCGCCCGGTACGTCGCGGGCCGCAGCGGCCAGCAGGTCGGGTGCGGCGAGCGCACGACCGGCCGGTGTGCCGCAGCCGTCGTCCACGGCGAAGGTCACCGCCGCCACGCAGCGCGCCGAGCCGGCGGAGGCGTCGGGGTTGTCCTCCAGGACGATCACCTGGGTACCGCTCCGGGCGACGGGCGCCATGGCGGCGACGTAGTCCTCGCGCGCCACCTCGCCGTGGGCTCGGGAGGACGTCGTCACGACGACGTCGTACCCGCCTCGCTCGAGCGCCTCCTGGATCTTCGGCAGGCCGGGGCACAACGGGTCGCGCTCCACGAGGCGCCACCGGCAGCCGTTGCCGACATAGGTGTCGACCCGCCAGTCGGCGGCGTCGAGCTGGGGCCGCAGCATCGGCACGAGCTGCGCGGCGTGGCTGTCGCCGACCACGGCGACCCGGGTCGCCGTCGGCCGGTCGCTGCCGAACGTGCAGGTCTTCATTTGCTCGCCCTGGTACGAGTAGCAGCCGAAGGCCCCGCCGGTGTCGTACGAGGCGCCGGCCGGGTCGGGCGCGACGGCGGTCCCCGTGTTCAGGGCGCAGTCGTGCCGCGGGTCGAGCGCTGCCGCCCCCGCGCAGTCGGACGGGTCGGCGACGGTGCTGCCGGCCAGGACGACGCCGGGCACGGCGAGCCGGGGTGGGGCGGCCGCCCTGGCCGCCGCGTTACCCCCTGCCCCGAGCAGCACGACGACGACGCACGCCGTCGCGTACCGGTACCACCCCGCCCGCGGCGCGAGCCGCGCGCGCACGCCACGGCGCCGGAACCACGCGGCACGACGGGCGGGTGCCTCGAGCCAGCGGTACGACGCCGCCGACAGCGCGAACGTGAGCCCGAGCGCGAGCACGAGGTAGGCCGCCGAACCCTGGGGCACGAAGGCGAGCAGCAGGACCGCCACCGGAAAGTGCCACAGGTACAGGCCGTAGGAGATCTCGCCGAGGTACTGGCCCGCGCGGTGCGTGAGCGGCCAGAGCGCCACCGGACCACCCACACCCGCCGCGATCACGAGCGCCGTGGACAGCACGGGCAGCAGCGCCCAGGGCACGGGAAAGCCCTCGCCCTCGGGCGTCACCAGGATCGCCGCGGCGATCCCGGCCAGCCCCAGCCAGGCGAGCGCCGAACGCACGTGCCCCGAGCTGATGCTCAGCCGCGTCGACAGGACGGCGACGAGCGCGCCGGCGCCCAGCTCCCAGGCCCGCGACGACGTCGTGAAGTACGCCCAGGTGGGCTGCGCCGTCGTCTCCGCCAGGCCCCAGGCCAGGGAGAGCAGGCAGAGCACGACGACCGCCACCCCCGCGACCGCGCGTGCGTGCCCGCGTCGCCAGCCCGGGCGCCGCGCGCCGACGACGAGCAGCCCCAGCAGGAGCCAGGGCCAGACCAGGTAGAACTGCTCCTCGACCCCCAGCGACCAGTAGTGCTGGAGCGGGGACGGCGGCAGCGACTCCTGGAAGTAGTCGACGCCCTCGCGTGCGAAGTGCCAGTTGCCGACGAAGAGGAACGAGAAGAGCGCGTCACCCACGACGCTCCGGAACCGTTCGGCGCCCAGCAGGGCGAATGATGCACAAACCGTGACGAGCAGGACGAAGGCTGCCGCAGGGAGGATCCGCTTGGCCCGGCGTACGTAGAAGGCGGAGAACGAGATGGTGCCGGTGCGCTCGTACTCCCGCAGCAGGAGCCCCGTGATGAGAAACCCGGAGATCACGAAGAACACGTCGACGCCCACGAACCCGCCCCGCGGCCAGCCGATCACGTGGTCGGCGATGACCGCGAGGACCGCTACCGCCCGGAGCCCCTGGACGTCCGCGCGAAAACCCACTGCCATTTCTTTTTCCCCCGTGATATGCCCGTGTGGCGGTGCGGCACCATCCTGGGGTGACAGCCGCCGTCCTGCAGTTCGGAATGACGCGGCGACCGGACGATTCGGGTCGCACGTGGCACATTCGTCGCATATTTTTGCGGGGCACCAGCGATCCCATTCCAGCCGACCAGCTTAGGTTTCCCGATGTCCGGTATGCGCACGAGCAGCACGCCCTGGTACGACCGTCGCATCACCTTTGTCGGTGGCCTTCATCGCAGCGGAACCGCCCTTCTCGCCCGAATAATCAGTGCGAGCCCAGACGCTTCCGGACTGACCGGAACGGGCGCCGTGATGGACGAGGGTCAGCATATACAGGACACATTTGTCGGCGGTCTGGGTAATACGTCCGAATGGTCGTTTCACCCGCAGGCACACCTCACCGAAGAGGACGCACGCCGCGTGCCCGACGCCGGGGCGCGACTCTGGGCGAGCTGGTCGCCCTACTGGGACCTCGACGCCGCGGTACTCGTCGAGAAGTCGCCGCCCAACCTGACGAAGATGCGCTACTTCCAGGAGATCTTCCCGAGGTCCCGCTTCATCGTCGTGACGCGGCACCCCATCGTGCAGGCGCTGGCCGTGCGCAAGTGGGCCACGAGCACCCGTGGACGGTTCACCTACGGCTTCCCCAGGCTCGTCGAGCACTGGGTGCACGCGCACGACGTGTTCGCGGAGGATGCGCTGCACATCCAGAACCTGCTCGTGGTGCGGTACGAGCACCTGATGCGCGAACCGGCGCGCGAGCTCGGCCGGGTGGCCAAGTTCCTGGGCATCGACGTCGATACCGCCGCGATCGGCGCCGCCGACGCCGGACGCAGCAACCGCTACGCCGAGCTGTGGCGGACCGGCGGGCGGGCGGAGCTGGCCGGACGCGTCCGGAGCCATGTCGGGAACCTCGGGTCGCGGCGCGGGACGCCCCGCGCCGACCTGCTCCGCGACGTCACCGACGCCGCGCTCCTCCCCCGCTACCGCAACGTCGTCAACGAGCACCTCGGGGACCGGATCCGCGCGCACGGATACGACCTGAACGCGCTGGACGAGGCGGCCGGGTGGGCCCCCGTGGTGCGTGGCACGCCGGTGATCCTGGCGGCTGACCGCCGGTGAGCGCCCCTGTCCGTGTCGTCTACGTCACCGGCTCCGGTCGCAGCGGCACGAGCCTGCTCACCGGGGTGCTGCGCGAGTTCGGGCTGCACGTGCCGGGGCCGGAGGTCGCGTCGGACACCTCCGACCCGCACGGCTTCTCCGAGCCGCAGTGGGTGGTGGACTTCCACAACGGCATGCTGCGGGCGGCGGGCGTCCAGACGTCGGACGCGCGGCCCATCGCGTGGCACCTCGTCGACCGGGCGAGCGTCGAAGGGGACGCGCGCGGCCAGATCAAGGAATGGCTCACCGCCCAGGTCCGGCAGCACGGGAACCTCGTCATCAAGGATCCGAGGCTGCTCTGGTTCTTCGAGCTCTGGCAGGAGGCCGCCGTGTCGGCGGGAGCCGCGACGTCGTGCATCACGATGCTGCGCCCGCCCGCGGAGGTGGCGGGCAGCAGGGCCGCCTTCTACAAGGGTGGAGGGCTGGTCGACAGGGTGTCGGGGTGGATCAACCTGATGCTCGGGACCGAGCTCACCACCCGGGCCACTCCCCGGGCCTTCGTGCGCTACGGCAACCTGGTCCGCGACTGGAAGGCGCCGGTGTTCGACGCCGCAGCAGCTCTCGAACTGCCGATGGTCGACCCGGGCGACGCGGCGGCCGTGGCCCGGGCGGACGCGTTCATCGACCCTACGCTGCACCACGCCGCCGCCACCTGGCAGGACGTGCCAGTCCCCGCGCCGCTGCGCGCGCTGGCCGACGACACGTGGGCCGCACTCGACTCCCTCCCCGGGCACGACGACGCCGGGACCCGCGCCGAGTTCGACCGGCTCCGCGCGCTCTACCCGTACGTCCACCGCAAGATCGCCGCGTCGCCCGCGCGGCGGATCGCCCGCATGATGCCGGCAGACGTGGTGCCGCCCGGCGTGCGGCAGAGCGTCGCGGGGATGCTCTGGGGTGCGTCGAACACCGCGGGCCGACGCCACTGAGGTAGTCCTCCGGCGAGGTGGTCACCTGATGACGTGGTCAGGCCGTCGGCACCTCCGCCAGCGTGGCGCGTATCTCCTCGGCCTCGGGCATGCCCAGGTCGGTGTAGATCGCACGGGCTTGCTCGTAGTGGGTCCGGGCCAGGTGCGGGTCCCCCAGGGCACGGTGTGCGTGGCCGATGCCTGCGTGCGCGCGGGCCTCCTGGTGCCGCGCGCCGTCAGCGCCCGCGAGTGCGAGCGCCTCGGTATGCCGCGCCACAGCGCCCGCCGCGTCGCCGGTGAACAGAGCGACCTCACCGAGCCCGTTGGTCGACCATGCCTGGGATGTTCGCTCACCGCTCAGTACGAAGTGCGCCAGTGCCTGCTCGAAGCACTCACGAGCCCGGTCGGGCTCGCCCAGCCGGAGATGGAGGGAGCCGAGCGTGTCGAGGGAGTTGGCGCGGCTGCGATCGCTGCCCATCTCCTCCGCGATCGCGATGGACCGCCGCAGCAGGTCGGCTGCCTCTGGGAGGCGCTCCCGGCGCATCTCGACGCCGGCGATGTTGCCGAGCGTGACGGCCTCGCTGAACCGGGAGCCGAGCTTCTGGAAGATGGCGAGGGCCTGGTGCTGCACCTCGACGGACTCGGCGAGATGACCCAGTCGCGCCTCGCTCACTCCGAGATTGTTCAGCACCATTGCCTGACCGTGCGGGTCCTCGGTCCGTCGGAACACCGCCAGCGACGCACGGTGATAGCTGCGCGCGTCCCTGTAGTGGCCACGAATGTTCTCGGTGGAACCGAGGCTGGTCAGCGTGAGCGCCTCGCCGTCGAGGTCCCCCACCTGCCGGAACTTCTCCAGCGCCCGCCGCGCGTGATCGATCGACGCCTCGTACGCGCTGAGTCGTGCGTAGCCCGCGGCAAGCTGGCGGAGCGCCTGGGCCTGCCCGACGAGGTCTCCGGTGCGTTCGGCGGCACGCAGGGCATGGCAGTTGATCGTCAGCGCGTCCGCGAAGTGGGCCTGGCCCGCGTACCCGTTCACGGTCTGGGCGAATCCGTGGAGGTAGTCGGACGCCCCCACGTCGGCGGCGTGCTCCGCGATGGCCAGTACGCACAGCCACTCCGTCTCCAGCCAGCCGCGCGCCGCGCCCGGTCCCACCAGGTCCCGGATCTCGACTCCCACCTTGCCGGCCACCCGCCGGTGGTCCCCTTCGTTCGGGTAGAGGACGTCCACTGCCGCGGTCGCCGCAGCCTGGTAGTAGGCGAACAGCCGCTGCTCCGCCTCAGCCCGTTCGCCGGCGGTGTCCTCGGTGGCAGCCAGGCGAGCGGCGTAGGCGCGCAGGAGGTCGTGCATGGCGTAGCGGTCCGAGCCGGTCCGGTGCAGCAGGTGGGCGCTGACGAGCGTCTCCAGGACCCGGCGGGCCGCACTCGCAGCCAGGCCTGTCAGAGCGGCCGCCACGTACTGGTCCAGGTCGGGCCCGGGGTGCAGGCCCAGCCGCCGGAAGGTCCGCGCCGCCTGCTCGGGCAGGTGCTGGATCGACCACGAGAAGACCGCCTGGACGGCTGCGTACGGGTCGCCGCCTGGGTCGAGCAGCTCGAGCCGCTCCTGCCGGTCGGCCAGCTCAGCCGCGACGTCGGCCAGCGGCCGGTCCGGCTGGGAGGTCGCCAGCACCGCCGCGACACGGAGCGCCAGGGGAAGTCGAGCACACTGCTCAGCGAGCAGCTCAGCGGCAACCGGATCGGCGTCGACCCGCTCGCCGATCAGCCGCCGCAGCAGGTCGGCGGCGTCGGCGGCAGGGAGCAGGTCCAGGTCGATCCGCTGGGCGCCGTGCACCGCGACCAGGCCGCCCAGGCTGTCCCGGCTGGTGACCACGACCGTCGAGGCTCCGCTCCCGGGCAGCAGCGGCCGCACCTGGGCCACGCTGCCCGCGTTGTCCAGCACGATCAGCATCTGGCGTTCGGCGAGCTCACTGCGGTACCGGGCGGCCCGCTCGTCGTCGTCCAGGGGGATGTCCCGCTCCGGGACGCCGAGCGCCGCCAGGAACCGGGCAAGGGCATCGGTCGGTCGCATCGGCTGCTCCGGGTCGTACCCACGCAGGTTCACGTAGAGCTGCCCGTCGGGAAAGTCGTGGGCGGCCCGGTGCGCCCAGTGCACCGCGAGCGCGGTCTTGCCGACGCCCGCGGTCCCCCGGATGGCGGTGATCACCACGGTCCGCCCCGCGCGGCCGTCGTCCGCGCCGGGCAGAAGCAGCTCGTCCAGGCGCCGAAGGTCGTCGGAGCGGCCGGTGAACCCCGTGACGTCGAGGGGTAGCTGCGCGGGGCGGGGCGGCCTGCCTGCCGTGGCGTCGGACGCCGGGCGCGACGGCGCGGCGGACGACGGGCCGGGCGCCGGCGCGCTCCGGTCCGTATCCGATGTGCCATCCGGCGCAGCCGGTTCCGCGTCGTGCCGGAGGATGCGCTGGTGCAGCTCGCGCAGCTCAGGACCGGGATCGCTGCCGAGCTCGTCAGCCAGGCGCTCCTGGAGCAGCCGGTAGTGGGCGAGCGCGTCGGACTGCCGGCCGCACCGGTACAGGGCGAGCATCAGCTGCCCGGCGAGACGTTCGTCGAGCGGATGTTTCTCCGCAGCGGCGGCCACGCCGGGCAGAACGCCCGCGTGCTCTCCGGACCGCAGCAAGAGGTCGTTGTGGTCGAGGACGGCCGCCAGCCGCTCCGCCTCGAGCCTGACCGCCGTCGACCGCAGCCAGTCGCTGTCCAGGTCGGCGAACGGCCTGCCCTGCCACAGACCCATCGCTTCCTGCCAGAGAGCGCCGGCGCGGTCGTCGTCGGCCTGCCTGGCCTGTGCGACGAGCGCACGGAAGCGCTGCAGATCCACCGTGGAATCGTCCGCCTCCAGGACGTAGCCGCCGGAGCGGCGCTCCAGGAGCGGCCCGTCGTGGTCGTCGAGCACGCTCCGGAGCCGCGACACGTAGCTGTGCAGGGTCTGCCGGGCGCTGCGTGGCGGCGTCGTGCCCCACACCCGGTCGACGAGCTGATCCAGCGAGACGTGCGTGCCCGGCTCGACCAGCAGTGCCGCCAGGACGGCCCGTTGCCGGGCCGGGCCGAGCGGAACCTCACCGCCCTCGCCCCGGGCCGAGACGTGACCGAGCAGTTGAAACCAGATCATGTCCGCCCATACCTCCGCGTCGAGCCGCCAGAGGCAAGAGAGTAGGCGGTGCGCCGGGTGATACATGGGCTTGGTTCGGTCTGCGGAACGTTGGGCGGTGGATCCTAGAGGCGGCTCAGCTCGGCACTCGGTAGAAGGCGAGCGCCAAGAGACCGCTCGTCACGATTCCCGCGATCCCCGGCAGGTACCAGAGTTCCCCGAAGGAGATGTCCAGCGCGCGGCCGCCGACCGAGACCGTCAGGAAGACGAGCGCCAGTGCGAGGACCGCTGAGAGGACCGGCACCAGCGACCAGCACAGTGCCAGCACCGCCCTGCGGGCGGGCGAGAAGCCCACGTCGACCAGGGTTCTGCGGGTGAGCCGCTGCGCAAGGATGGCGAGCCCACCCCCGAGAAGGAGCACGGCTCCGACAGCGACGGCCCCGACAGCGCTCACGACGTCGGCCTGCGTGCGCATCCGGTCGTACTCCGATCGGCTCGTCCCGTCGGCCAGCTCCGCGCCCGGCGCGAGGCGAAGGACCCCGGCGCGGAGCGCGTACTGGTCCTCCGCGGCGAGGCGGTGGAAGTCCGCCAGTACGACCTCGCTCATGCCGCTGGGCTCCAGCCCGAACTCCTTGGCAACGGCGCCATCACGAGGGACCACAAGTCCGGGCAGGTTGCCCCCCAGACCTGCGCTCGGCTGCGCATCGGTCGCGGCCGTGCGGCCTATCGATCCGCTGTCACGCGAGAACCAGATGAGTCCGACTGTGCCTTCTGCCACCAATCCGCCTTCCGCTTGCGGATCAGACCCTCTCGGCCCGAGGAGCACCGTGTTGATAGGCGCTGCAACCGGCGAATCAAGACACTGGTCGGGAATCTCGATGATCGTTGATGCATGCGAGTCGACCACGCATCGAAGCGTGTCCGACGAGGAGACACGGAGATTCCCTTCCGTGGAGTCCGGGATCTCGAAGGCCTCGACTTCATGCCCGCCGAGGTCCCCGTACAGCGCACGCAGGGCAGAGATCGCCGAATCAGGCATGGAGCTGATCACGAAGGATCCGGCGGGCACGGGTAGGGGCGACATGGATTCGCTCACGTTCGCGCCACGGGTCGTCTGAGCCGACCAGATGCCGGCGGCAAGGATGACGGTCGCCGCGACTGCCGCAGTCACCCAAGTCGAGCGTGCAAAACCGGAGAACAGCACCCGGGTAGCGCCCGGAAACGCGAGTCCGAGCAGCGCACCGAACAAGATCGGCGCAGAGAGCATCGTGACTGCGGCGCCGACCGGCGCGAGCCGCGCCATGGGACTGTCCACCGCCTCAAAGCTCGAACGCAGAGCTATCAACCACAGGATCGCGCCGACGACGGCGACCAACCCGACGATCGGAACGAGCCACCGCCGTCGCGCTTCTCCGACAGACCGAGGGCGCCAGGGCCGCAGCCTGGGCAGGTACCGAGCGACGGTCACACTCAAGGCTCCCGCCAGGATGACCGTTCCGACAAGAAGAGTGACTTCCGGCCACGGAACGATGACGTGGTCCCAGCTCTGCTCGAGCCATGCGGAGACCTCCGACTTGGCCAGCCGGATTCCCGCCATCACGGCACAGGAACCCGCGATCACGCCGACCAGAACCGACCCGAAGCTTGTCCACAAGATGCGTCGCCACGCGCTATGCGGCGCGAGCCCGGTGGCGACCAGCGCCCCGGCGTCTGACATCCAGGTGCGTGCCAGCCCAGCAACAAGGGAAAGGACAAGAAGACCGCCGAGAATCCCCGCACCCGGCGGCACGTAGGCCAGCATGCTGAGGAGCTCCGGGGAGTTGTCCTCTGCGGCGAGCAGGAGCCATTCGACGGGCTGATAGGTTGCGGCGCCTCGGTCGAGCGCCGGTCGCAGCTCCGGATTGGCATAGAAGTCCAGGTTGCTCAGCCAGCGAGTCGGGCTGAACGACGATGCATCGTCCACGACCCTGATGATCGTGCTGTCTGCGACGTGGGCCGGGTCACCGACGTACCCCACGACCAGCCCGGTCGTCTCCCCGTCGCCCACCCGGACTGACACGGTCTCTCCGATGGCCGCGCCGAGCGCCGCGGCTACGGCCTCGGACATCGACAACTCGCCCGGCGCGTCCGGGTGCTCTCCCCTGCTCAGCACTCCGAGCTGCAGACGGGCGTCCGTCGTCGTCCTCACGGCTACCGGAGCGGATGCCTCTCCGGTAGCGACCTCGCCCACATCATCCTGAACAGAGCCGACGGCGGGCAGGCCGCTCAGGTTGTCGATTACCTCCGCGTCGCTCGTCTGGAGGACGTACGTGCGCTGGCCGAGCTCCGCACGGAGTGATTCAGCAGCGGCCGCCGCTGCGCTGGCGCGAACGGCAGCCGGGCCGACGACCGCCGTCGCGAGCAGAACACCCAGCAGTGTGAGGACCAGCACCTGCGCCACGCGATGCCGTGCGTAGGCGACGACCAACCGGGCACCCGAGACCCGCCCGCTCATGCGGCTACCAGGAGACGACCCGCTCCTAGGCCGATTCGCTGATCCATCCGCTCGGCCACGCTCATGTCGTGGGTGGCGACGATCACCGTCAGGTCGCCGCTCTGCCCCAGTTCTAGGAGCACATCGGTGATCCGTGCGGTGTTCTCGGCGTCCAGGGCGCCCGTCGGCTCGTCGGCCACGAGCACCGGGCTTCCCACGGCGAGTGCTCGGGCAACGGCCACCCGCTGTTGCTCGCCACTCGACATCGAACCCGGGAACCTGTGACTCGTCGACGAGGGCAGCCCGACCCGTGCCAGCGCCGCCTCGGCCTGGTCCGCGGAGCTTTTGGCGCCCCGAGACTCGACGGCCAGGCTCAGGTTCTGCGCGACCGTCAGGAACGGCACCAGCCGGTGGTCCTGGTAGATCACCGACACGCGTGGGTCACCGGCCGAGAACCACGACGCCCGACCGACGGGCTCGCCGTCGATCGCCACGGTTCCCGCCTTCGGACTCTGCACGCCGGCGATCAGCCGGAGCAGGGTGCTCTTCCCACTGCCGCTCGGCCCCGTGACCGCCGTCGTTCCGGCAAGAAATGTGTGTGACACGTCGTCGAGTGGCTTTACCTTGTCGCCGTATTCGACGGATACACGGGTGAGCGAGATCATCGGACTCCAATACGTTTCGTCAGTGGAAGCACCCGCGGCTGCCGGATCCCTCGTGAACCGTTCCGTCGACGTCCTTTGCGAGAGAACAGGACGACCCCGTGGAGGGCCTTCGCGACAAGGCCCTCCACGGCTGGTACCCGAGGTCAGACGTCCGCGACGTTGTACTCGGCGCTGCAGCCCCAGAAGCATTCGACCCAACCTGTGCGGTAGGTCTTGTTCTCGGTCGTGAAGTAGTCGCTGAACCTGTCCGTCTGGTTGTTCCGGTTCAGCTGAGCTTCCACCTTGCGGTCGGCGCTGATCTCCGTGCAGGAAGCTGAGGCACGGTACTCATCGGGCGCGTTGTTGATTACGGTCGTGCCCTTCCAGGCCGTGCAGGTGGTGGCCGACGCCGGCGCAGCCGCCATCGCGGCGCCAGCCGTGAGCACCATGAGACCGGCGAACATCGCCGATCCGAGCTTCTGTGCGATTGCCTTGTTCTTGAGCACTGAGAGTCCTTTCCATCGTTCCTGAGCGGACATTGGTGGTGCGACGCCATCAGCGCCGATACACAACGTAGGCAGGCACGATTGCAAGAAACTTGTGCGCGGCTTGCAGAACCATTGATTCCTGACGGGCTGGCTATGCGGCCGGCACTTTGTCCATCAGCTCGAGCATGTCCGCGCTGTTGGGCATGCCGAGCTCGGTATAGATGGCGTGGGCGTGCTCGTAGTGAGTTCGAGCCAGGTCGAGATCGCCAAGACCTCGGTGCGCGTGGCCGATGCCGGCCTGGGCGCGGGCCTGCTGGTGCCGTGAACCGCCCTCGGTCGCGACGGCGAGCGCCTCGGTGTGGTAGCTCAGGGCGGCGGCCGGGTCTCCGGTGACCTGGGCGACCTCGCCGAGGCCGTTGAGGGAGCATGCCAGATCGTTCCGCTCGCCGATATCCTTGTAGTGCGCGACGGCCTGCCGGAAACACTCACCGGCCGGCCCTGGCTCGCCGAGGCGAAGGTGCAGCATTCCGAGCGTGTCAAGGGTGTGGGCCCTGTTCATCCGGCTGCCGAGCTCCTCGATGATCGCCAGGGACTGCTGCGCATGGTTGATGGCGAGCGAGTATCGCTCCAGCTCCAGCTCCGCGTTGGCGAGGTTGTTCAGGACTACGGCCTCGCAGTTGCGAGCACCAAGTTCCCGCACGATGGCGAGCGCTTGATGCTCGATCTCGGCGGCCTCGGCGTAGTCGCCTATCCGTTCCTCGACTATGCCGAGGTTGATCAGCGCGACCGCCTCGCCGAGGTGATCGCCGCCCTGTCGAGAGAGAGCAACGGCCTGGTGGTGATCATCGAGCGCATCGTCGTAGTTGCCGAGCCGACAACTGATGATGCCACGCCCGCTCAGTGCGAGGGCTTCACCCCCTGCGTCTCCGAGCTGGCGGAACAGAGCCAGCGCCCGCTGCAGATGGTCGGTAGCGGTCCCGTACTTGGTCACCCTGGTGTAGCCGACGCTGACCTGGCGGAGCGCGTGCGCCTGACCGGCTAGATCACCCGCGCGTTCAGCGGTCCGCAGGGCGTGTCCGTTGATGGTGAGAAGGTCGGTGAGGTGGGTGTCGCCCAGGTAGCGGTGCAAGATCCGGGTGAGGCCGACCACGTAGCCGGACAAGTCGTGCTCGGCGGCGTGCTCCGCCGTCGCGATCACGCAGAACCGTTCGGTCTCCAACCAGGCCCGAGCGACGTCCGGCCTGGTCAGATCAGGGGTCCGGACGCCGAGTGTGTTGGCATCAGGTCGGAACGACGCCTCCGCCGGGTACAGGGTGTCCGTTGCGGAGACCGCCGCCGCCTCGTAGTAGGCGAGCAGCCGTTGCGCTGCCGACCCCCGATCCCCGTCGGTGTCCTCGGTGACCGTCAGGTGGGTGGCGTAGGCGCGCAGAAGGTCGTGCATGCCATAGCGGCCGACGCCGACCCGATGCAGCAGGTGCGCGCTGACGAGCGACTCCAGCACCCGGCGAGCTGCATTCGGCGCCAGGCCGGTCAGGGCCGCAGCCACGTACTGGTCCAGGTCAGGGCCGGGATGCAGGCCCAGCCTGCGGAACGTGCGTGCCACCTGCTCGGGCAGGTGCTGGATCGACCAGGACAGCACGGCGTGGACCGCCGCGTACGGATCGCCGCCAGGATCGAGCAGCTCGAGCCGCTCCTGCCGGTCGGCGAGGTCGGCCACGGTCTCGGCCAGTGGCCTGTCCGGCCGGGACGTCGCCAGCACCGCGGCGACCCGCAGCGCCAGCGGAAGCCGCGCGCACTGCTCGGCAAGCGTCGCTGCCGCGTCCGGCTCCGCCTCGACCCGTGACCCGATCATCCGGTGCAGCAGGTCCACCGCCTCGACCGTGGGGAACAGATCGAGATCGACCTGATGAGCACCGTGCACCGCGACCAGGCCGGCCAGGCTGTCCCTGCTGGTCACCACTACCGTCGACGAACCGCTCCCGGGCAGCAGCGGCCGCACCTGGGCCACGTCGCCTGCGTTGTCCAGGACGATCAGCATCCGGCGCCCGGCCAGCTCGGTCCGGTACCGGGCAGCACGCTCGTCACCGTCCAGCGGGATGTCGCGCTCGGGTACGCCGAGCGTCACCAGGAATCGGGCGAGCGCATCCGTCGGCCGCATCGGCTGGTCCGGGTCGTACCCGCGCAGGTTCACGTAGAGCTGCCCGTCGGGGAAACGGTCGGCGACCCGGTGCGCCCAGTGCACCGCGAGCGCCGTCTTGCCCACCCCGGCGGTCCCGCGAATCGCGGCGATCTCTACCCTCCGAATAGCCCGGTTGTTCGCGACGTCGGGCAGCAGGAGTTTGTCGAGACGCCGCAGACCATCGGCTCGCCCGGTGAAGCCGGCCACGTCGAGGGGTAGCTGCGCCGGTCGGTGCGACGGCTCGGCCGAGGCAGTGGAGGCCGCTGTCGAGGTACGGCGTGCCGCGCTGCCCGTGCGCGAGCCGCTCGGGGCGACCGGGGTAGACGCCGATGGAGTCAGCGGCGTCGCGAGCTCCGGATCGTGCCGCAGGATCCGCTGATGCAGGTCACAGAGCGCCGACCCGGGATCGCTGCCGAGCTCGTCGGCCAGCCGCTCCTGGACGAGCCGGAAGTGCGCAAGCGCGTCGGACTGCCGGCCGCACCGGTACAAGGCAAGCATCAGTTGCCCGGCCAGTCGTTCGTCGAGCGGATGGGTCTCGGCCGCGGCTGCGACGTCGGGCAGGATCCGCGCGTGCTCTCCCCGCCGCAGCAGCAGGTCGTGGTGATCGAGCCGGGCCGCCTGGAGTTCGGCCTCGAGCGTCACGCAGAGGGAGCGCAGCCATTCGCTGTCCAGGTCGAAGAACGGCTGACCCTGCCAGAGGGCCATGGCGTCCTGCCACAGAGACTCGGCGGTGTCGTCGGCGGCGCACCGGGCCTGCGTGATCAGGGCGCGGAAGTGGTGGAGATCCACTGCGGCCGCATCGACCTCGAGCACGTAGCCGCCCGACCGACGAGTCGGCACCGGGCCGCCTGCGGCGCCGAGCACGGACCGCAGCCGCGAGATGTAGCTGTGCAGGGTCTGCCGCGCACTGCGCGGCGCCGTCGTGCCCCAGACCCGCTCAACAAGCTGGTCGGACGAGAGAGGTACGCCCGGCTCGACCAGCAGCGCTGCCAGCACGGCCCGTTGGCGTGCCGTGCCGAGCGGGATCGGTCCGTGCTCGCTCCGGGCGGACACGTGACCTAGAAGCTGGAATCGCACCATCGTCTCCCTGCCTCGGCGTAGGGCACCTGGAGGCAGAGATTAGTCGGCGGTGAATGAGACGTAACGGCAATTGCGGCGTCGTGCACAGGCTTGCGGTGGCCCGAGCGCGGGTGGTAGCACCATCACCACTGCCTACGCGAGCCGCCTCATCGCGCGGCGGCGGGGGCCTCGGCGTCGGCGTCACCAGGAACCCGCACGGAAGCTTGAGGCGTCGGAGCCTCCGCCCCGCCGAACGCCCGCGGCCGCCACAGGATGACCGCCAGCATCAGCGGCAGCATCGGCGTCAGGTGCCGCACGTACGACCCGTAGTCGGGCTCGAACACGCTCTGCACGACGGTCAGGCTCAGCACCAGCGCCACCAGCCGCGCCCAGCGCGGGTCGGTCCACGACTCGGCCGACGACAGGTGCACCGCCCGGGCGAACATGAACCACAGCACCAGCAGGAAGACGGCGACCACCAGGTAGTACGGCGAGAGTCGCAGGAACAGCGGTAGCGGCACCGCGAACGTGACGAGCACTATCGCCGAGTTGAGGAGGCTCCCGACGGGACCCTCCAGGTCGAAGAACGGCTCGATGAGGGTGCGCGTGTCCACGTCGCCGATCCGGACCTCGTTGACCTTCGTCCGGTAGAAGTCGAGCTCGACCCCCAGATAGTTCTGGAACACGACGGAGAGGACGACGAGCGCGGCCAGCGCGGTGCCGATCATCCTGCGCACCGAGAACCCCCGCGCCATGACCACCCGGAACCCGATGTAGCCGCCGATGACGAGATACCAGTAGTCGCGGAACTCGTGGGCGTAGTACGCCATGGCACCGACGAGGACGAGCTCCGGCCAGGGTCCGCGGCGTCGCCACAGCGCGATCAGCGCGATCGGGAGCACGAACACGTCCTTGGAGTACGTACCCACGTAGACGACGGCGAGAACTATCGCGCCCGCGATCAGCGCGAGCGACATGAGGCCCGCGTTCCCGATCCGCCCGCGCAGGGAGAGGAGCAGCACGGCCACGAAGAGCACGTAGCCCAGCATCGCCGCCCACATCGGCTGGTCGGCAAGGCCCAGCGCACGGTAGATCGCGCCGACCGTGCTGAAGGACTTGTCGGAGTCGTAGCCCTGGTAGCCGCCCGCGATCGTCGCGATCTTCTTGCTGTCGTACAGGAACCGGGCAGGTATGAACGGGCTGCCCAGCAGCACGTAGCAGGCGCTGCCGACCAGGAGCAGCGCCACGAGCACCTGCTTGATGGTGCGGTCGGGGTCGACCTCGCGCACGGCCACGGTCCGATCGACCGTCACGGCACCAGCGCTCCGCCGGTGGCCTTCGCATACGCCTCGACGACGCCGTCGTGCAGGGCCGACTCGTCCATCTCGCCGACGAGCCGGTCGCCGGACGCGATCATGCGGAGCCGCTGTTCCGGGTCCGCGACGGCGGCGTGGGCGGCGAAGGCGGCCTCTGCCGGGGTCCGGGCAGTGGTGAGGTAGGTCCCCTCGAACGCCGGGATCTGGCGGACGACGGTGGGCAGGCCCACCCGGGCGGCGTCGAGCACGCTGATCGGGAACCCCTCGTACGCGGCGCAGTGGAGGTAGACGTCGGATGCCGCCAGCTCGCGCATGACGTCGTCGGCGGTGAGCCAGCCGGTGACCTCGACACCCGCGTCCCGCAGCTCGCGCACGAACGCCTTGTCGCCGTCGCCCAGCCAGCGGAAGGACAGCCCGAGGCCGGTCCGGTAGGCGTACCGCGCCGTCTCCGCAAAGAAGCGCGGATCCTTCTGGGCAACCACCCGGCCGACCATCGTCACCGTCCTCTGGTCCCCCGCCGCCGCGCCGGAACGGGCCCCGGCCTCCCGGACCGCGGCCGACGACGGCGCGTTGGGGATGCGTACGACGTCTCGCACGCCCATCGACAGGGCGAGGCTCTCCTCGCGGCGGCTCACCGCGGCGACCACCGAACCGTTCGCCGCCAGCGCCCGCTCCAGGACCCGGACGGCGCCGCGCACCGGCGCGGGGAGGTCTGCCCGCTCGAAGTAGTAGCAGTGCGGCTGGTAGACGACGGGCACCGGCAGCCTCCGCAGGCGCGTGTACAGCCC
The DNA here is from genome assembly GCF_040639635.1 of Promicromonospora sp. NPDC023805. NCBI lineage: Bacteria > Bacillati > Actinomycetota > Actinomycetes > Micrococcales > Promicromonosporaceae > Promicromonospora > Promicromonospora sp. NPDC023805. The sequence goes on along the minus strand of NZ_JBFAAH010000023.1, from coordinate 56,428 downwards.
GGCCCAGCTCGAGTGCGCGTGCACGACGTCGGGCGCGACAGCGTCGACGACCTGGCGGACCGCCCGCACCCGGGCCGATATCCCGTCCGGAAGCTGAGCGGCGGTGCGGTAGACACCGCGGCCGTCAATGCTCTCGATACCGGTGGACAACAGATGATGTTCGGCCTCGGGAACCAGTTCCGTAATGCGGTCGATCGCACGGCCGACGCCGCCGGAATACCGGTCCGTGACATGCAGAATTCGCAACTGCGCCCCTCCGCTGCGTGCCATAATCCACCCCGAAAAGGACATATATCCCTGCGGGCGCGGTTCAACCGAACGTCAGTTAGATTACCAACGGAAACTCAGGTAGGCGCGGGAACGAAACCCGATATGCGACTCTGCCCGACCCTGTAGGAAGCAAATCGGCAGGACGCAAATCGGCGCGCTTCTCGGCCGACCGAAACCGAACGATCGTGCATCATCAGGGGAACGCGTTGAACGTTACCGAATACCTCCGGATCACCCGTGAGCACTGGGCTCCAGTAGCTGCTGTCGCGCTTGCCGGAATCATGCTCGCCAGCTTGTTCGCGTTGACCAGGACCCCTGCGTACACGACTTCCTCGCAGGTATTCGTGTCGTTCCACGGGGCCGAGTCGACGTCCGAGCTGGCTACGGGCACCAGCTATGTCCAGCGCCGCGTCGTGTCGTACTCGAACCTGGTGCGGAGCCCCCAGGTGCTCGACCCGGTGATCGTGGAGCTGGGCCTCGACACGACGGCCGGCGAGCTCGGCACGCGGGTCCAGGCGGCACCGGTGACCGACACGGTGCTGATCGACATCACCGCCACCGACGCCGACCCGACCGTTGCCGCGCGGATCGCGAACACCGTCGCCGAGAGCCTCGCGGAGCGCGTCGACGAGCTGGAGACCCCGCAGCAGACCGTCGACTCCCCGGTCCAGCTGCAGATGGTCCGCGAGGCCGCCCCGCCGGGCTCCGCGAGCTACCCGAACATCCCCGTGATGATCTTCGTGGGCTTCCTCCTCGGCGCGGCCCTCGGGATCGCTCTCGCGGTCCTGCGGGAGATCGCCGACACCCGGGTGCGGTCGGAGCAGGACGTGCGTGCCGTTACCGACTCGTCGGTCATCGGCGCCATCACCATGGACGACGAGGCGGAGAAGAACCCGTTGGTCGTCCAGACGAGCCCGTACCACACGCGGTCCGAGGCGTTCCGGAGGCTGCGGACGAACCTGCAGTTCCTTGATCTGGACGGCGGCCCGCAGGCCTTCGTCGTCACGTCGTCGGTGCCGGACGAGGGCAAGACGACGTCCGCGATCAACCTCGCCATCACGCTCGCCGACGCGGACTCGAGGGTCCTCCTGATCGATGCCGACCTGCGTCGTCCCTCGGTCGCCGGATACCTCGGCATCGAGGGGTCGGTGGGGCTCACGACCCTGCTCATCCAGCGGGCCACCATCGAAGACGTCATCCAGCCCTGGGGCTCCGCGGGCCTCTTCGTCATGCCGTCGGGCGCCGTGCCGCCGAACCCCGCAGAGCTCGTCGGCTCGAAGGCCATGGCGCGGCTGGTCCGCGAGATGAGCGAGCAGTTCGATTACGTCATCATCGACACCCCGCCGCTGCTGCCCGTCACCGACGCGGCGCTGATCGCCCGGATGACCAGCGGTGTGCTCATGGTGGCCGGCGCCGGCCAGATCCGCCGCGAACAGCTGCGGCAGTCGCTGGCGAACCTGTCGACGGTCAGCGCCCGGGTGCTCGGGATAGTCCTGAACAAGGTGGGCCGCAGCGCGGACGCCTACCGCGCGAGCTACGGCTACGAGTACCAGCCGCGCACCGAGGACACCGGCGGCAGGTCCGGCAAGAAGGGCCGCGGCGCCGGCAAGAAGAAACCGGCGCGGGTGGCACACGTGGCACAGCCGGCGCAGGTGATGCGGCCCGCGCGTCCGGCACCGGTCCAGGAGCCGACGGCGGGCGCCCGGTCGGCGGACCCCGCACCTGCCGAGCGCACGGCAGAGCCGGTCCCGGTCGCCCAGCCGGCACCGCCCGTCGGACCCAGGCCTGCGGGCCAGCCCGCGGAGCGCGCTTCGGTCACCGCCGACAGCGGACCGACGAACGGCATCCCGCCGCGCCGGTCCACGGTGCCGCGGATCCCGCGGATCGCCCCCGTCTGGGCTCCGGTCCGGAGCGACGACGCGGGCTCCGGCCTCGCCCCGACGAGCAAGCTGCAGGCGGTCCAGGTCTCTGACGGCTCCCTGAGCACCCAGAACGGCCCGGGCAACAACTAGTTGTCGTTCGAGATCGGCACCGCGACCAATCTCGTCAGGCGATGATCCGGGCGGGCACGCCGACGGCGGACGCGTCGTCCGGGACGTCGATGAGCACCACCGCGTTGGCGCCGATCCTGGCCCGGTCGCCGACGCGTACCGGCCCGAGGACGCGAGCACCGGCGCCCACATAGACGCCGTCGCCGAGCACGGGGTCGCCGTCCTGCCCGGTCCGTGAGCGGGCGGCGCCCAGCGTGATGCCCTGCTGGATGCGGGCGTCGCGGCCGACGACCACGCCGGGACCGATGACGACGCCGGTCGGGTGCCACAGCACCAGCCCCGGTCCGATCCGCGCCGACCAGGCGATGTCCGCGCCGGTGATCGCGTGGTTGACCTGCTTGAGCACCGAACCGAGCACGGGGACGGAGCTGCCGGCTCGCGCGGAGGCGCGGTACAGGAACGTCGCGAGGAAGCGCAGCGTGAGGACGGTCGGCAGCACACCGGCGGTACGCGGGCGGCGCGGGTCGTCGCTCGTCCGGTTGGCCGCGAGGTCCGCGAGCAGGCCGAGGGGCCGAGTGTCGGCGGTGCCGTGCGCGGCACCGCAGCGTGCGGTGTCCTCCGTCGTCTCGTGAGTCGTCTCGTTCGTCGTGTCATGCGTCATCGCGTTTCGACCAGGCCTTCCGTCATCGAGTCGGCGGGGCGCCCCAGGCCCCAGCGTGCGCGTCCGACGGCGCGCGTCGCGGCGCTGATCGCCGCGCCGAGCCGGTCGCTCCCCGCCGTCCAGTCGTAGGCCGCGACACGCTCGACGGCGGACTGCCGCAGCCGGTCGCGGTAGCCGCCGTCCGCCATGATCCGGGCCGCCGCCGCGGCGAGGGCTGCCGGGTCGCCGGGCGGTACCACCACGCCGTTGCCGAGGTCGCGCACCACCTCAGCCTGACCGGGCACGTCGGTCGCCACCACCGGGAGGCCCGCGGCCGCTGCCTCGATCACCTTGAACGGTGAGGTGCCCCGCGCACTCGCCGTGACGGCGCCACGGGTCGCGAAGGCGAGGGTGGCCCCGCCCAGCACGCGTGCGACGTCCGCCCGGTCGAGCGTGCCTCGCCACTCGACGCCGTCGGCCCGGGCGGCCAGCACCCGCTCGCGTTCGACGCCGTCGCCGACCACGACGAGCCGCAGCCCGTCCGGCCAGGCCGGCTGCCGGACGGCGGCCACGAGGTCACCGATCCCCTGCCACGGCGCGAGGTTCCCCACGAAAACACAGTAGGGCGGCTGTTCAGGGGCACGTCGCGCGGCGGCGAACAGGCCGATGTCGGCGCCGTTCTCCAGGACCGTCACCTCGTGGGCGGGCCGGCCCGTCACCTCGACCACCCAGCGCGCGATCCCCGCGGAGGGTGCGACCACCCGGTCCGCCACGACGAGCGGGCGCAGCGCCACCCACCGTATGAGGCGGGATCTGCCGATCCACGGGTGGACCGCCTCGACCTCGGCCAAAACACCCTGCGCGCAGACGACGGAGGCCCCGCCCCGCAGCCGCGCCGCGACCAGCGCCGGCAGCGCGAACGGGTGCCAGCGCACGACGACGAGCCCGTGCCGCGGCTGCCGCACGGAGTCGAGCAGCAGCCGGACGAGGCGGGCGAGCCGTCCGCCGGAGCGCCCACGCCGGGCGACCACGCGGTGGGGCTCGATCCCGAGCGCGGCGAGGCGCTTCAGCGTCCCGTCCAGGTGCACGCCGGCGGCTGCCGACTCCGCCGCGCCCTCGAGCCACACCAGGGTCGTCCTGGGTCCTGCGTCCACGTGCTGCCTCCTGGAGGTCTCCTGTGCGGGAGGGTTCATGGGCCCGCCCCCTTCCGTGAGAGCAGGCGTGCGCCGCGCAGCAGCACGCCCAGATCCGTCCGGAGCCTGCGCCACAGCAGGGCCTGCAGCGCGACGGCGCCGGCCCAGACGAGCAGGCCCACCGCGAGGGTGGGCCACGAGCCCAGGTCGGTCAGGCGGCTCGCGACCAGCCCGGCGGCCGCGGCGCCGATGCCGTGGCTCACGAAGGCGCGGACGCCGTTCCAGAACAGCGCCCGCGCGGGCGCCTCGGTGACCCGGCCGACCCACCACAGGCCCAGCGGCCACACCACCGCCGTCGACGCCGCATAACCGAGCGCTGCACCGGTCATGCCGAAGAAGCTGCCGCCGCCGATCGCGAGCAGCACCACCGGCCTGGTCACCAGCGTGAACCGCAGCAGCGCACCGGTCCGCCCCGCCGACTGGAACACCCAGCCAGGGGCGAAGCCCGCGGCCTCGAAGACGCCGCCGACCGCGAGGATCGCGAAGGCCGGGGCGGCCGACGACCACCGCTCGCCGAGCACCACGTCGACGACCGGTCCGGCCAGCGCGGCCGCCAGCATCAGTGCGGGGACGATCGTGTGCAGCAGGATCGTCTGACCGAAGAGCAGGAACTCGCGGTAGCGCGGCGGGTCGTCGTGGACACGGGAGAGCACGGGGAGCGCCACCCGGTTGGCCGGCCAGGTGGCCTGCCGGATGGGTAGGGCCATGAGCTGGTACACGCGGCTGTAGAGGCCGGCGACGCCCGCGCCGAACCGGACGCCGAGGATCGCGGTGTCGATGTTCCGGGTGGCGTAACCGAGCAGCTGCGCGCCCAGCAGGTTCGAGCCGTACCGCACGAACGGGCGCACGGAGACGTCCCGCCGCGGCAGGCCGGGGACCCACCGGCCGGCGGCGATCACCCCCACCGACATCACGAACGCTGCGACGAGCTGCTGCGCCACCAGGGCCCAGTAGCCGCCGCCCGCCACGGCGACCAGGATCGCCACGCACAGCCCCGCGACCGGCCCGGCCACGTCCGCGACGGCGGCTGCGCCCAGGCGCATCCCGCGTACAAGGCTCGCCCGGTGCTGCGTCGCCACGGCGTTCAGCAGGAAGCTGAGCGAGACCCAGCGGGTGACGTCCGTCAGCTCCGGCTGGCCGTAGAAGGCCGCGACCAGCGGCGCACAGGCGATACCCGCACCCGTGAGCACCGCACCGATCAGCGTGTTCAGCCAGAAGAGATTGTCGCGCTCGGCGTCGGAAAGGGTCTTCGCCTGGACGGCGGCATTGGCCAGCCCGAAGTCCCGTACCGTCTCGGCGACGCCGACCAGAGCGAGCACCATCGCCAGGTAGCCGAAGGCCTCAGGGGCCAGCAGCCGCGCCAGGACCACTATCGAGACCGCCTGGACGCCGACCTTGAGCAGCTGGCCGCCCATGGTCACGGCGCCGCCCCGAGCCGCCTGTCTGCCGAGCGGAGCCGGGTCCGTGCCGACGGACGTCCCGCTCACTGTCGCCGGCCGACGAGATGTGGCACTACCTTGCGGTACGCCTCCGCATGACGCCTGCCGATCAGCTCCCAGTCGCGCTCGTCCAGGTGGGGCCGGGTCCCTCGCTCGCGGGTCATCCGCGCGACGGCCATCGCCCGCAGCAGGTCTGCCGGCTGCAGCACGCCGTCGTACATGATCACCCAGCCCTCGCCGACCTCGCGGGCGAGCCCGTCGGTCGCGGCGCTGCGCGGCACGAGCACCGGCCGGCCGAGGGACAGCGCAAGCAGGGCGGCACCCGAGTTGTGCATCTCCTGATAGGGCAGCACCACGAGCTCCGCGCGGCGCACCTCCCGCGCCAGCACGTCGTCGGGCACGAACTCCAGCCTGGCCGCTATCCGGTGGTCCGCCGCGGCGACCGCCGTGATGTGCTTCGCGAGCGCCGCGTCCTCGGACCTGCCGACGATCGTCAGGCGCATCGTCGGGTCGTTGACCGCGCGGAACACGTCGAGCAGCCGCTCGATCCCCTTGTAGCGGCGGATCAGGCCGAACTGGAACAGCCGCCCCGGCTCGGGCCGCGTGCCGGGGTCGGGCGGGAAGACGGACCGGTAGTGGCCGTGCGGGATGGTCGCGTTCCGCACGCCGGGCGGCAGCGGTGTTGTCGGGTTGAGCCTGATCCACAGCACCGTCCGGCGGTCGAGCGCCTCCAGGAACGACCGCTCCAGGCGGTCGCCGGACTCGTGCGGTGCGACGTTGTGCGCGGTGCGCACGACCGGCGTCTCGGTCAGCTCGAGCCGCAGCAGGAGCAGGTAGGCGAGCAGCACCTTGACGAACCGGCCGACCGGCGTCCGCTGTCGCACGAGGAACTCGGGCCAGTGCACGTGCAGCACGTCGTACGCGCCGAGGATCGCGCGCGGCCACGAGAACGTGAGGATCTGGATCTCGGGCGGTGCGCCGCCGATCATGTGGTCGACGTACTGCGTGGTGCCGTTCGGGGCGGGCAGCACGTGGAGCACCCGGATCCGGACGCCGACGGCGGTCTCGACGTCCGAGAGGTCCGCGGGGTCGTCACCCTTGCCCATGCCGCTCCTTGAACGCACCATTCCCCTTTCCCGCTCAAAACAAATGCCCACCTATCGCCCCGAGGAAATCGGCGAACCAACCGACCGGCAATAGTTTTAAATCGTATTGCCGTGGTTAATGGCGCGCATCCGGGCGATCAGTAGGCACCGCTCGGCGCGAACACTTCGCGAGCGGTCCGCAGCATGATTCCGATGTCGCCCAGCAGGCTCCAGTTCTCCACGTAGTAGAGGTCCAGCCGCGTGCCCTGGTCGATGGTCAGGTCGTTGCGGCCGCTCACCTGCCACAGGCCCGTCAGCCCCGGCTTCACGAACAGCCGACGCCGCAGCGCGTCGTCGTACTGGGCTACCTCGAGCGCGACCTGCGGCCGGGGGCCGACCAGGCTCATGTCGCCCTTGATGACGTTCAGCAGCTGCGGGAACTCGTCGAGGGAGTACTTGCGCAGGAACCGGCCGAGCGAGGTGACGCGCGGGTCGTCCTTGCGCTTGTAGTAGATGCCCACCTCGCCGTCGAGCACGTCGGTGAGGCTCTCCTCGGCGTCCTGCCGCATCGACCGGAGCTTGTAGAGCGTGAACGGCTTGCCGTTCAGGCCGATCCGCTGCTGCCGGAACATGGCCGGCCCGGGGCTGGTGAGCCGCACGCAGAGCGCGAGGAGGAGCATCGGGACGGCGACCACCGCCGCGATCAGCGTCGCGACGACCAGGTCGAACACGCGCTTCATCGCATGCTGGAGGCCTGTGTAGCCGGGCGGCGAGACCTGCACCACCGGAACGCCGTCCACCGGCGTGATGAGCATCCGCGGGCCGGCGACGTCTGCCAGCGCAGGGACGACCACGAGCTCAGCACCCGTGACCTCGAGGTCCCACGCGAGCTGCTTGAGCGCCGCGGGGGTCGCGCTGTCGGACGCCGTCACGGCGACGACGTCGACGTCGATCGTGCGGGCGGCCTCCGCCGCGTCCTCGACGCGGCCGAGCACCGGGACGCCGTCGACGGGCGACGGCACACCGGCTCCGCCCGGTATGCAGATGCCCACCACGAGGAAGCCCGCCTCGGGCGAGCGGTCGACGCGACGGCAGAGGTCGAGCACCGCGTCCCGCCCACCCACGATCAGCGTGCGGCGCTGGAAGCGTCCGTGCGTGCGCTCGGCGTGCAGCCGCGCCGCGAGCACCCGGCGTCCGATGGCGAGAAAGATCAGGCCGACCGGCAGGGTCACCGCCACGTACGAGCGGGCGAGGTCGAACTTGACGAGGTAGCAGACGATCGCGGTGAGGCCGAAGAGCGCGAGGGAGCCCCGCGCGACCCGTACGTACTCCTCGCGGCCCGAGCCCAGGATGCGGGGGCTGCGCGCACCGGCGAGGCCTATCGCGATGACCCAGGCCTCGGCGAGCGCCACCGAGATGAGCACGTACTGGCCGCCCCGCGGCTCGAAGAGCTCGACCTGGACCTGCCGGTCGAAGCGGAGCACGTAGCCGAGGGTCACGGCCGCCACCACTGCCACGATGTCCACGAACAGCGCGCGGTCGGTGACGATCTCCTGCCATGGAGCGGCCGGGCCCTTGCGCGGAGCCGGCGCGGTCATCGACGCGGCGAGCCGCGCCGCCTCGTCGTCCAGCTCCTTGAGTGCGGCTGCTTCGCGATCGACGTCGGCGGCGTTCGGGTGGTTCTCGACGGTCAAGGCACACTCCCCCTGGACAGGTACATCGAGGCTGGTGCACTGAGTACGGCCGCGCGCTGCGCCTCATCCAGGCGGTGAGGTGCGGTGCACGGCCGATCGGAAGGCCGCGTACTGATGGCCCTGGAGGATCAGTTCTGGCGGGTCCGGATCCGGCTGACGACGATCGCGGCCACGCCGGCGACGACCAGCCCACCGGCGATCGCGAGGTACGGGAAGCTCGTCGGGCCGGTGGCGACGATGCTCGTCCGGCTGTCCGCACCGCCGGTACCCGCGCCGGCGTCCGGCCCGTCCGCACACTCGGTGACGACACACGGGTGCTCGCCGTGGTCGGCGCCCGCCTGGTCCGCGTACGCGGCTCCAGCCGGCGCCAGCACGACCACCATGGCGATCACCAAAGCACTGATGAAGCGTCGAAGCATTGCCCTGTCCCCTGGATAGTGACTTTTGATCAGCCGGTCGGCGTCACTTTCCGACGGACACTTCAGCAGGTCGTGTACCCGGTGTCGTACGAAGAATGACATCGCCGTCCTGGTGCTTCCCAGTGATAATTGCATAGGTCACAGACACTGTCTCGCCAGGGTGAATTTCAATGTCGTCAAATGCCCTGGACAGTCCTTCGTGCTGCTGCGGCGAAATCCCAGTTTTCTCCGAGTTTTCGGACGCGTCGAGAACGGCGCCACCGGCGGGTGCATAGACGATCGAACGGAGCCGGATCAGGCCCGGCTCGCTCACGTCCTGACCGGCCAGGTAGTCCGGCGGCGAGCCCGCACCAGGCTCCCCGACGCGCGACGTGTAGGCGACGCTCACCTCGAGCTCGCGCGCTCCGTCGGGCCTGGCACCCCGCTCGACGACGTCGATCGCGGTGTCGAGGTAGTAGCCGACCTTGGCCGTCTGCAGGCCCTGGGTGAAGACGCCGACCACCGGCCGGGAGCCGTTGACCCCGCGCAGCCCGCCGTCGAGGACCGTGCCCTCGAGCAGGTGCGCCTCTCCCTGGTGCGCCGACCACACGAGCAGCCGACCCTCCCGCGCCGCGGCCGCCAGGGCGTCGACCATCCCGCCGGGCTCACCGGAGCCCTCGGACAAGGACGTGAACGCCGACTCCGCGAAGTCGGCGAAGATCAGGTCGGCGTTGTCCGGCGTCTCCGTGAGGTAGATGCCGTTGACGAGATAGCTCACCAGCTCCTCACCCAGCAGTCCCCCACCGGCCCCGCCCGGGGTGGACCCGTCGGCCTCCAGGAGCGCGGCCAGCGCGGTGGGGTCGACGGACAGCACGCCGTCCACCAGCTGCCCCGTCTCGCGCTCCCACATCGTGCGGGCCATCTCCGCGGCCCGCGGGAAGTCCGGCGTCGACGTGACGTTCTGCATCCAGCCACCGACCGCCTCGTCGAACATCGCCTCCTCGCCCTCCATGAGCTCGCCGGGGGGCGGCACGAAAGGCCCCACCTGGCTGGCGTGCATCTGGTCGGTGAGCTCGATCCTGCCGCGGTCTGCGTGCAGCACCAGCACGGTCCCGACGACCCCGCCCAGCGCCCGCGGCTCCGCGTTGTTCTGCACCAGGACGAGGTAGTCCCTCGGCTCGTCGGCCCCCAGCATCGGCGGGATGAGCTGCGCCGCGCGGGCCGCCGTCGCCGTCGACATGCGCAGGTCGCCGAGCTGCCCTTCCAGGTTGGAGACGGCGGCGGACACCTGCGGCAGCATCGGCGACCGGTCGATCTCCTCGACGCGCTGCTGCGCGTACCCGACGGACTGGTCGGCCCGCCGCACGTCCGGCGCGACACCCTCAAGGGGCGTGAGGTCCACGCGGCCACCGTGCGGCGCGAAGGTCGCCGGGTCGACCACCTCGACGACCGACGCGAGCTGCGGGAGCGGACCCTGCGCGAGGCGGTCGACCACCGCGGCCATGGTCGCCACCGCTTCCACCGTCGGCCCGACGCCGGGCAGCCGGCTCGCCAGCGTCCAGTGCGGGCCCACCGTCGCCGCCTGGGCGTCGGAGGCATGGCTCTGCAGCTCGGCCACGGTGGTGTCCAGGTGCTCGATGCGGCCGGCGACGGCGTCGGCCTGCAGCGTGGAGACGCCACGGGCGGCCTGGGTCAGCGAGTCGCGGGCCCGCAGGGCGTCGAACGCCACCCAGGCCACGAGGACCGCGAGGGCGACCAGCAGCCCCGTGACGCTCAGCACGACGATCTTCAGACTCCGGCGCCTGTGCCGTGTCCAGTACACCCGCCTGGGCAGCGGCGGCTTCTTCCACGGCGCCGGCGCGGGAGCCGCGGGACGAACCCTCGTGACCGTGGCGAGGCCACCGGCTCCCGGCGCGGGAAAGTCGCTCGTCCCGGGCCTTCTGAGGGGCAGGACCTTGGCGCCCTCGTCGACGCCTTCGCCCGCCTGGGTACTTCCCGCCTGCGTACTTCCTGCTTGTGTACTTCCTGCTTGCGTACTTTGAGAAGGGCTGCTCACGGGCGAGAACACCGGTGCGTCCGCCCACTTGCCGCCCCATCCAGGATGTGTCACCAGACCCCCTGATGGCTATGTCCGCACGATCCGCGTCACGTTACCTGCGACCCGTCAAGAGGGCACGGCAGAATTCACCCTCACGCTTTCAGGGGGTGCATTAAGGGGTGATTTAACTTGTAAAGAACCGAAAAACCGGTCAAGGCAAAGTAATGCATGCTTAGAATGGCGCCGGACTTACCAGACTTTTCGAGAGGGGCGTCCCTCATGTCACTTACCGTGCTCGCCGTCTGCACGGGCAACATCTGCCGCTCACCCGCCGTCGAGACGTTGCTGCGCAGCGTCCTCGACTCGTCCGTCACCGTCGGCAGCGCCGGGACCCACGCGCTGGTCGGCCACCCGATCGCCGAACCCATGACAGAGCTCCTCACCGCCGGTGGTTTCCCGCCCGGCCAGTTCGCCGCACGGCAGCTGACCAGGGAGCTCGTCGAGCAGGCAGACCTGATCCTCGCCCTGACCCCGGAGCACCGCACCCGGGTGGTCGGGTCGGTACCTTCCGCCGTGCACCGCACCGTCACCGTCGCCGAGCTGGGGCGGCTGTCCAGCACCCTGCCCCCGGGCAGCGTCTTCGGGCAGGACGACGCCGCCCGGCTGGCCACCCTCGTGCCCGCCGCGCTCCTCGAACGGCCCCACCACGTCGGCCGGCACCACGACGACGAGGTGATCGACCCCTACAGGCGCTCGGCCGACACCTATCGCCGCAGCTACGACCAGATCCTCGACGCGCTGACCCCGATGATGGCGGCGCTCCGCGCCTGACCGGCACAGTTCACCCGCGGTCACACCGCACACTCCGACGGGCCTGCCGAGCTCTTGTCCGTAGACTGGCGGCGTGCCAACGATCCGCTCCCTGCTGGCCCACCCCGAGGAGCGCCGGCCCAGCCCGCCGGCTCCGCGCGCCGACCTCTTCCGCGTCTTCGGCGCGGGCATCGTGCTGTTCGCCGTCGGGCTGATCGTGACGCTGATCCTCCACCTCACGGGGCGGGGCGGCCTGGAACCCGTGTGGATCTGCGGTACGGGCATGGCGCTCGGCGGGCTCGGCCTGCTCTGGGCCCGCCGCCACCGGTAGGCTCGGCGCTGATCGCGACGGCGCGCTCGAGTCAGAGCGCGATTCGGTAGACCGCTGCCGTCGCGTCGGCAGCCCAGTGGTAGGCGGGCATCGACGCCTCACTGCACCGCCGACCCCGCCGGGCGGACTCGCCGGCCGGCACCCACTGGTAGGTGCGGTGCGAGGCTTCGGTGGCCACGATCCGAAGGGTCACCTCGCGTCCGCAGTTCACACAGATCCCGTGCGGAGTGGGCTGCAACGTCTCATCGGACGGAGAAGGAGATGTGGGTGCGCGTGCGGGCCGAGCCACGGTGGTGTCGGCTTCGGAGGCGAAGTCCTCCTGTGCGTCGTGGCCGACAGCGGTGACGTTCACCGCACACCCGCCATCGTGCGCAGTACCTCGACCACGCCGTGCTCGGTGACGCTGCCGCACACCTCGCCCGCCGCAGCCTGGACCGCGGCCGGGGCGTTGCCCATCGCGACCGCCCGGGCTGCCCACTCGAACATCGGCAGGTCGTTGTGCCCGTCACCCACCGCAACGGTGTGCTCCGGAGCGACCCGCAGGCGACGTCGGACGGCCTCCAGGCCGCTCGCTTTCGACAGACCAGCCGCGGTCAGGTCGAGCCAGTCACCCGGCTCTGTGGTGGAGCCCAGCGTGACGGTCACGTCGAACCAGCGCAGCTCGCGCGCCAGCCGTCCGACGCCGGGCGCGTGCACGACGGCGCGGGTCGTGGGCGCAGCCCACAGGTCGCGTGCGCGCCCCGTGGGCGCAGCCCACAGGTCGCGTGCGCGCCGGACGACGCGCTGTCGGCCGTTGAGCAGCCCGCCCGGGAACGGGTCGTTGACCCGGTAGCCCTTGCCAAGGACTTCGGTCGCCAGCAGCACCTCGGGGATCAGGTCGACGGCCCGCCGCAACGCGGGACCGGCGTCGAACCGCACAGCGTCCTCGATGACCAGACGGCGCCCGCTGATCCGCACGGTCACCGCGCCGTTCGAGCAGACCACATGACCTCGGCGCAGCCCGAGACGCTTGATGATCGGCGCCACCCCGACCAGGGATCGTCCCGTCGCGATCACCAAGTGGTGGCCTGCCGCGAGAGCAGCCCGAACCGCGGCCACGGTCACATCCGGGATACGCCCGGAATGGGCGAGCGTGCCGTCGACGTCCAGCGCGACCAGGTGCGCTGCGGTGGCGAGTGGCGTCGGCGGTGGCGCGGTCGCGGTCTTCTGGGTCACGGTCGTCTCCCGTAGGGCGGGTCTTGGAGTGGCCCGACGCCGGGCGTGCGTTCGACGTCGGGCACGACCCAATCTCGCCTCTGCAAGGGGGACGTAGTAACCGCGTTAGCAGGTCACTTGAGAGACACTTCAACTGTCCACGGGCTTCCGTGGGAATCTGCTTCAGGCGCGCGCCGTCAGCCCAACCAGGGTTGCGTTCGTGATGTGTCGAGCGCGTGCGTGATCCTGAGCCTGATCGCCGGGTGGATGTTCAGGGCGTCGAGGCGGTCGAGCGGCTGCCAGATCACCTCGGACGACTCGGACGACGTCCGTGCTCGACCACCCGTGACAACTCCGGTCAGGCAGATCGAGAACTGCGAGCGAACCTCGCCGTCGGAGTAGGCGACTATGTGGTTCGGATCGGTGTAGATGCCGACCAGTCCGGTGATCTCGACGTCGTAGCCCGACTCCTCGTTGGTCTCACGGACCGCAGCCTGGGGGACGGACTCGCCCGGCTCCATGGCTCCGCCGGGGATCGTCCAGAGATCGTTGTCCGTGCGGTGGATCAGCAGGATCCGATCTGCCTCGTCACGGGCAATCACACTCACAGCCGGGACGATTGAATTCGGCGTGGGGGCCAGCGGGTCGTTGACGTAGTCGATGCGCGCCATGCCCCTCACCCTTTCACGAGGTGCCGAGCGGCGTTCCGAGGTCCCAGACGCGCTCGAAACTGTCGCGATACATGTCGAACATGTCGCGCTCCGGGTCACGCTGCAGATGCAGCATCGGAGCCAGGTAGCCGGCGATGCCGAAGACATGCGGGGTTACGAGCATGTCTTCGTCGTAGACGAAGATCGAGTTGTACAGGGTGGTGCGATGGAGACGGAACTCGACGTTCGGTTCGCCGAGGAGCGGCTCGTAGTACGCCAGCGCCGCGCGGATGCGAGCCGGGACAGCTTCGTCGACGCCTTCTTCCTCGCCCCGCAGAGCGGCCTCCGGGCTGTTGGGATCCCCGAGGAGGATACGGACGCGGACACCGTCCTGGGCCTTGCGTCGCATGATCTCGATCGAGGACGGGTTCTGCTCGGGGATGAACAGGATCGCGTGCCCGAGCAGCGCGATATCGCTGGTCGCTTCGCTCAGGAGGCGGAGCCAGAGATCGGTGGGAGATGCGGCGCGGTGCGGGTACAGCGCGACGACCTCTGGATGGATCATGGTGCTGACACCCGTGGCGGGCCAGATCTCGTCCACGGTGACGCCAAGTGCCTCGGCGACCAGGGCCGCTGTTCGAGGACGTGGCCTTCGACCTTGGCGCAACCAGCGGTCAACGGTCTTGGGGTCGACGTCGACAAGCTGTGCCAGATCCGCAGCGGTCAGGCGCCGGGCCGCCAGGAACTTCGCCAGGGGGTCGTTGACCCGGTCCATCAGTTTGGGCACTGACAGGACGGTACTGGACATTCGAAGTGTCCAGGGGTCAGGACACACCGTCGCCAAGGGGGCGGGAGGTCTCCCAGACGCGTTCGAAGCTGGTCGCGTACATGTCGAACATGTCGTGAGCGGGGTCGCGTCGTAAGTGCAGGATCGGCGCGAGGTAACCGTAGGCGCCATAGACGTGCTGGTTGACGAGCATCTCGTCGTCGAACCGGAAGATCGAGTTGTACAGCGTCGTCCGGTGCTGGTGGAACTCGACACCTGGCACACCCAGCAACGGGCGGTAGTACGCCATCGCCATGCTGATCCGTGCAGGCAGCGCGTCGCCCAGCCTTTCTTCAGCGCCCCGCAGGGCGGCTTCAGGGCTGTCGGGATCTCCGAGCACGATCCGGACGCGCACGCCAGCCTGGGCCTTTCGCCGTAACAACGCGATCGCTCCCGGGTTCTCCTCGGGCAGGAACTGGCTCGCATACGCCAGCAACCCGATCTGCGTGCTCGCTGACCGCAGAAGGTCCAACCAGAGCGGCTTCGGGACCATCGCGCGGTGCGGGTATAGGGCGACGACCTCGGCATGCACCCGGGCGGCCGTCTCGTTCGCGTCAGGCCACAGCACTCCGGGCGCGACGCCTAGCGCTTCAGCGACGTCGAGCGCCGTCGGACGGTGCGGAACACGGCCCTCATGAAGCCACCGCTGGACCGACTTGTGATCGACACCGACGAGAGCAGCCAGGTCCGCCGCGTGCATCCCCCGCTGCTCCATCACCCGCCTCAACTCGTTGTTCATCGCCCGCCCCGTTCCCGTCCCTCGGCCCCCAGGGACGTTACCGGAGCTGCGAGCCACCGCTGGCGGAGGACAGCCCGTGTCGGGTCACGTTCGACACCTCACCCGCGGCTTCGAGTGTGTCCGGGAGGCCGGCTACGAACCGTCGACTACAGAAAACCGCACCGCCCCCAGCACAGCACCGACCACAGCCACCGCGTCGGTTAGGTCAGGCAGGACCGTCGATGCGCCCGCCGCGGTCAGCGCAGCGGCCTCGACACCACCCGTCAGCACCGCGACGACCTGAGCCCCACCACGCATCCCAGCGTGAACGTCGTTGAGCGTGTCACCGATCAGCACCGTGTTGGACGCATCGAAGACGACGTCATGCTTGGCAGCTGCGCACGCCTGGGCGATAGCAACCAGGTCTGGACGCCGCGGAGCGTCGAACCCGAATCCTCCGCAATCCCAGTCCAGCCATGTATCAAGGCCGAACGTCCCCAACTTCACGATCGCGTTCGCACGAAGGTTGCCGGTCAACACCGACTGCACGATTCCGGGAACCCGCGCGAGGGCATCAAGCGCACCACGGGCACCAGACAGAGCACGGCCGCGATCCGCCAGTTGCCTGCGCAGCCCGATCAGGGACCTGGCCATCGCGTCCTGCTTGACTACATCGGAGAACGACGCCGGGTCCACCCCGTGATCGGCAAGCAGGTCATCGAGTATCTCCGGATCGGTCCGCCCGCCCGTGCGCGCGAAATGCTCGGCAGGACGACCGGTCAGGATCTCGAACGCACCTGCATACGTCTTCTTGCTCACCCCGCCGTTCTCGATCAGCGTGTGGTCCACGTCCCAGAGCACAAGCACGTCCATATCGAGACCGTACTGGCGAGCGCGATCGGCAACGCGCGGCGTCCGCGGCCGCCGGCGTGCCTGACACGCTGAGCGAGCGCCTTGGCCCGATCATCTGGCCCGACGGGCCAAAAACTCGCCCCGCGCTCCGGGAGAAGCCGCCGATCAGTCCCAGACGCGCTCCGCGCTCAGTTCCTCCGCACGTGCCGGGTCGCGCAGCGCGGCCTCCAGGAGGAGCGGGTCCGCGCCCGTGAGCTCCGCCAGTGCCCGGGCCAGGCCCTCGGGTGATGCGGCATGCGCGACGCCGGGCCCGCCCGCGTCAGCCGACGTCCCCGACACCCACCACGCGACGCGCTTTCCCTCGACGGTCAGCACGTCGTGGCGCCGCCAGGTCGACGGCGCATCCGGCGCAAGCGCCCGGACCCGCGGGTCGAGCTCGACGGGCTCCCCCGGTTCGTCGGGGGCGAGGGCGGCATCGCCCTCGAACGGGAGGTCCAGCAGCTCGGCGAGCGCCTCGGCGACGTCGGCCGGGGCGGGGACCACCGGACCGAGCTGGGCCCAGCGCGCCGAGGCGGCGACCGCGAGGTCGTCGACGCTCTCCACGCTCACGCCGGCGGGCCCCAGCGCGGGCAGTCGTGCCGGGGTGATCGACGGCGCGTCGGCGGCGCGGGCGAGCGCGGCCAGGCCGGCCCAGACGGCGCGCGCGACGTCGGCGGATACGGTCTGGCGTTCGTCCGCCTGCGACACCGGCAACCGCTCCAGGACGGCCGGCCAGTCGTGTCCGGGCAGGTCAGCCAGGTTGTGGAGCCCGCCGAGCGCGGCCAGGACGGCGTCGTCGAGCCCGGCGGTCGCGGGCGGAGCAGGCGGCAGCAGGGGCGTGTCACCGAGCGCGAACGGCGCGCCGACTCGACGTCGCAGGAACCACGCCGTGTACGACACGGCCTGCCGGCCTGGTGCATCCGCGGAACGCACAGGGGTCAGGAGCGCGCGGCGCAGGCCGGGGTCGGCAGACACCTTGCCGAGCGCCGCGGCGAGCGGGCCAGGTCCGGCGTCCGCCGCGTCACGCAGCGCGTCCAGGTCCGAGACCGCCTCGACGACCCCGATCCACGCGCCCGGACCGAGCTCGTCCGCGAGGTGCTCGAGGTACTCGTCCCAGTCGGAGAGCCACCCGGCTGGGTCGTCGGGCCCGTAGTCGGCGTCGGCACCGTCGGCGGTCACGACGTCGGCGACCCGGTAAACGACCAGCTCGGCGCGGGCGCCGGCGGCGGCTAGGGCAGCCGGCCCCCAGCGTTCGACGACGTCGTCCCGCACCAGGGCGAGATCGACGTGCCCGGCCGCCCACGTACCGGGCAGAGCCGCCTCGCGCAGCGGCACGACGTCGCCGTCCGCCACCACCGGCAGCTCGCCCAGCCAGAACGGGAGGTCGGCCGAACCGGTCCCGGCCGCTAGCCGGACCAGCTCGAGCACCGCCGCTACCACCTCGGCGGACGTCGGGTCGTCGAGCGCACCCGGGTCCCGCACGTCCGGATCCGGCACGGCGTCGGACGGCGCCGACAGGACGGCCCCGAGACGCTCGGCGTCGCCGTCGTCCAGCACGTCCTCCGCGGCGGCGAGCGCCGTCGACCGGACCGCCGGGTCCGCGAGCAGCCCGTGCGGGGTGGTGGATGCGGCGCCGGCCCGTTCGAGCAGCGGGTGTGCCACGTCCGGATGCACCACGCGGACGCCGAGCGCACGGGCGATCCCGGCGAGGTGCGGCGCGTCGAGCAGCACGGTGCCACGGGCGCCGCGGGTCACGCGGCCGTCGGCGAGCGGGAGCGGCGCCCCGGCGACCGCCTCGAGCACCGTGGGCTCGCCGGCGTGCGGGGCGATGGCGTCGAGGGCCGCGCGGATCACGCCGGGTTCGGGCGGCAGCGCCTCGACCACGTCGGCGAGGTCGACGGACTCGGCGCCCAGCGAGCGGGCGAGCGCCTGGTACCGCACCGGCACGGTCACCAGGGCCGCGGAGCTACCGGCGGCGAGCGCGGAGGCGAGGGCCGGGTCCTCGCCGAGCGGTCCGGCGAGGAAGGCCGCACCCCGCGGTGCGATGCGCAGTGCCGCACCGGGCACGCCGTCTGCGCCTGCCGCCTCGGTGCGTTCGGACACCTCGGCAAACGTGCTCAGCCGGAGGAGCGGGGTGTCGCGCAGGGCCGCGTCGGCCGACGCGCGGATCGCTGCGTCGACGTCGCCGGCTGGCAGCCCGGTCGGCACGAGGCCGAGGACCTCGCGCTCGGCACCGAGCTCACCCAGGAACGTGGCGTAGGCGCGGCCTGCCTCGGCGGCCACCCGGTCCGACGTCGGGCCGGGGAGCACCCCGCGCCGTCCCGGGTCGACGGGGAACGACGCGATGAGCAGGGCCGGAAAAGTGAGCCGGACGTCGGTGGGGGTCGGCGCGTGCAGCGCCGCGCTCTCTGCCGCGCGTCCGCCACTGACCGGCAGCGCCCAGAGCACCGACCAGTCAGGACGGCGCGCCTCGGACGGCAGGCTGTCGTCGGGCCCGAGCGCGCCGGACGCGCGGTGCACGCGCCACCGCGAACCGACGTCGCGCAGCACGCGCCGGCTCGGCGACGGCGTCACGCTGTGCGGTTCAGAACCCGACTGACCTGCGGAGTCGTCCTCGATGACCACTTCGTCGAGCGCGGGAAGGGCGAGCAGGAGCGCGTCGTCGAGCGCTACGAGCTGAGCGCGGACGGCGGCCACGGCGTCGGCGTCGCGCAGCACGAGCTCGACCACGGTGTCCGGCTCGTCCGGCGTCGTCCCGGGTGCGGGGAACGGGAGTCGCAGCACGGGCAGCGCGTCGCCGCGGGACCGAGCTTCGCCCCTGAGCCGTCCCTCGTGGGCGTCCGGGGCATGGGCGTCCGGCAACGGGCCGACCTCGAGGCCCAGCTCCGCGCGCGTCCCCGCGAGCGAGAAGCGCACGCCGCCGGTCCGCGACCGGACGACCACGTCGTCCGACACCGCTCGGACGGCGGCGAACCCGACGCCGAACCGCCCGACGGCACGCATCGCCTCGCCGGAGCCCTCTTCGGCATCGGATCCGGCATCGGCGTCGGCGCCGGCCGAGACCTTCGCGGAGGCCCGCAGGGACGCGAGCGACGCGACGCCGGCGGCGTCGAGGGGCGCACCGGTGTTGGCGGCGACGAGGCGCCAGCCCGCGCCGACGTCCAGCTCCAGCCGGAACGTCAGCCGGCCGGGGATCCCGGCGCGGGCGGCGGCGTCGGCGGCGTTCTGCGCGAGCTCGACCACCACCCGGTCGCGGTAGTAGCCGCGGGCGTGGTCCTCCTCGGAGTTCGCGTCCTCGCGGAAGCGCGTGGGCGACGCACGCCATGCCTCGGTCACCGCGCGCCGGAGCGCACCGGTGCCGAAGGGGTCGCGCGTCACGCGGAGGATTCGTCCTCGGCGACGGTGGTCTCGACAGGCTCGACCCGCGAAGCAGGCTGGACCTGCGAGACAGCCTCGACCTCGTGCTCGTCGATCAGCGGCGCGGGCGCGGGCCAGTCGGTCGGGTGCTCCTCGACGTCGGTCTCCGAGTGCGCGCCGCAGCCGTGGTCGAGCGAGACGACCTTGCCGTCGTCGGGCGACCACTCGTTGGCGCACACCCCGAAGAGCTGCCCCATCGAGCCGGACAGGGGGATGAGGAACGCGCAGGACATGCACTCGGCAGCCGCCGCGACGGCACCCGCGGTGGTGGGGCCGCGCGTGCCGCGGTACCAGCGCTCGGCGGCCTCGGCCCGGCCCTGCGGGGACAGCACCCGGGTGCGGGCGAGCGCCAGCTCGTCGATCGCCACCTCGTCCACCTCGGGGTCACCCGTCGAGGTGTACCCGGGCTCGAGCCGCGGGTCGTCGGCGCGGAACGGCAGCACGTCCCCCGGGCCGACGTCGCCCGGGCGCAGCCGCTCGGACCACGGCAGCCAGGCCGGGGCGAGGATTGCCTCGTCGCCGGGCAGCAGCTCGACCTCGCTGATCGTGGCGGCCCGGCCGCGCGGCACGCGCGTCACGGTGACCGTCCAGTGCCAGCCGCGGTACCCCCGCATGGTCGCGTTGAAGCGGTGGGAGACCACCCGCTCGTCCTCGAAGAAGGTGCCGAGGTGCTCCCCGACGTCCTCCGGTCGCTCGGCGACTTCCTGTGCGGCGGCGCGCGCGAGCTCTGCGGCACCGTTCAGCACGGCGTCTCGGCTCGAGCGTGCGGCGATCCGCCTGGTGAGTGTTCGTATGGCGGGCGCGATGGTCGTGACCATGTTCCTCGGGACCTCGTGTGGTTTCAGGCGTCGAAGTCGTCTGCGACCTTGCGCAGCATCTTGGCGAGCAGCTCCGGGTTCTTCGGATAACGCCCCTTGCGCAGATCATTCGCCACGCGGTCCAGCATCTGCGTGAGATCGCCGACGAGCACAGCCATGTCGTCAGGGTCCTTCCGCTTCGCCTTTGCGACCGACGGCGCGGAGTCCAGCACCTTGACTGCGAGCGCCTGGGGACCGCGGCGGCCGTCGGCCACCCCGAAGTCCACCCGTGCGCCCGGCTTGGGGACGACGCCGTCGGGCAGCGCGGAGGCGTGCAGGAATACCTCGCCTCCGTCCTCGTTGGCGATGAAACCGAAGCCTTTGTCGGTGTCGAACCACTTGACCTTGCCGGTGGGCACTGCGACCTTCTTCTGTGCTTGTCGGAACTGCTCAGTGACTGCTCGGGCAACTGCTGGGAACTGCTCGGGGATCTGCCCGGACCGGCCCTGGCTGCTGCGAGCTGAGCGCGCCACCTGGACCGGAAGTACCAGGTTACCGGGCGGAACCGTGCCGCGTCGCATGCATTGAGCACTCTTCGCCCGCGCGACCTGCCCGGGGCCTGCTCCGGGAGGGGCGTTTGCCGGGTTTCAGGTCTGGAAGCCCAGGTCCGCTGCGAGGCGTAGCGCCACCTCGTCCAGCCATACCTCGGGGTCCGCGACCGAGCCCACCTGGTGCCCGAACAGCTCGAACGAGATCACGCCGAACAGCTCGGTCCATGCCATGAGGGCGCGCCGGACGGTCTCCGACAGCTCGTCGCCGGCCGGGCCGGCGCTCTCGATGAGCCCGTGCTGCGTGACGAAGGCGAGTGCCGGCGCGACGGTCCCCGGGTCCGCGGCAGCGCCCGGGGCGGCGGCCGGCACCACCGGCGGGCGCGCCCCGGCCGCGTAGCCGTCCCCCACTATGCGGATGAGCACGCGGACCACCCGTGTCGCCGGGTCGACGGTGTCCCGCGGGGCGGCGTAACCGGGCACCGGCGTGCCGTAGAGCAGCCCGAACTCCCCTGGGTGCGTGACGCACCAGGTCCGGACGGCGCGGAAGGTCGCGAGCCAGCGCGCGGTGACGTCCGAACGGTCGGCGACGCCGGCGTCCGCGGCCTCTGCGGCGGTGCCGAGCTCGTCGTACGCCTCGATGAGCAGGGCGGTGAGCAGCGCGTCGCGGCTCGGGAAGTAGCGGTAGACGGCCGAGGAGACCATCTCCACGTCGCGGGCGACGGCGCGCAGCGACAACCCGGCGGCGCCGTCGGTGGTCAGCCGCTCGCGGGCGGAGTCGAGGATCTCGCGGGTGATCGTCTCGCGGGCGAGGGCACGTGCGGTTCGGGCCGGGCTCATGGGCTCCAGGGTGCCACCGATGGATCACCGCACACAAACGCGAGCACTGCTCTTGCCAAGGCGCACCCGCTCGTGCCACGCTTGCGGCATCGAACGAGAGCACCGCTCTCGGAATGGA
Organism: Promicromonospora sp. NPDC023805; assembly: GCF_040639635.1. Taxonomy (NCBI): domain Bacteria; kingdom Bacillati; phylum Actinomycetota; class Actinomycetes; order Micrococcales; family Promicromonosporaceae; genus Promicromonospora; species Promicromonospora sp. NPDC023805. Next base: position 34,540 of record NZ_JBFAAH010000023.1, on the reverse strand, counting down.
GCAATGATCATGACTGACCGCCACCTCATCGTCGGAGCCGGCCCCATCGGCACTCACGTCGCCGCCCTGCTGGCCGAGCGCGGCTCCCGCGTCACCGTCGCGAGCCGTTCGGGCCGCAGCACCGGGATCGCCGGCGTCGAGCACCTCGCCCTGGACGCCTCGGACGCCGACGCGCTGTCCCGTGCCGCCGACGGCACCGGCTACCTCTACAACTGCGCCAACCCCGGCGACTACACACAGTGGGAGCGCGTCTGGCCCGCGCTCGCCGCCTCGCTCCTGTCGGCCGCCGAGCGTTCCGGCGCCGTCCACGCGATCACGGGCACGCTCTACCCGTACGGCCCCGTCGACGTCCCGCTCTCCGAGGACCTGCCCGACGCCGCGACCGACCACAAGGGCCGCCTCCGCGCCCGGATGTGGGCCGACGCCAGGGCCGCGCACGACGCCGGGCGGCTGCGCGCCGTCGAGATCCGCGGCTCCGACTACATGGGGCGCGGCGTCGGCGGCAACGGCCACATCTCGCGTGTGGTTCCCGGTGCGCTGCAGGGCAAGCGCGTCATGATGATGGGCCGCACCGACCTGCCCCACAGCTTCACCGACGTCGCGGACGCGGCCCGCACCCTGGTCGCCGCCGCCGCGGACCAGGGCGCGCACGGCAGGGTCTGGCACGTCCCGAGCAACGCGCCACGGACCCAGGCGCAGGCCCTCACCGACGTCCTGGCCAGCGTCGGCAAGACGCCGGTGAAGGTCTCCTCCCTGCGTGGCGCCGCCCTGGGCGCCACCGCCCTGGTCTCCCCGTTCATGCGGGAGATGCGCGAGATCATCTACCAGTGGGAGCGCCCGTACGTCCTGGACGACACTGCCGCCCGCGCCCGCTTCGGCATCACTCCGACGCCGTGGGAGGAGGTCTGCCGCCGCACGGCGCAGGCCTGAGGCAGCCCCGGGAGTGGACCGGCCGAACTTCGGCCCCGGAAACCCGCGTAGCATCGTCAGGATGGCCTCCTCGCTCCCCGCAGCGCCGGCGGCGGCCACGCGGCACTTCGCCGACGACCTCCGGCAGCGCTCGGACACCGCGCTCGCCGCGCTCCTGCGCGCCCGTCCTGATCTAGCCGCGCCCTCTCCCTCGACGCTCCGCTCGCTCGCGGCCCGCGCCTCCAGCCGCACCTCTCTCGAACGCGCCCTCGCACGCTCCGACGCCCTGATCCTGCAGGTGCTGGAGGCGGTGCTCGCCCTGGAGCCCGTCTTCCGCCTGCCGTCCGGACCCCCGGAGGAGAGCTCCGGCGAGTCGCCCCTGGCCGGGCCGCTCAGCACCGAGGTCGTCACCTGGGCGCTCGGCGGGTCGGCGGAGGACGGACCACGTGTCGACGCCGCCGTCCGCCGCGCCGTCGAGCAGGCACTGCTCTGGGACGCGGGCGGCGAGTACGGCACCACGCTCGACCTGCGCACGGTGCCGGGCCTCGACGAGCTGCTCGGCCCGAACCCCGCGGGGCTGGGGCCGCACCTCGACCCCGTCCCGGCCGGGCTGACCGCGGCGGTGGGCAACGCCCTCGGGTCGGCCACCGGCAGGACCGAGACCGCGGCGGCGCTGGGCGCGCTCCTCACCGAAGCGCCGCCCGGTGCCCGCGCGATCCTCGACGCGCTCGCCTGGGGTCCCCCGGTCGGCGTCGTGCCGCCTGCGGGCACCCGGCCGCGGGACGCCGTGAACTGGCTGGTCACCGAGCATCTGCTGGTCCGGTCGGACGCCAGGCACGTCGTGCTGCCGCGCCTGGTCGGGCTGGCGCTCCGCGACGGGCACACCCATCGCGAGCCGCGCACCCTGCCGCCCGAGCCGCAGGGCCGGGCGGTACCGACCGCCACCGCCGACGCCGAGGCGGCGAGCGCGGCGCTCGAGCTCGTCCGGCGTGTCCGGCTGCTCCGGCAGTCGTGGGACGAGAGCCCGCCGTCGGTCCTCCGTGCGGGCGGCCTGGGCGTGCGCGACCTGCGCAAGGTCGCCGCCCAGCTGGAGACGGACGAGCCGGCCACAGCCTTCGTGGTCGAGGTCGCCGTGCTGGCCGGCCTCGTCCGCGACGACGGCGAAGCGCCGCCGTCGTACGTGCCGACCGTCACCGACTGGGACGACCTGGACGACGCCGCCCGCTGGGCGCGGCTCGTCGAGGCCTGGCTGGCCTCCCGCCGGGCACCGTGGCTCGTGGGTTCCCGCGACGACAAGGGGGCGCTCCGGGCGCCGCTGTCACCGGACCTGCAGCGGCCGTGGGTGCCCCGGCTGCGCAACGGCGTGCTGGGCGTGCTCGCGGCCGAGCCGGCCGACGGCACCGTTCTTGCGCCCACACCCGAGGACGTGGTCGAGGTGCTGACCTGGCACACGCCGCGCTCCGTGCCGCCCGCGACCGCCGTCGAGGGTCTGCTGACCGAGGCCGAGTGGCTGGGCGTGACGGGGGCCGGCGCGCTCTCGACGCCGGGCCGGGCGCTGCTCACGTCGGAAGACGGGTCGGGGAACGGTCCCGCTGAGGCGCTGCGCGCCGTCCTGCCCCACGAGGTGGACGAGATCCTGCTCCAGGGCGACCTGACGGGGATAGTCCCCGGCCGCCCGTCGCGCGGGCTCGCGCGGCTGCTGGAGCGGTCGACGGACATCGAGTCGCGGGGCGCCGCGACCACCGTGCGGTTCAGCCCGGCGTCCGTCACGCGGGCGCTCGACCAGGGCGAGACCGCTGACGGCATGCTCGACGAGCTCGCCCACCGGTCCCCGGTGCCGGTCCCGCAGCCCCTGGAGTACCTGGTCCGGGACACCGCGCGGCGGCACGGCGCGGTGCGGGTGGGTACCGCGTCGTCCTACCTGCGGGCCGCCGACGCGACGGTGCTCGCCGGCCTCGAGCACGACCCGACGCTCGTGGGCCTCGGCCTGGTGCGGCTCGCGCCGACCGTGCTCGCGGCGTCCGTCCCCGCGTCGGCCCTGCACGAGGCGCTGCGCAAGCGCGGCCTGGTCTCGGCCCTCGAAGGGCCGGACGGGCGCGTGCTCGTCGCCCGCCGGGGCGTGACGGGCCGGGCGATGCCCGCTCCCCGCTCGGCGGCAGCCATCCGGATGGGCGCCGGCACGACCGCCGAGGTCGTCGAGCGCTCCCCCGACCCGGAGGCGCTGGTCGCCGACCTGCGCGCCGTGGAGGACGCGGCGCGCGCAGGCGCCCGGGCCCGGGCCGACGCCGCGGAGGTCGCGCGGTCGGTCTCGACGTCCGGCGGCGGCATCCCGCTGCGCGGGTACCGCGTCGTCAGCGCTGTGCCACCTCGGCCGGAGCCGTCGGCGGACCGGCCGCGGCCGGGCGCGCTGGAGCCGCTCGCGGCGGCCGACGCACCGTCCCTGGACCGCCCGGTGACGTCCGCGGCGGACGCCCTGGGCGAGGACCCGGGAACACAGCACCCCGCTGACGGGTTGGCACTGCTACGCGACGCGCTCCGCGACGGCACCACGGTGATCGTCGAGGTGGCCGGTCACACCGGCCGGCTGGAGCGCCGCGAGCTGAAGCCCCTGAACCTCGACGGCGGGCGGCTCCGTGCTCTCGACCCGGATCGAGAGGCCGAGCTGACGATCGCCGTCCACCGCATCGCGTCGGTCCTGCCGACGTCATCCACGCCGTAGGCAGCAGTCCGCCGTCGGCCGCAGAACCGCTGTAGCAGCAGTAGGCGCAGTAGGCGCAGTAGCAGGACCAGAGCAGAACTGAGGGAGACCCCCATGCCCGACGGCCCGTTGATCGTGCAGAGCGACAAGACGCTCCTGCTGGAGGTCGACCACCCGGACGCCGAGAGGGCGCGGCGCTCGATCGCGCCGTTCGCCGAGCTGGAGCGCGCGCCCGAGCACGTGCACACCTACCGCCTGACGGCGCTGGGCCTGTGGAACGCGCGCGCGGCCGGCCACGACGCGGAGCAGGTGGTGAGCACGCTCCTCGAGTTCAGCCGCTACCCGGTGCCGCACGCGCTGCTGGTCGACGTCGCCGAGACGATGGCCCGCTACGGGCGTCTCGTGCTGGCGCAGGACCCGGCGCACGGCCTGGTGCTGCGCACCACCGACCGGGCGGTCCTCGCGGAGGTCCTGAAGTCACGGCGCACCGCGGGCCTGGTCGGCGAGCGGCTGGACGACTCCACGGTCCTGGTGCACCCCTCCGAGCGCGGCCACCTCAAGCAGGTGCTGCTCAAGCTCGGCTGGCCGGCCGAGGACCTCGCGGGCTACGTCGACGGCGAGAAGCACCCGATCGAGCTCAGCCCGGTCACCAAGCCGCGGACCGAGCACGAGAAGGCCAAGCCGTGGGAGATGCGGCCCTACCAGGCGCAGGCCGTCGACGGGTTCTGGCACGGCGGTTCGGGCGTCGTGGTGCTGCCCTGCGGCGCCGGCAAGACGATCGTCGGCGCGGGCGCCATGGCGAAGTCGGGGACGACGACGCTCATCCTGGTGACCAACACAGTGAGCGCGCGCCAGTGGCGCGACGAGCTGGTGCGGCGCACGACGCTGACCGAGGACGAGATCGGCGAGTACTCCGGCGCCCGCAAGGAGATCAAGCCGGTCACCATCGCCACCTACCAGGTGCTGACCACCAAGCGGAAGGGCGTCTACACGCACCTCGAGCTGCTCGACGCCCGCGACTGGGGCCTGGTCCTGTACGACGAGGTCCACCTGCTCCCGGCCCCGGTCTTCCGGATGACGGCGGACCTGCAGGCCCGACGCCGCCTCGGCCTGACCGCCACCCTGGTGCGCGAGGACGGCCGCGAGGACGAGGTGTTCAGCCTGATCGGGCCCAAGCGGTTCGACGCGCCGTGGAAGGACATCGAGGCGCAGGGCTACATCGCGCCCGCCGACTGCGTGGAGGTGCGGCTCACGCTCCCGGAGAGCGAGCGCATGACGTACGCGACGGCCGAGATGGAGGACAAGTACCGGCTCGCCGCGTCGGCGTCGGGCAAGAAGAAGGTGGTAGAGCAGCTGGTGGCGCGCCACCCCGACGACCAGGTGCTCGTCATCGGGCAGTACATCGACCAGCTCGAGGAGCTGGCCGAGCACCTCGACGCGCCGATCATCACCGGGGCGACCACCAACAAGGAGCGGCAGCGGCTCTTCGGGGCGTTCCGCGAGGGTGAGATCTCGCGCCTCGTCGTGAGCAAGGTCGCCAACTACTCGGTGGACCTGCCGGAGGCCTCCGTTGCGATCCAGGTGTCGGGTTCCTTCGGGTCGCGGCAGGAGGAGGCGCAGCGTCTCGGGCGCATCATGCGGCCCAAGGCGGACGGCCGCACGGCGCACTTCTACGCGGTGGTCGCGCGGGACACCGTCGACCAGGACTTTGCCGCACACCGGCAGCGGTTCCTGGCCGAGCAGGGTTACGCCTACCGCATAGTCGACGCCGAGGACCTGGACGAGTCACCGGCGGACTCCGCGGCTTCCTGAGGATCCGGGCGGGGGTCGAGCCCACTGCTGAGCAGGCCCTCGGCCACGCTGTGAAAATGCGCTTCACGCTGGGCGTTTACCTGGGGATTCGTTGCAGATCTGCAACGTCACGCTCTCCGATTGCGTGGTCTTGAACCCGGGGTGACTATCAGGACGTGATCGAGTCCTCAGCTAGGCACGAGCATCAGCACGAACCCAGTACCCGGGCATCCGGGGGCTGGGCGATCGTGGCCTTCGCAGGCCTTGTCGGTGTCGTGCTGGCGGCTACCTCCCAGGCCGCCAACGCCACGGTCACCATGCCGTCCGAGCCGATGCCTTCCGTCTCGCCGCGGCTGTCCGCGGCGACCCAGGCGCAGCTGATGTCGGACGTGCTGCCGGCGTCGCCGCCGATCACCCTCACCGACCAGGTGACGGACGGCGCCGGCGCGCTCAGCGACGCCGAGCGCCAGGACGTCGACTCCGCGCTCGACCGGCTCGCCGACGAGTCGGACCTGCGCATGTTCGTCGTGTACATCGAGAGCTTCGACGGCACGGAGCCCGTGGACTGGGCCAACGCGAGCGCCAACCAGTCGGGCCTCGGCCCGGACGACCTCCTGCTGGCCGTCGCCACCGTCGACCACGAGTTCGGGCTGTCCGCCGACACCAACGTCCCCCTCACCACGGCGCAGCTCCGCTCCATCGACAGAACGGTGGCATCAGCGGTCGAGGACGAGCGCTGGGCGCCCGCCGCGACGGACGCCGCCGACACCGTCCGGCGCGCCGCCACTTCCGCGACCAGCCCGCTCCTCGTCGCAGGTGTCGCAGTGGCCGGGGTGCTCGTGCTCGCCGCCCTGGGGTACGTCCTGTGGCGCTTCGCCCTCCCCCGGGTCCTGCCCCGCCTGGCCCGGCTCACCGACCGCTCCGCGACGGCCCGCGGCCCGGTCCCGGACGAGCTCGCCGACCTGCCCGTCCCCGAGCTCGACGAGCGCGCGTCAGGCTCCCTGGTCCGCATCGACGACGCGCTCAAGACGTGCGAGCAGGAGCTCGGCTTCGCCCGCGCGGAGCTGGGCGCCGACGCGACGAGGGACTTCGAGCTGATCCTGGCGCGCGCCGCCGCCGACGTCCGGCAGGCCTTCGCGATCCGGCAGGAGCTGGACGTCGCCGCACTGGATGTCGCCGCGCAAGCGGAAGACGCGCAGGCCGACGGCGCCGCGCGGGCCGGCCATCGCGCGGCAGAGGAGCACCTCCCGGTGCTCGGGGACGCCGAGCGGCGCGCGCGCCTGACCCGGGTCATCGCGCTGTGCGAGAGCGCAGCGGACACGCTCGACGCCCGCACCCGTGCGTTCGACGACCTGCGCCGCCTGCAGCAGCGCGCGCCAGAGCTGCTGGCCGACGTCGTCGCCAGGGAGCCGGAGGTCAGCGACCGGGTGGCCGCGACGCACGCGGCCCTCGAGCGGCTCGCCGGGCGGTATCCGGCGGAAGCGCTGGCGATGGTCTCGGGCAACCCCGAGCAGGCCGAGCTGCTGCTGGTCAACGCCAAGGCGGCGGTGTCCGCCGGGCGTTCCGCCCTGGAGGCCGGGCAGAAGGCGGTAGCCGTCGCGCACGCGAGGGGCGCGCAGAACGCGCTCGGCCAGGCGGTCATGCTGCTCGACGCCGTCGACGGCACCGCCGCGCACCTCGACCGGGCAGCAGGGCGGCTCGACAAGTCGATAGCGTCGCTGACGCAGGACGTGGTCGCCGCCCGGTCCGTCGAGGGCGACTTCCGGGTGACCCTCGCGCGCACCGCCGCGCAGGCCTCGCTCAAGCACGTCGAGGTCACGCGGGAGGGCGGTGACCCGCTCGCCGGGCTGCAGCGCATCGCGGCCGCGGAGGCCGCGCTCGACGCCGCGCTCGCCGGGACCCGGGACTTCACGGAGGTCGCGGCCCGGGCGTCCGCGCTGCTGCGGGACACCCTCGGCCGGGTCGACGAGCAGCTCCGGCAGACCGCCGACTTCGTCGCGACGCGCCGCGGCGCCGTCGGCTCGCCCGCACGGACGCGGCTCGCGGAGGCGGCAAGACTGGCCGACGCCGCCCGCTCGCTCCAGCCGGCCGACCCCGCAGCGGCCCTCGGGGAGGCCCAGCGGGCGAGCAAGCTCGTGCAGGAGGCCGCGCGGCTCGCCCGCGAGGACGCGGACGCCATGGTGATCGCGGCCGCTGCCAAGGCGGAGCCCGACGCGGACGGCTCGGACGAGAACGGCCCCATCACCGGCGGCATGATGCTCGGCGGCATCCTGCTCGACCCGAGGGTCGTACGTTCCCGCAGGCACGCAGCTACCGCACGGATCGGTGGCGGGTTCGGCGGCGGCGGGTTCGGCGGCGGACGTCCCGGCACGCTCCGGAGGCTCGGCACGGTCCGTGCCTGGTGGCCGACGCCCGCGAGATAACGCGTCGCACGTCACATCCGGGTGGGTGCCTCGAGCAAGGAGATCGGGAGTAATTTGACCTGCCGGTCTCCTGGACCCGGGCGATCGGCTGATCCCCACGAGAGGTAGCCACATGAAGAAGCTCGCCCTGCCCGCCCTCCTGCTCGTCGCCCCGCTGCTCGCATCCTGCGCGGCGGGCGGCTCGCCCGGTGAGGCCGCGTCGTCCGCCCCGCCGCCCGCCGAGCACGCCGCCGGCGAGGTGCACTGGTCGTACGACGGCGAGGAGGGCCCGGACGAGTGGGGCCACCTGGCCAAGGACTTCGCGGAGTGCGAGGCCGGCGACGCGCAGTCGCCCATCGACCTGCCCGACCACGCCGAGACGAAGCTGACGGCGCACCCGAAGATCTCGTCGTCACCCACCGTCGGGGAGTCGGTCGACACCGGCCACACGATCCAGCTCGTACCCGACGGAGACGCGTCCGAGGTCGAGTGGAAGGACAACGAGTTCGACCTGGCCCAGGTGCACTTCCACATGCCGTCGGAGCACACGGTCGAGGGCAAGGCGCTGGACGCCGAGTTCCACTTCGTCCACACGACCGAGGACGGACAGGCACTCGTCCTCGGCGTCCTCGCCCAGGAGGGTGACGAGAACGAGGCCTGGCAGCCGTTCATCGACGGCGCGGCCGAGCCGGGCTCCGACGAGCTGCCGATCGACGTCGCCGCGATGCTGCCGGCGGACCCGACCTTCGAGGAGTACGCGGGCAGCCTGACGACGCCACCGTGCACCGAGGGCGTCGACTGGGTCGTCTACCACGAACCCATCGAGCTGTCGGCGGAGCAGATAGCGGTCCTCAAGAACGCCTACGACAACAACGCCCGCCCGGTCCAGCCGCAGGGCGACCGCGAGGCCTACGAGGGCACGGTCACGATCTCGAACGACTGACACCCCGTTGAGTGCTGGATATTCGCCCTTCCAGCGCGCCTGGAAGGGCAAATATCCAGCACTCAACGAGTCGGACGGGCGGCTCGCTACAGGTAGCGGAGCGGGTCGAACTCTTCGATCGGGATGATCCGGACGCGCGGCAGCATCGTCGTGAAGGCGTCGGCGTCGGCCTCCAGGTCGTACATGACCAGGCCGCGCTGCTCCAGCTCCGTGAACCGGGCGTTGACGAACTCCCGGAAGCCGAGCAGGCCCACGCGCCGGTCGTCGTCGTCGAGCAGCGCCTCGATCTGCGGCAGGAAGTCGCCGTCGTGGCTCGCGAGCAGCACGTCGCCGGGACGGTCCATCAGCGCGTCGAGCGTGCGCTGGATACCGACGTCGACCACCTTCTCCGAACCCTGCGCCGCAAGCGGGATGGGCTTGTAGCCCATTGCGAGCAGCGCCTGCACGAACGGCATGGGCATCTGGCCGGACGTCGCGTTCAGGAAGAAGAGCGGCACGACCTCCTGGGACCACACCTTCTCCGCGAACGCGGAGATGCGGTCCCAGCGGGGACGCTCCTCGGGTGCGGGACGGCGGTTCAGCACGTTCATGCCGAGCGTGGCGTCGATGTTCTCACCGTCGACGATGAGATACGTGCGCCGGGGCGTCTGCCCTGGAACCTGCGGGAACGGTGCTGACATGCCCCCCAGCCTAGCCGCGTGGCAGGTGCCGGGCCGGACGGATTCCGCCACGAGAGGACCTGGCGATTTCCCGGGCGAATCTCAGGCACTCCTCAGGAACCGGTCGCACACTGGAAGCATGGCTACTCCTGAAGCGCGTCTCGTCGTGGTCGACGACGAACCGAACATTCGCGAGCTCCTGTCCACCTCCCTGCGCTTCGCGGGCTTCGAGGTGCATGCGGCAGCGGACGGCAACGGCGCACTTCAGCTCGTCCGCGACGTCGAGCCCGACCTCGTGGTGCTCGACGTGATGCTCCCCGACATGGACGGCTTCACCGTGACCCGCCGGATGCGGGCGACCGGCAGGCACACCCCCGTCGTCTTCCTGACCGCGAAGGACGACACGCAGGACAAGGTGCAGGGCCTCACCGTCGGCGGCGACGACTACGTGACCAAGCCCTTCAGCCTCGAAGAGGTGGTGGCCCGGATCCGCGCGGTGCTGCGCCGCACCGGTGTGCCCGCCCCCGAGGAGGAGGCGGTGCTGCACGTCGGAGACCTCGAGATGGACGAGGACTCGCACGAGGTGCGGCGCGCCGGCGTCGAGGTGGACCTGTCCCCCACCGAGTTCAAGCTGCTGCGCTACCTCATGCTCAACTCCGGCCGCGTCCTGTCCAAGGCGCAGATCCTGGACCACGTGTGGCAGTACGACTGGGGCGGCGACGCGAACATCGTCGAGTCGTACATCTCCTACCTGCGGCGCAAGATCGACACCCTGGAGATCGACGGCGAGACCCTGCCACCCCTGATCCACACGAAGCGCGGAGTGGGGTATCTGCTCCGCGCTCCGCAGCCCGCCCGTGCTTGAGCGGGCCAAGGAGCGCCTGTCCGGCATCCCCCTGCGCGCCCGGCTGGTCGCGATCATCTCGCTGCTGCTCGCGGCGGGGCTGGGCATCGCGGCGGTCGCGACGACGACTGTGGTGTCGGGCTTCCTCGTCCAGCAGGTGGACGACCATCTGCGCACGACCGCTCTCAACCCCAGCGAGGTACTGAAGGCGTCCTCGCAAGGGCTGCCCAGCGACTACTACGTCGAGGGTGTGGGCGAGGAGGGCGGGCACAGCACGCAGGGCACTTGGGCGATCACGCGCTACGGCAAGCCGGAGCTGCCGGACATGACGTACGAGGAGGCCGCGTCGGGCGGTGGCGAGCCGTTCACGGTCCCTGGGACGGACCACTCCGCGGGGAGCAAGAGCTGGCGTGCCATCGCCCTGGTCGGCAGACTCCAGGCGACCGGTGAACGTGCTGTCGTCTACATCGCGCTGCCCCTGGCCGCCATGGACCGGACGATCTCGATAGTGACCCGCACCCTGATCATGTCCGGCCTGGGCATCGTGCTGCTCGGCGGGCTCACGGCATGGGTGCTCGTCGAACGGTCGCTCCGGTCGCTCCGGTCGGTGGAGCACACCGCGGCCCAGATCGCGGCGGGCGACCTCTCGCAGCGCGTCCCCGAGGCTCCGGCCGGCACGGAGATGGGCTCCCTCGCGGCGTCGCTCAACGCGATGCTGACGCAGATCGAGCGGGCCTTCGCCGCACAGGAGGCCTCAGAGGTGCGGATGCGCCAGTTCGTCTCGGACGCGTCGCACGAGCTGCGCACTCCGGTCGCGACGATCCGCGGGTACGGCGAGCTGTACCGGATGGGCGCCCTGGACAGCACGGAGAAGGTCGACGACACGATGCTCCGCATCGAGGACGCCGCACGCCGCATGGGCACGCTGGTCAACGACCTGCTGGTGCTCGCCCGGCTCGACGAGGGCCGCCCGATCGCCCGGGCCGACGTCGACCTGGTCGCGCTCGCACGCGACTCCGTCCAGGACCTGCACGCACTGGACCCGACGCGCGAGGTCGCGCTGGTACCGCTCGACGCCGACGCCGCCCCGGACGACCCGGCGGGTCAGGTACCCGACACACTGGTCGTGGAGGGCGACGGCGATCGCCTGCGGCAGGTGGTCACCAACCTCATCGGCAACGTCGCGCGGCACACCCCTGCGGGTACGCCCGCGGAGATCGCGCTCGGCGTGCGGAAGGACGACGGCGTGGCGGTGCTCGAGGTGCGCGACCACGGCCCCGGCCTCAGCGAGGAGCAAGGCCGCAGGATCTTCGAGCGGTTCTATCGCGCGGACTCGTCCCGCACCCGCGAGTCCGGCGGCTCGGGGCTCGGCATGGCGATCGTCGCGGCAATCGTGGGCACGCACGGTGGGCACGTCGAGGTAGCGCCGACCGACGGTGGCGGCCTCACCGTCCAGGTCACCCTGCCGCTCTGAGCCACGACACGACGTGTCGGAGTCGTGACCAGCATCCAAGACGGTAGTAGTCGCCGCTGACCCATTCGGTAATAGGCTGGCGGTGCAGTGACCGACATCGACCGTTAGGCAGAATTCACATGGGCGTGCTCACGTCTGACGCGCCGCAGTGGTTGCTCACGTCCTTCGTCCGCAGTGCGCTGGGCGCGGGGGCCACGGCGGGGACCGAGGCGATCGAGGAAGTCGGTCAGGGTCTTCTGGGCCGCTGGGCCGACGAGCGCCGGGCGTTTCACAACCTGCGCCACCTCGCCGCCGTCCTGCACCGGGTGGACCAGCTGGCCGAGGAGACGCACGAACCCGACCTGGTGCGCCTCGCCGCCTGGTACCACGGTGCGGTGTTCAGCTCCGACAAGAAGGTGGCGGAGGCCTCGCAGGGTGGCGAGCAGTCGACCGCCTCCGCGCTCCTCGCCCACGACGAGCTGACCGGGCTCGGGGTGCCCGCACGTGCGGCCGACCGGGTGGCCGCGCTGGTCAACGCCATAGTTCGGCATGCGCCGAACCCCACGGACTTCGACGCCGCGGTGCTGAACGACGCCGACCTCGCGATGCTCGCCGCCGAGCCCCAGCGCTACAAGGAGTACAAGGCTGCGGTGCGTGCGGAGTACGCGCACATCCCGATCGAGGACTACCTCAGGGCGCGGATCCGGGTCATCGAGCGACTGCTCGCCCGTAAGTCGCTGTTCCTGAGCCCGATGGGCGCCGCGTGGGAGGAGCCCGCGCGGCAGAACCTCGACATGGAGCTGCACCGGCTGCGCAAGGAGCAGTCGAAGCTCGACGCCGTCTGAGCCGGACCCTCCCCACGGCCGGGCAGCGTTCCGAGCACGACCACACCTCCGGCTGGGGCGCGCCTGTGCACAGCCGCCCCCGGACACGCTCCGCCGTCGGGCCGCACGTACCTACCGTCGGATGGACGACGCCGGACGGGCCGGCGCGCGGGAGGGATGACCATGCGGTTCGAGGTCGACAGCGACCAGGTGGAGCAGGCGGGCGCGGCAGTGGCGGGCTCGGTGGCGGCCGTGCGGACGGAGGTGGGGGCGCTGATGCGCAATCTCGACGCCCTGCAGGCGACCTGGCACGGCCCGGCGGCCGCCGCGTTCGGCGGCACCGTCGCGCAGTGGCGTGGGGCGCAGGCACAGGTGGAGGGCGCCCTGGACGCGATCCAGGCGGCCCTGGCGGCCGCTGCGCGCACCTATGCGGAGGCGGAGGCGGCAGCGGTTCGCATGTTCTCCTGACGAGTCCGCACGACAATTCTCACGAACAAATGGCCGACGCCGGCCGGTCGCCCTCCGTAGGGAGGGTGACCGACCGGCGTCGGACAAGGTGCCTGGGCCGGGGCCCGGGCGGGTCAGGCAGGACTCAGAAGTCCATGCCGCCCATGCCACCGGTCGGGTCGCCGCCCTGGGCGCCCGCGGGCTCCGGCTTGTCGGCGACGACTGCCTCGGTGGTGAGGAACAGCGCGGCGATGGAGGCCGCGTTCTGCAGAGCAGAACGGGTCACCTTGACCGGGTCGTTCACACCGGCGGCGAGCAGGTCCTCGTACACGCCGGTCGCGGCGTTCAGGCCGTGACCGGTGGGGAGGTTGCGCACCTTCTCCGCCACGACGCCGCCCTCGAGGCCGGCGTTGATGGCGATCTGCTTGAGCGGGGCGTCGATCGCGGCACGCACGATCGAGGCACCGATCGCCTCGTCGCCCTCGAGCTCGAGCTTGGCGAACGCGACGGCACCGGCCTGGATGAGGGCCACGCCACCACCGGCGACGATGCCCTCTTCGACGGCAGCCTTCGCGTTGCGAACGGCGTCCTCGATGCGGTGCTTGCGCTCCTTGAGCTCAACCTCGGTGGCCGCGCCGGCCTTGATGACGGCGACGCCACCGGCCAGCTTGGCGAGGCGCTCCTGCAGCTTCTCGCGGTCGTAGTCCGAGTCGGACTTGTCGATCTCGCTGCGGATCTGGTTCACGCGACCGGCGATGAGGTCGGCCTCGCCGGCACCCTCGACGATCGTGGTCTCGTCCTTGGTGACGACGACCTTGCGCGCCTGGCCGAGCTCCTCGAGCGTGGCGTTCTCCAGCTTGAGGCCCACCGTCTCGGTGATGACCTGTGCGCCGGTGAGGATCGCGATGTCCTGCAGCATGGCCTTGCGGCGGTCGCCGAAGCCCGGAGCCTTGACGGCGACGGACTTGAAGGTGCCACGGATCTTGTTCAGCACCAGGGTCGCCAGGGCCTCGCCCTCGACGTCCTCGGCGATGATGAGGAGCGACTTGCCCGACTTCATGACCTGGTCGAGCAGCGGCAGCATGTCCTTGACGCTCGAGATCTTCGACTCGACGATCAGGACGTACGGGTCCTCGAGCACGGCTTCCTGGCGCTCGGGGTCCGTCTCGAAGTAGCGGGCAAGGAAGCCCTTGTCGAAGCGCATACCCTCGGTGAGCTCGAGCTCGAGGCCGAAGGTGTTCGACTCCTCGACGGTGATGACGCCTTCCTTGCCCACCTTGTCGAGGGCCTCGGCGATGAGCTCGCCGATCGCCGGGTCACCGGCCGAGATGGCGGCCGTGGCGGCGATCTCTTCCTTGGTCTCGATGTCCTTGGCGGCGTTCAGCAGCTGCTCGGTGACGGCCTCGACGGCCTTCTCGATGCCACGCTTGATGGCGATCGGGTTGGCACCGGCGGCAACGACGCGCAGGCCCTCCTTCACGAGCGCCTGGGCGAGCACGGTGGCGGTGGTGGTGCCGTCACCCGCGACGTCGTCAGTCTTCTTGGCGACCTCCTTGACGAGCTCCGCGCCGATCCGCTCGAACGGGTCGTCGAGCTCGATCTCCTTGGCGATCGAGACACCGTCGTTCGTGATCGTGGGGGCGCCCCACTTCTTGTCAAGAACAACGTTGCGGCCCTTCGGGCCGAGCGTGACCTTCACCGTGTCGGCGAGCTGGTTGAGCCCGCGCTCCATGCTCCGACGAGCTACCTCGTCGAAAGCGATGATCTTGGCCATGGGGATGAATCCTCCGCTGGTGGCTTGTCCAGGCCGGCCGGTGCCCGCGACGGACGGCCTGCCGTCCCGACGATCATGTCTCGCCGTGACCGGAGGCCTCACCATTCGACCCTTGCTGTCACTCTCGAACGGAGAGTGCTAAGACATTATTGGCACTCGGACCATGAGAGTGCAAGACGCGTCCGGGTCGGGTGGGTCACGGACGGAGGTCCGGCAGCGAGCGGACGTCGAACTCCCGCAGCAGCGCCCGGCGGGCCGCGTACCAGCCACCCATCCCGTGCACGCCCGGCCCGGGCGGGGTCGAGGCGGAGCACAGGTAGAGCCCCTCGGCGACCTGGTAGGGGTCGGGTGCGAGCGTGGGGCGCGCGACCATCTGCCACATCGTGGCCGCCCCTGCGGAGATGTCGCCACCCGGGTAGTTCTGGTTGTGCCGCTCCATCTGTGCGGCCGGTATGCACCGCGAACCGACGACGACGTCGCGGAAGCCGGGCGCGAACCGCTCGATCTGCCTGGTCACCGCCTCCGTGACGTCCTGCGTGGATCCCGCCGGCACGTGCGCGTACGTCCACAAGGGCCGCTGGGGACCGCGCGGCCGGCTCGGGTCGGCGACGCTCGGGTCGCTGACCAGGACCACCGGGTGGTCGGCATGCAGCCCGTGCGCGACGCTGTCCTCCGCGGCCACCAGCTCGGCCCGCGTGCCGCCGACGTGCACGGTGGAGGCACGCCCGACGTCGGGCACCTGCCAGGGCACCGGGCCGTCGAGGACGAAGTCGACCTTGGCCGCCGCGTTCCCGTACCGGAACCGTCGCAGGGCAGCACGGCGCCCCGGCCGGACCCGGTCCCCGGCGATCCGGAGCAGTGTGCTGGGCGTGGTGTCGAAGAAGACGGCGCGCGCGGGCGGCAGGTCGGACCAGCTCTCGACCCGGCGGCCGGTCTCGACGGTTCCTCCGTGCGCCTCCAGGTCGCGGACCATCGCGTTCACTATCGCCTGGGAGCCGCCGACCGGGATCGCCCAGCCGCCGTCGGCGTGCGCGAGCGCCGCGAGGAGCAGGGCCGTCCCCGCGCCCCCGAGCGACGGGAGCGGTGTGATGTTGTGTGCCGCGACACCGGTGAGCAGCGCCTTGGCCTCGTCCGTGAGGAACCTGCGGTCCCAGCGGGGCCCGCCCTGCTCGAGGAGCGCGGAGCCGAAGTGCAGACCAGGCCCGACCATCGAGGCGAGCGCCCGCACGGGGAGCGTGTGCCCGCCGGAACCGGGCACGCCCTCCACCATGCCGCGCACCGTGCGCTTGTCCCCCAGGGCGAGCGCCGTGACCTGCCGCCAGTGGGCGGTGAGCGGGCCCAGCAGGTCGCCCCAGGCGTCGCCGTCGGGCCCGAGCCGGTCGGCGGTTCGAGCCAGGTCGCGGAAGGCGATGCCCGCGCGTCCGCCGTCGAGCGGATGGGCGTAGGCGACCTCGGGCGCGACGAGCTCGACACCGCGTGCGGAGAGATCGAAGGAGCGGAAGAACGGCGACGCCCAGGCCATGGGGTGCACGGCGGAGCAGAGGTCGAACAGCATGCCGTCCGCGAGCTCGGGGATCGCGACGGTGCGGGCGCCGCCACCGATCGTCGGCTCGGCCTCGAGGACCCGGACCCCTAGCCCCGCGCGGGCGAGCGTCACCGCGGCCGCCAGGCCGTTGGGTCCTGAACCCACCACTACCGCGTCGAGCAGGGTCACTCCCCCATCGAATCACGGTATCGGGCCGGACGGCCCATGGCGGGGGCAGTCCTACCGGTCGAGGCTCGCCTGGCGGGGGACCAGGTGCCAGAACGAGCAGCCGCGGTACGGGCGGCTGCTCGGCGGCGTCGGGCATCATCGTCCGGCTGCGCAGCAACAACGGTCGTCGTCGACCGTCCAGATCGGACGCCGGGGTCTGGGTCCCGGCAGTCCTGGGGGGGCGGCGGGCGACGGGCGGGCACTTCCCGCCCGTCGTCCCATCGAATCAGAGTGGACGAACCTGCTCTGCCTGCGGGCCCTTCTGTCCCTGCCCCACCTCGAATTCCACTTCCTGCCCCTCGTCGAGGGACCGGTAGCCATCGGACTGGATCGCGCTGTAGTGAACAAAAAGGTCCTGGCCGCCGGCAGTCGGGGTAATAAAGCCATACCCCTTCTCGGCGTTGAACCACTTGACGGTGCCCTGGGCCATGCGTAGTTCTCCTTGTACCTCTGCACGGGACACTCGGTCGACCCGTGGTGGTTCGAGCCTAGTGGTCCGGCTCACACCAGGGAACCCTCTATGTCCCGTATGAGGTATTAAGCGGATGGCGAACGGGCAGGTCAGAGGCTTGGGGCATAGTCCGGTCAGGCGGATATCAACCTGGTGGTACGAGCCGGACGGAGAATCGTCCACACTCCGGCCCTGCCCGGGAGCCGACCAGTGGTTGACCGAAAGCCGACGACAACGCTGCCATCGGCACGCTCAGCCGGCCGGCGTCATCAGCCAGTCGGCGCGGTGAACAGGAAGACCCAGACTGCCTGCTCCGAGCTCGTCACGGCGTCGTTCTGGACGACGTTGGCCTCGGGGATGCCCAGGATCGCGGCGGCCGCCTTGGCTTCCTTGTCACGCCCGTTGCCGTACCAGACGACGTTGGTCCCGGCCGAGGTGACGGCCGAGAGGTCGGCCTCCGGGGGTGTCGCGGTGAACTCCGACCCACCGAGGCCGCCGGAGACGAGTTTCGTATTGGACTCGTCCGCGAGACCCTCGACGGTCCCGAGGTTGAACACCATGTACTTCGCAGCGGGATCGGCCGCCGCGACCAGCTCTTCCACGCTCTGCCCAGGCGTCTCCGCCGACGCCGTCGGGCTCGGCGAGCCGCTTGTCTCCGGGGCTGAACCGGATTCCGAGGTCGAGGCCGAGGCCGACGGGCTGCCCTGCGCCTCTGCAGGGTCGTCCTCTCCGGACAGCAGCGTGATGCCGCCCCACGCCACGGCGGCGCACACTACGGCGACCAGCAGGAACGGCCAGGCCGAGCTCCAACCGCTACGCGGCGCACGGTGCACACCCACGGGTGCGCCCCCGGGGACAGCGACGTCGAACTCGTCGGGCGGGTAGGGGTAGCCACTCTTCGTCACGGCAGAGAGAGTAGCGGGTCGTTGTGACGGATCGGTGCCCGCTCAGTGGTTCTCATCGGCCAACCGTCGTGCAGAGCGCCCTCGCTGGCGGGTCGATCGGACCCTGCGCAGGCGTTTGACCAGCATCGGGTCGTGCTCAAGGGCGGCAGGAGTGTCGATCAGCGCATTCAAAACCTGGTAGTAGCGCGTGGCCGTCAGATCGAAGAGTTCCCGTGCCGCCTCCTCTTTGGCGCCTGCATACTTCCACCAGCGGCGCTCGAACGCGAGAATCTCCCGGTCGCGGTCCGAGAGCTTGTTCTCGGCACCGTCGACCCGCTCGACATCAGGGCTGCCGGCCCCGGGAGCAAGCACCTCGCTCACCGGCTCACCGCGTACCCGAAGGACGTGACTGTTCTTCACTCTTCCCCTTTCACAGTGTCAACACGCCGACCCGCCCCTCGACGCCGAAACAGGACCTCCGCGGATACCGCTACGGGAGGCGCCAGTCGACCGGCTGCGCGCCCTGCTGCTCGAGCAGCGCGTTCGCCCGCGAGAACGGCTTCGACCCGAAGAATCCGTTGCGCGCCGACAGCGGCGAGGGGTGTGCGCTCTCGACGACCGGCACGTCCCCGAGCCACGGCTTCAGGTTGCGCGCCTTCGCGCCCCACAGGATCGCCACGAGCGGACCGCCCCGCGCCACCAGCGCACGGATCGCCGCCTCCGTGATCTCCTCCCAGCCCTTGCCCGCGTGGGAGTCGGATGCGCCGGGCCTGCAGGTGAGGGTCCTGTTCAGCAGCATGACCCCCTGATCGGCCCACGGCCGCAGGTCGCCGTTCGACGGCAGCGGGGCGCCGAGGTCGTCCTGCATCTCCTTGTAGATGTTGACCAGCGACCGCGGCACCGGCCGCACCTCCGGCTGCACCGAGAACGACAGCCCCATGGCATGGCCCGGCGTCGGATACGGGTCCTGGCCCACGATGAGCACGCGCACGTCCGCGAGCGGCCGCTTGAACGCCGCGAGGACGTTCTCGCCCGCTGGCACGTAGGTGCGCCCCTGGGCGACCTCGGCGCGCAGGAAGTCACCCATCGCGTGGATGCGCGGTTCGACGTCTACCAGTGCCTCCGCCCAGTCCGGTGCGACCACCTGCGACAACGGGGGCGGGGCCGAGGCGGCAGCAGTGTCGACAGGGGGCGTCGGGTTCACGATGGTCTCCACGTTCAGGAGGTTACCGGCACCCTCCGACACTGCCAGTTTGTGCTGCCCGTCACACCCCCGAGCCGACGAGTTCCCCGCTCCGAGCGGGAGAATGGGCGCTGTGAGCGCCACGACGATCCCAGACCCGGAAGGCCGGTCCCCCGACCTCCCCACCGCCGCACCCGTCCGCTGGGCGCGGTACGTCGCCATGGGCGACTCCTTCTCGGAGGGCCTGTGGGACCCGTACCCCGACGCCCCGGACATCCAGCGCGGCTGGGCCGACAACCTCGCGGCAGTCCTCTCGTCACGCCGGATCGCAGCAGGCCAGGTGCCGCTCGAGTACGCGAACCTCGCGATCCGCGGCCGCAAGCTGCGCCCGATCATCGCCGAGCAGCTCGACGTCACCATCGGGGCCCAGCCGGACCTCGTGTCCCTGGTGGGTGGCGGCAACGACATCCTGCGCGCCTCGGCCGACATCGACGCGATCTCGAGCGCCCTGGAGGACGCCGTCGTCGCGCTCCGGGCGTCCGGTGCCGACGTCCTGATGGGTACCGGGTTCAAAGCCGGCGCCGCCCTGAGCTGGACCAACGGCCGCGTGGGCGCCTTCAACGCGAACGTCTGGTCCATCGCCCGCCGGACCGGCGCGCACGTCCTGGACCTGTGGGGCATGCGGGCGCTGGGCGACCTGCGCCTCTGGTCCGACGACCGCATCCACCTCACCCCCGAGGGGCACCAGCGGGTGGCGAACGCGGCGCTGGACGCGCTCGGTCTCGATCCGGACGACGCCGCCTACGACACCCCGCTCAATGCCGCCCCGCCGGCAGCCTTCCGCGAGACGGCGAGCGCCAACGCGGCGTGGATGCGCCAGCACGTGGGCCCATGGGTCAGGCGCCGCCTGACAGGCACCTCCAGCGGCGACGGCCGCACCGCGAAATGGCCGACGCCGCAGCAGTGGCCGCGCGCGTAACCGCGCGTCCGCCCGTAGGATCGGCAGGTGAATCTCTGAGGCTCTCCGGTGTTTGCACCGGGGAGCCTCCGCCGTTCCGGATTCCCCGTTCGCCGAGTAACTTAACATTCTAGATGGTACAGTTACTGCCATGACGATGAGCCCGCCGGTCGACGCTCCCGTGTCGCTGCTCGGCCCCCGACGGCGCTGGACGCTCCTGGTGACGGTAGGCGCGGGCCTGCTGCTGATCACCCTGGACAACTCGATCCTGTACACGGCGCTGCCGACCCTCACCCGGGAGCTGGACGCGAGCTGGACCGAGAGCCTCTGGATCATCAACGCGTACCCGCTGGTGATGACCGGGCTCCTGCTGGGCACGGGAACCCTTGGCGACCGGTTCGGCCACCGGCTCATGTTCCTGGCCGGTCTCGTGGTGTTCGGGCTCGCC
The DNA here is from genome assembly GCF_040639635.1 of Promicromonospora sp. NPDC023805. Taxonomy (NCBI): domain Bacteria; kingdom Bacillati; phylum Actinomycetota; class Actinomycetes; order Micrococcales; family Promicromonosporaceae; genus Promicromonospora; species Promicromonospora sp. NPDC023805. The sequence continues at coordinate 14,119 of NZ_JBFAAH010000023.1, read as the reverse complement.
TCCTTCCTGGCGGCCACGGCACCCACGCCGGAGGTCCTGATCGCCGCGCGCGGCCTGCTGGCCGTCGGCGCGGCGGCGATGATGCCTGCCACGCTCGCCCTGATCCGGGTGGCCTTCGTCAACGAGCGCGAGCGCAACATAGCGATCAGCGTGTGGGGCAGCCTCTCCGTGGTGGGCGGCGCGCTCGGACCGATCGTCGGCGGCGCCCTGCTCGAGCACTTCGCCTGGGGCTCGATCTTCCTGATCAACGTGCCGGTCGTCCTCGTAGCCCTGGTCCTCGGGGTCGCCGTCGCCCCGGCCGACGACCCGCACCCGGGCACGAAGTGGGACTTCATCTCCTCGGTGCAGGCCCTGGTCACGCTCGTCGGCCTCGTGGTGCTGATCAAGGAGGTCGTCAAGATCGACCGCTCGGGAACGGTGCTGCTCAGCGCGGTGCTGGCGACGGTCGTCGGGTGGTGGCTCTTCGTCCGCAGGCAGCGGCGTCTGCCGTTCCCGCTGCTGGACCTGTCGATCTTCCGCAACGCCGCGTTCGCCTCCGGTGTGCTGGCCGCCGCGTTCGCCATGTTCGCGATGGGCGGCCTGCAGCTGGCCACCACCCAGCGGTTCCAGCTCGTTGCGGGCTTCTCGCCCCTCGAGTCGGGACTGCTGGTGGCCGCCGTCGCGATCGGCTCCCTGCCGTCGTCGATCCTCGGCGGTGCCTTCCTGCACGTCGTCGGCCTGCGGCTCCTGATCGGCGGCGGCCTCGGCGTGGGCGCCGTCGGGGTGGCGTGGACCCTGGCCGCCGTCCCGCACGGGATGGGGTGGCTGCTCGGTGGCCTGTTCGTCACGGGCCTCGGCCTGGGCGCGGCGATGTCCGTGGCCTCGACGGCGATCATCGGCAACGTACCCGCCCGCCGGGCGGGCATGGCCTCCTCGGTGGAGGAGGTCTCCTACGAGTTCGGCAGCCTCGCCGCGGTGGCGCTGCTCGGCTCTCTGCTGACCACCATCTACACCCTCACCGTCCGCCTGCCCGTCGGTGCCCCGGCAGAGGCCCGCCGGTCCCTGACCGACGCCCTGGCCGCACCCGGCAGCGGGCCCGAGGTCCTCGACGCCGCGTTCCGCGCGTTCGGCAACAGCTACTCGACGGTCATGGTCGTCTGCGCGGGGGTCCTCACGGTCGGTGCGATCGTCACGACCGTGCTGCTCCGCGCCTACGGGCCCGGATCGGCGTCCTCCGCCTACGGCTCCGGCCACTGACCCCTCGACCGAGCACCCCGGAGACCCCGTGCGACCGAGCAACCGCGACCGCATCCTCGACGCCGCCGTCCGCGTCATCCAGCGTGAGGGCGTCACCGCCGTCACCTTCGACTCCGTGGCGGCCGAGGCAGAGCTGACGCGCGGCGGGATCATGTACCACTTCCCGTCCCGCGAGGACCTGCTCGTCGCCATCCACCAGCACCTCGCCGACCGCTGGGAGGCCTCCCTCCTGGCTGAGGCAGGCCGGCCCGCCGATGAGCTCACCGCCGACGAGCGCCTGTCCGCCTACATCCGCGTGAACGCCCGGTCCGCGACCCGCGCCGAGCTGCAGCTCATGCTGGAGTCGGCCACGCACCCCGAGTGGGCAGCCCCGTGGAACGGCGTCCTGGAACGCTGGGCACCCGTTCCCACCGACGTCGGAACCGACGCCGCGTCCATGGCCCGGCTCGTCACCAGGCTCGCCGCCGACGGGCTGTGGATGTTCGAGGCGCTCGCCTACCGCGACCTGCCGGAGGCGCAGCGCCGCGCGGTGGCGGAGCACCTGGTGCGTGCGGTTGGTGCTCCGGATCTGTAGCTTGATCCGGAGCAGGGCCGATGTGCGATTGGAAGACTAGAAGCCGTGCGATCAGAAGACTAGAAGCCGTGCGATCGGTAGACTAGGCCCATGGGCGACTACCAACGACGCATCGTCGATGCGACCCTCGACGAGCTCCAGCCGCATCTCAGAGCCCTGTCCATCCATGGCCCAAAAGGTGTCGGCAAGACGGCCACGGCCATGCAGCGCGCAGCGTCCGTCATTGATCTCAGCCTTCTGCGCCAGCGTGAGCTGGTCACCGCCGCCCCGGAGGTCCTGACAGACCTGCCTGGCCCAGTCCTCGTCGACGAGTGGCAGCGGCTCCCCGAAGTCTGGGACCACGTTCGACGTGCGGTGGACGCCGGATCGGGCCCGGGACATTTCATTCTCGCTGGCAGCTCAGCACCACGAGGGGCTGTGATTCACTCCGGCGCGGGACGAGTCGTGCCCATGCGCATGCGCCCGCTGAGCCTCGCGGAACGGCACGTCGAGAATCCGACCGTCAGCCTGGCCGCCCTCCTCGACGGCAACCAGGACGTCGCGGGGAGCACGTCCTTCCGACTCGGTGGCTATGTCGAAGAGATTGTTGCTTCAGGGTTCCCTGCGATCCGTTCGCTCCAAGGCCGGGTTCGCCGAGCAGAGCTGGACGCGTACCTTCAGAACGTGGTCCATCGGGAGTTCCCCGAGCAGGGCTACCCCGTGCGCAAGCCGGAGGTCCTCCGTGCCTGGCTCGCTGCCTATGCCGCGGCCACGTCGTCGACCACGACGTACTCGAAGATCCTTGATGCCGCGACAGCAGGCCTGTCCAAGCCTGCGAAAGAGACGACCATCGCCTACCGCGACGCTCTCTCGTCGCTCTGGCTGCTCGATGCCGTTCCGCCCTGGATTCCGAGCCACAATCACCTCGACCGTCTGGCGCAGTCGCCGAAGCACCAGCTCGCCGACCCTGCACTGGCCGCACGGCTCCTCGGACTCGACGCTCCGGCGCTGCTGCGCGCGGACCAGGGCAGCACCCAGCTCACAGAAGGCACGATCCTCGGCGCCCTCTTCGAGCATCTGACAGCACTCAGTGTCCACACCTATGCAGAGGCTGCCGAGGCCCGACTCCACCATCTGCGGACGCAGAACGGCAACCATGAGGTCGACCTGGTTGTCGTGTGCCCGGATGGCAGAGTGCTTGCCATCGAGGTCAAGCTGGCAGACCGAGTCGAGGATACCGACGTCAAGCACATCAATTGGCTCCGCGACCGGATCGGAGACGATCTGATCGACGCTGTCGTCATCTACTCCGGCGAGTACGCCTACCGGCGTCGGGACGGCGTCGCCGTCGTCCCGCTCGCGCTGCTGGGGCCGTGAACTATTAGCAGGCCGGGGCCGCCGTCCAGCTGGCATCACACATAGGTACGTGGTTCGGACCAGGTGCCATTGCTAGCCTCCTGGCGTGCACGAGCCGCCAACCGATGTAGAGATCCACGAGCTCCTTACTACCGTGCAACGGTCGTGGGATCCGGCTGTGGAGGTGCTGGAACATCTGGCGGTCGGATTTGGAGCCCACCATTGGCAGGCCCGTGTGGACGGCAAGGCGCGCTATTTCGTCACCCTCGATGGGCTGCTGGCAGGCCGCCGTACGCTACAGACATTGCGTGCCGCGTACGCAGGTGCGTCGGCCCTGGCCCAGCAAGGGTTGAACTTTGTGGCGGCGCCGATCGAGCCGTCCGTCGTGCCGTTTGGCGACCGCGCGGTGAGCGTCACTCCGTGGCTCGACGGAACTCCGACGAAGGTGATCGACAGGGCCGCCACGGAGGCGATGCTCCAACGACTCCATGCCGTCGATCCGACGACGCTTGGCGTCGAGCTGCCCTCGTGGGGACCCGTCGTCGGTCCCGATCTGGCCGACCACGTCGCAGCGCGCGTGCTGCAACCCTGGTCGGACGGGCCGTACGGCGCGAGGAGCCGGGAAGCCGTGGCCGTGGCGCTGGACGACGTTCGTCGTTGGACCGCCCGCTACGCCGAGCTCGGCAGGATAGCGCGCACCCGCCGCTGGGTGCCGACCCATGGTGAACCGGGAGGGCACAACCAAACTGATCACCGCGTCGAAGACCGTGCTTGTCGACTGGGAGACACTGAGGCTCGCTCCAGCGGAACGGGACCTACGAACCCTCGGCAGCGGCGATCGTCTGATGCTCGAGATGTTCGACCTCGAATGGCGACTTGGCGAGATCAGCAAATACACCACTTGGTTCGCCGGACCGCACGGCGACACCGCGGATGATCGCTCTGCTTTCGAAGACCTCATGCACGAGTTGACCCGGTAGCGCCGCGAGAGAGTCAGGCAAGTGGTCAGGCCGTAGCCGCCGCACAACTTCGGGAACGACAGCAGGCCAGCACCGCATTGGCGCTGACCTGCCGGACCATCTGGAGCCGCCTGTCGGGTTCGAACCGACGACCTTCCGCTTACAAGGCGTCCAAGACTCGCCCCAGGGGCACCGCCAGACGCTGTAGGCGCGGAAAGACGTCGTTGCCCCTCGCCGCCCGTCGGTCCTCGTCGCTGGCTATTGTCAGGCAAATTGTCAGGCAGCCACCGTGGACGGCGTTGCGGGTTTGCGGCTCTGCCCTCGTCATAGGTGGGCTTCGTGGGGTCCCTGTCCCTCCGGCATCCGGCGGCGCGGGGCACGTCTCGGACATCGGTTCTGCTGGCAGTGCAACAGGTCCCGCCCGTCGAGCTGGTGGTGACGTGGTGCTCCTGGTCGGCGGGACCTGTTGCACTGTCGGCGGGTTCGGTGTCAGGGTCCCGGTCAAGCCGTTGGATGCCGGAGGGACAGGGGCACCACGGGCGTTTACCTGCCCCTCTGGTGTTCGGTTGGTGCCCGACGGAGTCACTGCCTGAGAGCTGAACTACGAAGAGACGGTCTCGACCACATGCGTCGGGACCGTCTCTTCGTGTTTGGGGCCGGTAGGCCGTCGGGGTGCGGTGGGGTGCGCGAGGGCCGCTTGCGGCCCGGAGCGCGGGGCCCCATCGCGGGCCCCCGCCGGCCGAACGGCCCTGCGCGCCGGAGGCGCGCCTTGAGCCAGTAAAGAAAGTCCTCACAGCGGGCGCATCGCTCACGTGGTGGGTAGCGGGCCGCCCGTGAGGTAGTTGATCACTTCGCGGACCCGGGTGACGTCGTGCCCGGTCGGCTCGACCTTCTGCACGCGGTCGATGGACAGCGTGGTGGGCTGTTCCGCGATCGCCCAAGACTCGGCGTCGAGCCGTACGCGGGTGGGCCAAGGGCGTTCACGGCTGGTCATCGGCACGGCCAGGACGAGCTGGCGACGGTCGTGGAAGCGCTCGTCGGAGAGGACAAGGTAGGGGCGGCGACCGCGTTGCTCGCGTCCCACGGTCGGTGACATGTCGGCCCAGATGACGTCACCGCGCCGGATAGGGCTCACGTGGTGGGCTCCGCGTCGTCGGCGTGCCGCTCGACCTCGGCCAGGGCTACGGCCTCGTTGGCGGAGAACTCGGCCCAGTCGTCGGTGTCGTAGGCCCCACCGTCGTCCATGCGCGCCCAGAAGTCCTGTTCGGCCTCTTCCTCGGCCTTCTCCTTGACGAGCTGTTCGAGGTAGGCGGCCTGGGACATGCCGTGGGACTGGGCAAGGTGACTCACCTTGTCCCGTGTCGTCGTGCTTACTCGAATGCTAGTCATCGCGCTCATACACTCAATGTAGCCGCGAAACGCATACATGAGAAGTAGTGGGGGTATGAAGCAGGGCTCCAGGAAAGTTCTCCCGGAGCCCTGCTTCGTGTCGACGCACTCGCGCATCACGTCCCTACCTGGCGTCGAGTTGCCCCATGTCGGCGGTGACAGCGTCTGCGCCAGCGGCTTGCAACTCGTCACCCCGGCGCGGCGTCTTGGCATATCCGATGCACGGCACGCCCACTGCTAGTGAGACCTCGACGTCAGAGACGGAGTCGCCGATGAACGCAGCGCGGCGCGGCTCGATGCGGAGGAGCCGCAGCGCTTCTTCCACGGTGTGTGTGTTGGGCTTCATGAGGTCAGGTCTGCCGGTCGGTCGGCCGATGACGGCGGCGACGTACGGAGTGAGGGTCCAGCGTTCGAGGTAGGCGCGGATCGCTGCTTCGGCGTTGTTGCTCACGATCACCACAGGCTTGCCTCGCTGGTGGCAGCGAGCCAGCAAGTCATGCGTGCCGTGGGTCGGTTCGGCTGAGTACGCGGCAGTCGTCTCGGCGTCGTCGCATACAGCCTCAACGTCAGCTAGGACTTGGGGCGCATTGTCAGCGGCCCAGCGCAGAACAGCGAGGTGGTCGCTGGTGGTGCCGATGTGGTTGTCCAGGGCGATGTCGTGCATGAGCAGCGGTACTCGTGCCGCGTTCGCCACCTCGAGATTTGCGGGCGCAGGGATCAGCGGCGTGACGGGTCCGTCGAAGTCGAGCAAGACGGCATCTGCTACGGCGAACAGTTCTGCGGCGTCGCTCATGCGTCGGCCTTGGTGGCAATGGTGTCCCACACGCTGTCGAACCAGAGACGAGCCTGGGCGACGAACTGGGTCCCGGGCGACTCGGGGTCGCCGTCGTCGGTGTAGTGGAACAGCTCGGAGTCTTTGCCAAGTGAGTCGTAGGTGGCGAGGCGGTCGTCGCCGTCGCGGATCTCGTGCTCGCGGACCGGGTAGAACCCGAAGAACACATCCATCCCGCTGAGGATGTAGGCCTTGAACAGTGGGGCTGAACCGTGAACCCGGGATTCCACCGCGGCGTTGCGGACCAGGCCGAGGTCGTGCAGTTCCTCGATGTTGTCGCGGATCGCGCCGAGGCGTCGGGCGCTGATCGCTGCCGTGCGGGCCGTCGAGCAACTACGGGCGCAGTCAGAGTGGCAGGCCGGGCAGCGCCTCCGGCACGTCGAGCGGTGGAAGACGACGGTCGCTCATGACTTGGTCTTCACCACGCGGTATGGGACACCGTTGTCTGCTGAGAACGTCCGGCGTGACTTCCGCAAGGCGCTGGAACTGGTGCCGAGTATCGAGGATCCAGCCGCGTGGACGACGAAGGAGCTGCGTCAGTCGTTCGTCTCTGTCATGTCGTCCGAGGGCGTGCTGATCGAGGAGATTTCGCGCCTCGTCGGTCACAACAACACCCAGGTCACGGAGCGGGTCTACCGCAAGGAACTGCGACCGGTGATCCAGACCGGTGCCCGGGCGATGAACTCCGTCATCGGCACTGTTGAGGTCTCCCTGGGCGATATGGAGCCGCTGTTCAGCGTCGCAGAGGCGCGCGGTGGTCGGGATGCTTAGCCAGAGCGTTTGTCAGGCAGATTGTCAGGCAGAGCCCGATTCGCTGGCCCGGGGAAGCCAGCAGGCCAGCACCGAAATGGCGCTGACCTGCCGGACCATCTGGAGCCGCCTGTCGGGTTCGAACCGACGACCTTCCGCTTACAAGGCGGGAGCTCTACCAGCTGAGCTAAGGCGGCAGGCGGGGACCAGCCTAACGGTTCCTATCACCAGTCCGCTTCCAGAATGCGATCCGGCATGAGCAGGTTGTCAGTTCCGTGCCGAACCGCTTGACGGCGGCGGACCTTCGTGGGCCGTGGCACAGAAGACGGCGGGGTCCCGGGCCGCAGCCCGGGACCCCGCCGTCCACAGCCTGTGGATTACTCGGAAGGCTCCGCGGACGGCTCCGCAGAAGGCTCCTCGGAGGCGGGCGCCTCACCGGTGATGGCCTCAGTCAGGCCGCCGGGGGCCTGCCAGCCCTCGAACCGCTCGCCGTCGATCACCACGGTGGGCGTACCGAAGCCGCCCTCGGCGTTCAGGAGAGACTTGGTGCTGCCCGCAACCTCCGACGAAGCAGTGACCCACTCCGCGTAGGTGTCGTCCGCGTCGCCGCTGGCGATCCCGGCAGCGACATCGGCAGGCACGCCGGCCTGCTCCGCGACCTGGGCGAGCTGCTCGTCGGACAGACCGGGGGTGTTCTCCTCCGGCTGGCTCGCGAACAGCGCCTCGTGGAACGCGTTGAACTGCTCCGGCGCCTTGTCGGCGACCCACGCGGCAGCCGACGCCGCACGCGTCGAGTACTCGGTGCCCTGCGACGCTCGGTTCAGGATCGAGACCGGGTGCACCACCAGCGTGAGGTCACCGGCCTCGCGCATCTCGGTGATGCTCGCATTGTTCAGCGACTCGAACTGGCCGCAGATCGGGCACATGTAGTCCACGTACACGTCGAGCGTCTTGGCGCCCTCGTTCTCGGTGCCCGCAACGCCGTCGGCACCGACCGGGATACCGGTCTGCTCGACGACGCCGGCCGGGAGGTTGTCGACCTTCTCCATGGGCGTCTTCTGGCCCTCGAGGATGATCAGCACCACGGCCCCGATCAGGACGATGATGCCGAGCACGAGCGCGCTCACCACGATCAGGCGGCTGCGCTTCTCGCGCGACTGCTGCTTCTTCTGGAGGGCAAGGGCCTCGGCACGGGCGGCGTCTCGACGCTGTGCCTTGGTCTGATTCGTCGACATCGGGGTCCTTCGAGATGCGGGCCAATGGGGCGAGGCGCCGCAGGCGCCCAATGCAAGACTACAAGTGCTCGCTGGGAGACGGCTGGACGTTTCGTTACGATCCCGGCACCCAGCCTGTGGATCACCACACGACGTCGGGGCGGTCTGCCAAGGGCCACCACAGCACGTCCACCGAGCCGTCGAACAACGGCTGCGCGGCGAGCACCGCGAGCGCCAGCACGACCACGACGAGGATGACCTTGGGTCCCCAGCCAGGCGCGATCCGGCGCAGCAGCGGCCCGGCCCCGACGCGTGTCCCGTACGACGCCGGTCCGAACCACGCGACGACCACTGTCACCAGCATCGCGATGCCGAGCACGAGGCTGTCGACGATCTGCTCGTTCATACCGCCCACCGAGCGTGCCTCGACGGTCTGGATGGGGGCGATGATCACGTTGCCGGGCGCGAACACGATGAGCCCGAGCAGCACGACGATGACGCCGGCGCAGAGGGCGACCGCGGCGGCGGGCAGCACGCCAAGCACCGCGCGCACGAGATGCCAGGGCGACAGGAGGGTCGCCACCAGCGCGTCGCCCCGGCCCGGGCCGCGTCGCGCGCGGCGGTCGCGGAACTCGTCGACGGCGATCCCAGCCAGCCGGGACATGATCATCAGCGCGACGAGCAGCACGACGGCGACGCCTGGCTGGGTGGTGGCGAGCGCCACGAGCGCGAGCCCCACGACGGCGAACAGCCCTCGGTAGCCGGTGACGTGCGTGGGATTCGCCTGCTCGGGGGTGTGTGCCGGTGCGACAGACGGCGGAGCAGGGCGTGGGGCACCGCCCGCCCGCCCCGTGACCGACCGTCCTCTGGCCGCCCCCGCGACGGCGGCAGCACCCGCGGCGGCGCCGACCCCCACGCCGCCGGCCGCCTCTGACACCGGGTGTGACAGGAGGCCCTGCGGCATGACCCGCGTCGAGCCGAGGTCTGCGGGCGTCGAGGCGGTGCGGGCGTCGGCGGAGCCGAGCACCGCCGTCGGGCCGGCCGAACCGTCGGAGCCCGTCGTCGCGGCGATGAACGCCTCCGACTCGGCCTTGAGCGCTCGGGCCACCTCGTCGGGCCCCCAGCGTTCGACGGGCACCGCTCGGAGTGCCGCACCCAGTGCCCGTGCCGTGCGCGGGGGCAGCCCGTCGAGGTCTGCCTGGCCCTGCCGCGAGCGCCGCAGCACGAGCTCGGTGGGCCGCACGCCGAACGGTGCGCGGCCGGTGCCGGAGAACGCGAGCACGGCGGCCCAGGACCACCAGTCGGTGTCGGGGCCGGGCTCCGCGCCGTCGAGCAGCTCCGGAGCGAGGTAGCCGGGGGTACCCATGACGAACCCGGTCCGGGTGGCCCGGGCGTCGCCCGGTCCCTGGGCGAGACCGAAGTCGATGAGGACCGGCCCGCTGCGCGCGATGAGCACGTTGGACGGGGTGAGGTCGCGGTGCACGACCCCGGTGCCGTGCACGGCCTCGAGCGCGTCGGCGAGCTGGTCGGCGAGCTCGAAGAGGTCCCGGGAGTCGAGGGGCCCGCGCTCGTCGATCTCCTCCTCGAGCGTGGGCCCCTCGACGAGCTCGGTGACGATGAAGGCCTCGGGCCCTTCGAGCTCGGCGTCCAGCACGCGGGCCACTGCCGGGTGCCGCAGGCCCTGGAGCGCGGCGGCCTCGCGGCGCAGCCGTTCGCGGGCGGCGGGGTCGTCGAGGTGGCGGTGCAGCATCTTGAGCGCCACGGCCTGCCCGCCGTCGTCCTCCGCGCGGTAGACGGCGCCCATGGCGCCCGACCCGATCTCGCGCACGACCGTGTAACCACCGAGCTTCGAGCCGGCCGCAGGGCCGGCGCCGTTCGGGATCGAGATCGAGGTCTCCACCTCCTTCATGAGGCACACCGTAGTCGTCGCGGGCAGCGGACGCCCGGCATTCCCGCGCACGCGAGCAGCGAGTGAACAGCCTGCTCGTTACCCTGAGCAGGCAAGAGGCGCCGCTACTCTTGGCACTGGACAGCGAGACTCTTCTACAACCAAGGAGCAGTACATTGCCGGGTAAAGACGGGTACGATCTGGTCGTCGTCGCGAACCGACTTCCAGTTGACTTCTCGGTCGGCCCAGATGGCGATCTCACCTGGCAGAGGTCGCCTGGCGGCCTCGTCACCGCGCTGGAACCGGTGATGCAGGACGCCGACGGCGCCTGGGTCGGCTGGTCGGGCGCTCCCGACCTCGCCCACGACCCGTTCGAGGCGGACGGCATGCTGCTGGTCCCCGTGACGCTGAGCGCGGTCGAGATCGAGCGCTACTACGAGGGCTTCTCCAACGGCACCCTCTGGCCGCTGTACCACGACGTCATCGAGCGCCCCGACTACCACCGCCAGTGGTGGGACGCGTACCGCCGGGTCAACCAGCGCTTCGCCGACGCCGCCGCCGAGCAGGCCGCAGAGGGCGGCGTCGTCTGGGTGCACGACTACCAGCTCCAGCTCGTCCCCCGCATGCTGCGCGACCTGCGCCCCGACCTCCGCATCGGGTTCTTCGACCACATCCCGTTCCCGCCGGTCGAGCTGTTCGCGCAGCTCCCGTGGCGCCGCCAGATCATCGACGGCCTGCTGGGTGCCGACCTCGTCGGGTTCCAGCGCACCGGGGACGCCGCGAACTTCGTGCGTTCCGCGCGCCGCCTCACCGGCTACACCACGCGCGGCCCGATCATCACGATCCCGGACGCCGACGGGCGCCCCGGCCGGCACGTGCGCGCGTCGTCGTTCCCCATCTCCATCGACTCCCACCGGTTCGACACCCTCGCGCGCACGCCAGAGGTGCAGGCCCGGGCCAAGGAGATCAAGGCCGACCTCGGCAACCCCGAGACCCTGATGCTCGGCGTCGACCGGCTCGACTACACCAAGGGCATCCGGCACCGCATCAAGGCGTACGGCGAGCTGCTCGACGACGGCCGCCTCGACGTCGAGCACGCGACCCTCGTGCAGGTGGCGAGCCCGAGCCGCGAGAACGTCGGTGCCTACCAGGAGCTCCGCGAGCACGTCGAGGTCCTGGTGGGCCGGATCAACGGCGAGTACGGCGAGCTGGGCCACTCCGCCATCCACTACCTGCACCACTCCTATCCGCCGGAGGAGATGGCGGCGCTCTACCTGGCCGCCGACGTCCTGCTCGTGACGTCGCTGCGCGACGGCATGAACCTGGTCGCCAAGGAGTACATCGCCGCACGCTCCGACGAGCGCGGCGCCCTGGTGCTGAGCGAGTTCACCGGCGCGGCCGACGAGCTCTCCCCCGGCCCGCTGCTGGTCAACCCGCACGACATCGACGGCATGAAGGACATCATCGTGGCCGCCGCGACCATGGACCCCAAGGAGCAGCGGCGGCGCATGCGCCGCCTGCGCCGCAAGGTCCTGTCCGACGACGTCGCGAAGTGGTCGGAGACCTTCCTCGGCGTGCTCACCGCCGTGCCGCCCCGGCCGCTCACGGTGGACCCGCGCTCCGCGGAGCCGCGCCACCACAACCTCCGCGACGCGCTGACGGCGTTCACCACCGTGCCCGACGGCGTACCCGCGCGCGGCCGGCTCGCCCGCATGGGCAACGGGAACGGACGGCGCAGGAAGCCGACCACCGGCTGGCTGCTCGCGTGCGACTTCGACGGGACCCTCGCGCCGCTGGTCGACGATCCCAAGGCATCCACGATGACGCGCGCCGCACGCGCCGCCATCGAGGAGCTGCACGCGCTCGCGCAGGACGCTCCGGTGCGCCTGGCGTTCATCTCCGGCCGGGACCTGTCCGACCTCGCGGAGCGGACGGTCGCCCCCGACGGCACGTTCCTGGTCGGCAGCCACGGCGCCGAGGCAGGCCGGGCCACCACCACCGGCGTCGAGCAGGTGCCGTTCCACCTGACCACCGTCCAGTCCGGGCAGCTCGACGCGCTGGTCGCCGGGTTCGAGTCCGCGGTATCGGGCCGGGAGGGGGCGTGGGTGCAGGTCAAGCCCGCCGCCGCCGTCGTGCACACACGCCTGGCGAGCGTGGACGACGCCGCCGCCATCACCGTGGCCGCCGACGAGGTGGCCGCCAACCTTGGCCTGCCCCCGATGCACGGCAAGGACGTGGTGGAGGTGTCGGTAGTGCCGACCAGCAAGGGCGAGGCCCTGCGCCGGCTGCGGGGCACCGTGGCGGCCGAGCTGGGGGTCGAGAAGGTGCGCGTCCTGTACGCGGGCGACGACACCACCGACGAGCACGCCTTCGGCGCGCTCGAGTCCGGCGACCTGTCGATCAAGGTGGGAACCGGCGACACGCTCGCCTCGCACCGCGTCCCGGACCCGGACGCTCTGGCCGCCGTCCTCGCCGATCTCTCGCGCACGCTGCGGAGCGAGGACTGACCCGATCGTGACCCGGTCGATACCTCGACCTTGACGAACCGGGGTACGATCGCGCTGCAAGTGTCACAGCCGACACGTGAGTGGAAGCAACGGCACCCGACCACAACGGATCGTCCGGCACGTACCTGCCGGTGGAGGGATGTACTAGTCATGGCTACGGTCACTTTCGATCACGCGACTCGCGTCTACCCGGGCACTGAGCGCCCGGCTGTGGACCAGCTGAACCTGGAGATCGAGGACGGCGAGTTCCTCGTCCTCGTCGGCCCGTCCGGCTGCGGTAAGTCCACCTCGCTGCGCATGCTCGCAGGCCTTGAGGACGTCAACGGCGGGCACATCTTCATCGGTGACCGCGACGTCACCGACGTGCAGCCCAAGGACCGCGACATCGCGATGGTCTTCCAGAACTACGCGCTGTACCCCCACATGTCGGTGGCGGACAACATGGGCTTCGCCCTGAAGATCGCTGGCACGCCCAAGGCGGAGATCCGCCAGCGCGTCGAGGAAGCCGCGAAGATCCTCGACCTCACCGAGTACCTGGACCGCAAGCCGAAGGCCCTCTCGGGTGGCCAGCGTCAGCGTGTCGCCATGGGCCGCGCCATCGTGCGTCAGCCCCAGGTGTTCCTCATGGACGAGCCGCTGTCGAACCTCGACGCCAAGCTCCGTGTCCAGACCCGTACGCAGATCGCGTCGCTGCAGCGTCGCCTGGGCGTCACCACGGTCTACGTGACCCACGACCAGACCGAGGCGCTCACCATGGGTGACCGCATCGCCGTCCTGAACCACGGTGTGCTCCAGCAGGTCGGTACCCCGCGCGAGATGTACGACCGCCCGAACAACGTGTTCGTCGCCGGCTTCATCGGCTCGCCCGCCATGAACATCGGCACGTTCGACGTCAAGGAGGGTGTCGTCAAGGTCGGCTCCGCCGACGTCCCGCTCGAGCGTTCCATCGCGAGCGAGCTCACCGAGGCCGACGGCGGCAAGGTGACCCTGGGCTTCCGGCCCGAGGCGCTCGACGTCGTCCCGGTCGGCACCCCCGGCTCGTTCGACGTCGAGGTCAACCTCGTCGAGGAGCTCGGCTCGGACGCGTTCGTCTACGGCACCCTCAAGGGCGACACGGAGCTGAACCTCACCGCCGGTGAGACCAACCAGCTCATCGTGCGCATCGACCCGCGCAGCGTCCCGGACAAGGGCGACCTCATCGCCGTCGCGATCGAGGCCGGCCACTCGCACATCTTCTCCGCGACCTCTGGTGAGCGTCTCGGCTGATCGTCCGGCTGATCCCTCGGCTCGCTGAGGGAACGGTTACCTCCTCGGGGTGTGTTGCTGTGCGTGGACAATGTCCACGCACAGCAACACAACCCCCACGCCAATAAAAAAACCCCCCCCCCGCGTAACCCGGGAACAGCCCAGGGTTTGACCGACCGGCGGCCCGCGC
>NZ_JBFAAH010000022.1:0-107253 GCF_040639635.1 Promicromonospora sp. NPDC023805 | reverse complement strand
CTCAGTTCAGGACCGAGTGGCTCCGAGCCATGGCTGGATCTGCGAGGGGATCAGGAGGAGGCGGTTTCGGAACCCGACAAGCTCGACCACCGGATGACCGCAAGAAAGTCAGCGGCGTCGGACCGGTACTACCAGGAGGTCAGTCCGTCCTACTCGTCGACCTGGCCGGACGCGACCTCTTCTTCGGTGAGGTAGCCGGACTCGACCAGCGCAGCCTCGAGGTTGTCCTTGGTGACGATCTCCGTGGGGAGCAGGAACGACGGCACGATCTCCTCGCCGTTGTCGTACGTCTCGGTGTCGTTGGCCTCGGGTGTCTCGCCCTCGAGGAAGGCCGTGGCGGCGGTGACTGCCTGCTCGGCGAGGAGCCGGGTGTCCTTGAAGATGGTCGAGTACTGCTCGCCGTCCACGATCAGCTTGGCGGAGGCCGCCTCGGCGTCCTGGCCGGTGATGATCGGCATGTCCAGGTCACCCTTGCCGTAGCCCGAGTTCTTCAGGGCGGTGATGATGCCACGCGACAGCACGTCGGCCGGGGCCAGCACGCCGTCGATGGTCTGGTCGCCCTTGGTGTAGGTCGACGTCAGCAGGTTCTCCATCCGCTCCTGCGCGCCCTCCTGCTCCCAGCGCTGGATGGCGACGGTGCCGAACTTGACCTGCTTCGAGGGCACGACGAGCGTCTTGTCGTCGATGTACGGCTGGAGCACGGACATCGCACCGTCGAAGAAGAACCCGGCGTTGTTGTCGTCGGGCGAACCGGCGAAGAGCTCGACGTTGAACGGGCCCTCAGGGGCGTCGGCGGCGGGCTCGCCGTCCTCGCCCAGGATGCCGAGCCCGGTCAGCAGCGAGGTGCCCTGCTGCACGCCGACCGTGTAGTTGTCGAACGTGACGTAGAAGTCCACGTTCTTCGAGTCGCGGATGAGGCGGTCGTACGAGATCACCGGGATGTTCGCGGCAGCGGCGGCGTCAAGCTGCGTACCGAGCGTGGTGCCGTCGATGGAGGCGATGATCAGCGCCTCGGCGCCCTTGTTGATCATCGCGTCGATCTGCGCCTGCTGGGTCGGGATGTCGTCGCCCGCGAACTGCAGGTCGACGTCGTACCCGGCCTCCTTGAGGCCCTCCTCGACAGCACCGCCGTCAGCGATCCAGCGCTCGTACGTCTGGGTGGGCATCGCGACGCCCACCAGGCCGCCCTCTTCGCCGTCCCCGGCACCGGCACCGCCACCGCCACCGGCGCCGGCACCGCCGCCGCCGCACGCAGCGAGCGAAACAGCCATCGTGCCCGTCGCCAGCGCAGCCAGACCGCGCTTGGCCCACAGCTTCCTCGCCATGACATCTCCTCTTCGAGTTTGCCCGGGCAACGTCTCTGCAACCCGGCCGACTTCACATTGTGAACGCAACAGATTGTGAACGCTCACACGTCTGTTGGTCAAAACCGGGTCGGCTGAACTTAGCCACAACCGACCGGTGACCGTGCCCACCGTAGCCGGGGTCGAGGGCTAGTAAGGAGAACTTACTGGATGGTTACGGCATCGATACAGTCAACTCTTGAATCCGGGAAGCGCCGTTCTGGGTAGTCCGCGTCACCGCACACTGCCGAGCTACCGGCTGTCCGCTACCTCGCCGACCACCTGAACGAGCTCCGTGCCGCCCTGCTGGACACCCACCACGCGGCTGTCCTGGCCCGGCACGACGTCGCCCGTCGACTCGCGGCCCACGATCCGCGAGTCCGGCACCACCTTGCGGAACGGCGCCGGATCGCCGGTCGCGCCGATGCGCTCCAGCAGCAGCTCGACGGCGGTGCGCGCGATCTGGGCCCGGCCCGGGTCGACAGAGGACAGCGCGGGAACCGCGTACTTCGCGTCGTCGACGTCGTCGAACCCGATGAGCGCCACGTCGCCCGGGACGTCGATCCCGCGGGCGTGCAGCGCGTGCAGGGCGCCGAGCGCGAGCGCGTCGTTGAGCGCGAAGACCGCGTCGATCTCGACGCCGTCGTCGAGCATGCGGCGCATCACCTCCGCGCCGGTGGAGCGGTGCCAGAGGCCCGCCTCCCCGATCAGCGCCGGGTCGTGCGGCAGGCCGGCCTCCGCCAGCCCTTCGAGGTACCCGGTGGTGCGCAGCGCGGCGGACCCGACCTGCTCCCCCTCGTGCGCCCCGATCAGCGCGATCCGACGGCGGCCGAGCGACGACAGGTGCAGGGTCGCCGCCTTGGCCGCCGCGACGTTGTTCATCGTCACGTGGTCGGCGGGTGCGCCGAAGACGCGCTCGCCCAGGATCACTATCGGGAAGTCGACGGTGAACAGGGCGATGTCGTCAGGGCCGAGCGCCAGGGGCGAGAAGATCAGGCCGTCCGTGAGGTGCCTGCGCCGGCCCGAGAGCACGTCGGTCTCCCGCTCGCGGCTCGCGCTCGTCTGCTCGATGAGCACGGTCCACCCAGCGTCGTCGGCGGCGGAGATGACGGAGTCGGCGAGCTCCGCGAAGTACGGGAGCGAGAGCTCCGGAACCGCCAGCGTGATCAGCCCCGTGCGGCGCGTACGGAGGTTCCGCGCGGACATGTTGACGCGGTAGTCCAGGTCCTCGATGGCGGCCTGGACCCGCTCCCGGGTCGCGGCGCGGATGTACGGGTAGCCGTTCACCACGTTCGACACAGTCTTGATCGACACGCCTGCGCGCTGCGCCACGTCGTGCATCGTCACAGCCACGCTGCCAGCCTCCGCTCCTGAGTTTCCCACAGGGTAGAGGACGGCCGTCGCTCACGCGTCGCCGATCGGATAGTGTGCAACGTTGTAGAACAGACCGACCGATCCAGCGAGGAACAATGACGACCTCCCGCACCCGCGTGCTGCTGCACCCCGACTTCACCGTCGGCACCGTCGACCGCCGCCTGTTCGGCTCCTTCGTGGAGCATCTCGGGCGTGCCGTCTACACGGGCATCCACGAACCGGGCCACCCGACGTCCGACAGCCACGGCTTCCGCAGCGACGTCGCCGACCTGACGCGCGAGCTCGGCGTCACCACCGTCCGGTACCCCGGCGGCAACTTCGTCTCGAACTACCGGTGGGAGGACGCCGTCGGGCCCGTCGAGCAGCGCAAGCCGTTCCTCGACCTCGCGTGGCGCACGGTGGAGCCCAACGTCGTGGGCACCGACGAGTTCCTGCAGTGGGCCGAGCGCGAGGGCATCGAGCCCATGATGGCCGTCAACCTCGGCACCCGCGGCGTCGAGGAGGCGGTGGCCCTGCTCGAGTACTGCAACGGCGAGGCGGGCACCCGCTGGGCCGACCTGCGCATCGCGAACGGCCGCGAGGAGCCCTACGGCGTCAAGCTCTGGTGCCTGGGCAACGAGATGGACGGCCCGTGGCAGATCGGGCACAAGGACGCGCACGAGTACGGCAAGCTGGCACGCAACGCCGGCGCAGCGATGAAGCTCGTGGACCCGTCCATCGAGCTGGTCGCATGCGGTTCGTCGTCCATGGGGATGCCCACGTTCGGCGAGTGGGAGCGCACGGTCCTGGAGTACACGTACGACCTCGTGGACCACATCTCGATGCACGCCTACTACGAGGAGATCGACGGCGACCGCGCGTCGTTCCTCGGGTCGGGTACCGCGATGGACCGGTTCATCGAGCGGGTGGTGGCCTCGGCGGACGCCGTCGGCGCCCAGCGTCGCTCTGACAAGCGCATCACCATCTCGTTCGACGAGTGGAACGTCTGGTACCTGACCACGCGCTTCCCCGGCGAGGCGAACCTGCCGATCCAGAAGGACGCGCCGCGCATCATCGAGGACGTCTACTCCGGGCTCGACGCCGTGGTCGTGGGCGACCTCCTGGTCACGCTGCTGAACCACGCCGACCGGGTGCCGGTCGCGTGCCTCGCGCAGCTCGTCAACGTGATCGCACCGATCATGACCGAGCCGGGCGGCGAGGCCTGGCGGCAGCCGACCTTCCACCCCTTCGCGACGACGGCGCGTCTGGCGCAGGGCGAGGCGCTCGACCTGCGCGTGTCCACGTCCACCATCACCACCAAGGCCCACGGCGAGGTACCGACGGTCACGGCGGCGGCCACCCTGGCGGACGGCGGCGCCGTCGCGCTGTTCCTGACCAACCGGTCCGCCGAGCCGGTAGAGGTGGAGCTGGCCCACCTGGGCGCGGCGCTGGAGGTCGCCGAGGGCTGGGCCATGACGGCCGACCACGAGGCCGCCGTCGTCGGGCCGGAGCATGCGGAGAAGGTGGCCGCGGAGCACTGGGGCGAGTTCGACGTCGCCGGTCGCATCGTCAGGGGTGGCGGGCGGGGAACCGAGAGCGCGACGACGAAGGTGACGCTGGCCCCCGAGTCGTGGACGGCACTGTCGGGGACCCTCAAGGCCCTCTGAGCGCACCCGTTGGCCGCGCTTGCCGGGACCCGGTCCCGGCAAGCGCGCCAGCGGTAGGGCCGGCGCCTACTTGTCGGTGCCGAAGTCGAATCCGCCGTCGGCCTCGGCCGCCCGCCAGAAGTCCCGCAGCATCTCCTCGGGCGTGTGGAGGTTGTGCCGGCTCGCCACTGGTTCCTCGTCGCCCGAGATGGCCTTGACCTCGTCGTGGATGCGCTCCATCGAGGTGTCCAGCGACCAGGCGACGTCCGCCGCGAGCTTGAGCGAGTCGGTGAGGTGCCTGGGCACGTCGCCGTCGTACTTGTAGTAGATCTTGTGCTCCAGGCTGGCCCAGAAGTCCATGGCGATGGTGCGCAGCTGGATCTCGACGATCACGTCCTCGACCCGGTCGGACAGGTACACCGGGATCTGCACGATGAGGTGCAGCGACTTGTACCCGGTCGCCTTCGGGTGCTTGATGTAGTCGCGCTCCTCCAGGAGCGTCAGGTCCGCCTGCTTGAGCAGCATGTCGCGGACGAGGTAGATGTCGTTGACGAAGCTGCACGTGATCCGGACGCCGGCGATGTCGAACATCCGCGCCCGGACGCCGTCCGGCGTCAGCGGGATGCCCTTGCGGCGGCACTTGGCGACTATCGACTCGAACGACTTGAGCCGCGAACCCACGTGCTCGACGGGGTTGTAGTTCTGCATGTGCCGGAACTCGTCGCGCAGGATCGAGACCTTGGTCATCACCTCGTCGATCCCGAACTTGTAGGTGAGCACCAGGCGGCGCAGCTCTGCGACCAGCGTCCGGAGCTCGGCTGGATCAGGTATCGGGTGTTCCCGGAGGTCCTCGGGCAGCTTGCTCACGGGCACCACCGTACGGGTAGGTGGCGCCGCCGTGGGCTCCAAGAGACCCCTGGCGAAGTAGACACGCAGCGAGGTAGTCACCCAGCGCGAACTGGGTGACTACCTCGCCGGACCACTACCTCGCTACCTGTCTACTTCGGCGCCGGGTCAGCTTCCCCCGGACTCGTTCAGGCGGAGGAACGTGATCGAGCGGGGCGCGAAGTCGTAGCTGAACTCCGTGTCGTCGCCCGACCGCGACACGTCGAGCGCCGCCCTGCCCTCCACCGGCACTATCCGCTCCGGCTGCGTCTTGGTGTTCATGGCCGACGGCGCCCCGGTCATCTCGATGACCTCGGCGTCACCGTCCACCGCGTACCCGTCGACGGACACCGCCGTCCGTGCGACCGAGTCGAACGGGTTGACGACCTTGAGCACCAGCTCGCCGGTCTCGACGTCCCGCGTCACCACCTGGTACAGCGACTCGGTGGTCGGCTCGGTGTACGTCATCTGCAGCGCGCCGTCGAGGTAGAGCTTGATGGTCCGCCCGGAGACCACTACCTTCACGTGGTAGTCCCGGCCGGTCTCCATGGAGTGGCCCTCCACTGCCGCGACCTCGCCCGCGCCGCCGCCGTCGGCCCGCTGCAGCGCCTGGCGGCTGTTGTTCCAGCCGCCCAGGTTCCACCAGTAGAAGTCGTCCTGGCCGCCTGCCGCGAACCCGACGAGGAACGCCTCGCTGCCGCCCAGCTTCCGGGCGTCGAGCTCCAGGGTGTAGTTGTCCCAGTCCTTCGTGTACGCATCGGTGATGATCGAGCGCGCGTCGGTGACGTTGCCCGCGGACTGCACGTACTCGCCGTCGGTCACACCCCACGAACCCGCCTTCGGGTCCCACTGCGCGGCGTCGTCGAACGAGTCGGTGAAGAGCACCTCGCCGGACTCGTTGTCAGTGACCTTCACGTCGTCGTAGGCGGCCTGGGTGTTCCAGGTCGACAGGAAGACGCCGCCGGAGATGTCCGCAGGGGTCTCCTCCGGGCCGTCGTGCGCGGACGGGACCACCTGGTCGCCAGTGTTCGTCATGAACATCTGCTGCGTGTAGTACGACGTCGAACCCCACGACTCGTCGTTGTCGAACCACATCAGGTCCGGGGACCACTGGACGTGGTCCTCGTTGGCGAACATCGGCGCGTAGGAGGCGAGCTCCACCAGGTCGGCGTTGCGCTCGATCCCCGTCATGTACGCGGCCTCGGACAGCGAGTTGGCCCAGGCGTTGCCGCGCGAGGCGTACTCGCCGAGGAACACGTGCGGACCCTCGCGGTCGTACGAGTCGTACCGCTCGGTGTTCGACAGGAACCACGACGGGTCGTTGTAGTAGTGCTCGTCGACCATCGCGACGTCCTGCTCGCGGTTGAAGTCCCAGAGCTCGTCGAACCGGGCGCCGGCGTCGTCCGGGCCGGAGTTCGAGATCACGGTGACCTCGGGGTGCGCGGCCTCGACGGCGTCGCGGAACCGCGGGAAGTTCGCCTGGAACGTGTCGGTGTTCTCCTCGTTGCCGAGGCCGATGTACTTCAGCCCGAACGTGTCGGGGTGGCCCAGCGCGGCGCGCTTGGCGCCCCACTCGGTGTCCACGGACCCGTTGGCGAACTCGATGAGGTCGACGGTGTCCTGCACCCAGCGGTCGATGCGGACGTCGTCGGTCATCTCGGGGATGTTGCTGCCGCACCCGTTGGCACCGACGGACAGCACGGGCAGCGGCGACGCCCCCAGGTCCTCGGCGAACTCGAAGTACTCGAGGTAGCCCAGGCCGTAGGTCTGGTTGTAACCCCAGAAGTTCCAGTTGGTCGGGCGCTCCTCGACCGGCCCGATGGTCTCCTTCCACTGGTACGTCCGACGGCGGTCCGCGCCGTCCGACTCCAGGTAGGTGTCGAACGTGCCGACGTTGGTGACGCAGCCGCCGGGGAACCGCAGGAAGGACGGCTCCAGGTCGGCGACCTTCTGCGCGAGGTCGGCGCGCAGCGTCGAGCGCCCGTTGACCGGGCCGTCCCACGTTTCACGCGGGAACAGGGAGACCATGTCCAGGCGCAGCGTGCCGGCCGCGCCGCCCGTCACGACGAGCCGGGCGTCGTTGGCGGTCCCGTTGGCGGTCAGCTTCGCCGTGTGCTTCTTCCAGCTGTTCTTGCCGTTGACGTCGATGGTCGTGGACGCGTACGTAGTGCTTCCGTCCGGCGACTCGAGGCTCACCGTCAGGCGCTGCTTGCGCTCGGCGCGCGCGAACACCGAGAAGTCGTACTTCTTGCGCTTCTCGATCGCGAAGCCCTCGTTGTAGCTCGCGTTGCGCACGCCGACGCCGGGGCCGTCAGCCTCGACGGTGAGGTAGGCGCGGTTGGCGTCGTTGAGCCACTCGCCCCGCTCGGACTCGACCGCGGCGGTGCCCGTGGACCCGCGCCGCTGCACCACGTCCCAGCCCGTCATCCCGGTGAAGTCCCGGTTGTCGGTGGCCGCGAACTCGAAGGACCGGTTACGGACCAGCTCGGCGTACAGGCCGCCGTCGGCCGCGTAGTTGATGTCCTCGTAGAAGACGCCGTACAGGTCGTCGCTCATCTCCTTGCCCGCTGCAGCGGCGTCGACGTCGAGCGTGTGCTCCTGCACCGGGGTCTCGGCCGGCGGGTACGCGGCAACGAGACGCTCCCGCTCCTCGGCAGTGATCGGCAGGACCGTCCCGTGCCGGGGGCTGGCCGGCAGGGTCGCGTCGAGGTTGGCGGTCCACTCGCCGCTGCTCAGGTCGTCGGACTCGAAGAGCATGTAGCCCTGGCCGCCGTGGTAGCTCGGCTGGTCCTGCAGCAGGTACCAGCGGTCGTCCGTGAGCGACGGGAAGAGCGTTGGCCCCTCGCCGCCGGTGAACGTGCCGCCCCACGGGTTCGGCTGCCCGAACCCGACGCGCTCCTTGATCAGGTCCCAGCCGTCACCCTCGGACACGCCCTGGGTACGGCGCAGGTCCGTCGACGACTCCTGGCGCATCCCCATGTACGACTCGTCCTTGGTGAGGCGGTAGTAGACGCCGTCCTCCTCCTGGACCGTCGAGTCGATCATGCCGAGGCCGTCGCCCTGCGGCTCGTCGATCCACGGCTTCGGCTCCGAGAAGGTCTCGAAGTCCGTGGTGGTCGCGTACAGCATGCGCTGGTACGAGGTCCGGATGTCACGCTCGGCGGGCGGGACGTCGGCCGGGTACAGGGCGGAGGCCCAGTAGACGACGAACTCACCGGCCGCCTCGTCCCAGTACGCCTCGGGCGCCCACAGGTTGCCCGCGTTCTCGGGCGCGAGCTCGATCTCGCGCTGCTCGCCCCAGCTCACCAGGTCCGTGGACTCCCAGACCATGATCTTGCGGCTGCCGGTCTCCTGGGCGTCGCCGAAGTTGCCGCCGCCGTAGATCTGCAGGTCGGTCGCGAGCAGGTAGTACGTACCGTCGCCGCCGCGGATCAGGAACGGGTCACGCAGGCCCTTGGTGCCGAGCGTGGAGCTGAGCACCGGCTCACCGCCGTTGAGCGTGGTCCACTCCAGCGGGTCCGGCCCGTCCGAGACGGCGAACGAGATGGTCTCGCCGTCGGCGGTGGACTCGCCGGTGAAGTAGGGGAAGAAGTAGGCGGCGTACTCGCCGTCCGCCGCGGCCGCCGCCGTCGTCTCCGTGGACGGCGCCGGAGCGGCGCCCGGCGCGGCGACGGAAGGCGCCACCGCTCCCGCCAGGCTCACCGCGAGTGCGGCGCCGATCGCGAGCGCACCTCGTCTATATCGTTGTAGATCCATGTCGTTTCGATCCCTTCGTCACGTCGGTGTGGAGTGGGTCGTCGTGCGGTCGTGCTGCGGCCCTGGCTCGGCGTACCGGGTACGCCGAGCCAGGGCTCGGGGGGTTACGTGCGACGGAGCGTCAGGATGCGCTGGAGGGCCACGAAGACCAGCAGCAGCACGCCGATCACGATCTTGGTCCACCAGGAGCTGAGGGTGCCCTCGAACGTGATGATGGTCTGGATCAGACCGAGCACCAGCACGCCGAGCACGGAGCCCAGCACGAAGCCGGTGCCACCCGTCAGCAGCGTCCCGCCGATGACCACCGCGGCGATGGCGTCGAGCTCCATCGCGACACCGGTCAGCGAGTAGCCCGACCGGGAGTACATGGCGAACAGCAGGCCGCCGAGACCGGCGCACGTGCCGCTCACCACGTAGGCGAGCACCTTGGTGCGGGCCACGGGCAGGCCCATGAGCAGCGCGGACTGCTCGCCGCCGCCTATCGCGTACACCGTGCGGCCGAACCGCGTGAAGTGCAGCACGAGGAAGCCGAGGCCCACGACGACCAGCGCGATGAGCACGCCCGACGACATCCGCCAGCCGCCGAAGATCTGGACCCAGCTCGCGAGCTCGCCGAACGACGCGTCGTTGATGGCGATGGACTCCGGCGCGATGAGGAAGCACAGGCCGCGGGCGAGGAACATACCCGCGAGCGTCGCCACGAACGGCTGTACCTGGAAGTACTGCACCATCACACCGTGCGCCAGGCCGATCACCGTCCCGGCGCCGACGGCGAGCGGGATCACCACTGCGGGCGGCAGGCCAGCCTGCAGCAGCGCCGCGGTGACCACCGTGGACAGGGCAAGCACCGATCCGACCGACAGGTCGATCCCGCCGGTCAGGATCACGAAGGTCATGCCCACCGCGAGCACTATGAGGTGCGCGTTGTTGATGAACAGGTTGGACACCACTGCGGGCGTCAGGAAGTTCTCGTACCGGGTGCCGCCCACGATCAGCATGAGCGCCAGCACGACGAACGTGCCCACCACCGGGAGGTAGCGCCGGTCCAGCCGGGTCGGGATCTTCAGCGAGCGCGAGGCGCGCACGGGGGCCGACGTAGCCATCAGGCCTTCACCTCCGTCGGGTCGGGGCGCGCAGCGGGCTGCGGCTCGGGGGGCGTCGTGGCGACCGGACGACGGGTGGCGGCCGTCAGCCGCTCCCGCATCCGGGGCGACTGGAGCAGGGTCACCGCGATGACGACGAGCGCCATGAACAGTGGCGTGACCAGCGGCGAGATGCCGAGGACGGTCACCGTCCGCTCGAGGGTGGCGATGACGAGCGCGCCCACCAGGGTGCCCGACAGGTTGAACTTGCCGCCCGAGAGCGCGGTCCCGCCGATCACGACCGCCAGGATGGCGTCGAGCTCGATGAACACGCCTGCGTTGTTCGCGTCGGCGGCCATGGTGTCGGCGCTGATGAGCAGACCCGCCAGGCCGGCGAACAGGCCCGACGCCGTGTACACGGTCCAGGTCAGCGTCTTGGAGCGGACGCCGGAGAGGCGGCTCGCGGCCGGGTTGATGCCGGTCGCCTCCAGGAGCATGCCGAGCGCGGTACGCCGCACCACGAGCGCGACCACCGCGAACACGCCGAACGCGATGACCGCCGCGACGGGCAGCCCGAGCCAGAACCCTGAGCCGAGCACCTTGAACGGCGCGCTGTTGATCGTGGTGATCATGCCGCCCGTGATGAGCATGGCGACGCCGCGGCCCGCGGTCATCAGGATGAGCGTCGCGATGATCGGCTGAATACCGAGCACCGAGACCAGGAACCCGTTCCACACGCCGAGCACCAGGCACAGCGCGAGGGCCAGGCCGATGGCGGTGAGCACCGTCACCGGTGACTCGGGGTTCGGCGACGACGCGATGTGCGACAGGGCGACCGCACCCGAGACCGCCACCACGGCGCCGACCGAGAGGTCGATGCCGCGCGTGGCGATGACCAGGGTCATACCGAGGGCGACGAGCAGGAGCGGCGCGGTGGTCCGCAGGATGTCGATCGGGGCACCGAACAGGTGCCCGTCCCGGATGCTGATCGCCAGGAAGCTCGGCCGGGCGATGGTGTTGGCCACCAGCAGGGCGACGAGAGCCGCGACCGGCCAGAAGAGGTAGTGGCGCAGTATCTTCGTCACTTCGTCCCACCTCCGGCGATGAGGTCGACCACCTGGTCCATAGTGGCTCCTCCTCCATCGATCTCCGCCACCTTGCGACGGTCCCGCATCACGGCGATGCGGTGGGATATACGCAGCACTTCTTCGAGCTCCGCCGAGATGAAGACGACGGACATGCCCTCGGCCGCCAGGTCGGCGACGAGCTTCTGGATCTCTGCCTTGGCACCGACGTCGATGCCGCGGGTGGGCTCGTCCAGGACGAGCAGCTGCGGCGCCGTGGCGAGCCACCGCGCGAGCAGCACCTTCTGCTGGTTGCCGCCCGACAGGTTGCGCAGCAGCGCCTCGGGGTTGGCCGGCCGGATCCCGAGCTGCTTGATGTACGACGCGACCAGGTCGTCGACCTGCTTGCGGGGCAGCGGCCGGATCCAGCCACGCCGTGCCTGCAGGGCGAGCACTATGTTCTCCCGCACGGTGAGGCCGTCGACGACGCCCTCACCCTTGCGGTCCTCCGACGTGTAGGCGATGCCGTGGCTCATGGCCGCGCGCGGCGTGCGCAGGCGGGCCGGTGCTCCGGCCACGCGGGTCTCGCCGACGTCGGCCCGGTCGGCGCCCGTGAGCAGGCGTGCCAGCTCCGTGCGGCCCGAGCCGAGCAGACCGGCGAGACCGACCACCTCGCCCTCGTAGAGCTCGAGGTCGAAGGGCTGTACCGAACCCTTGCGGCCGAGGCCGACCACCTGGAGCAGCGGGGTGGCGTCGGCGGGTCGCTCGGTGTGCTCGAGCACCTCCTCCGCTGCCTCCAGGACCTCCATGGAGCGGCCGATCATGTGCTGGACCAGCTCGGCGGGCGGCAGGTCGGCGGTGACGTACTCCCCTACCAGGCCGCCGTTGCGCAGCACGGTCATCCGGTCGGAGACCTCGTAGATCTGGTCGAGGAAGTGGCTCACGAACAGGATGGCGACGCCTTCGTCACGCAGCGTGCGCATGACGGTGAACAGGTGCGCCACCTCATCGGTGTCCAGGCTGGAGGTGGGCTCGTCGAGGATGAGGACCTTGCAGTCACCCACCGTGGCGCGGCAGATCGCGACGAGCTGCTGCACCGCCAGCGAGTGCGACCCGAGCGACGACGCCGGGTCGATGTTCAGACCCATCCGCTCCAGGTGCGAGGCTGCCTGACGGCGCATCGCCGACCAGTGCAGGCCGCCCAGGAGCCGCGGCTCGGCGCCGAGCATGATGTTCTCCGCGACCGTGAGGTTCTCGCAGAGGTTCACCTCCTGGTACACGGTGCTCACGCCGTGCGCCCGCGCGTCGGCGGGGCCGGTGAACCGGCGCTCGACGCCGTCGACCACTATCGTCCCCGCCGTCGGCGAGTGAATGCCGGTGAGGGCCTTGATCAGGGTGGACTTGCCGGCGCCGTTCTCGCCCATGAGGGCGTGGATCTCGCCGGGCCGCAGGCGAAAATCGACCCCGTCGAGGGCCTTCACCGGGGGAAACTCGACACTGATGCCGGTCATCTCGACGACGGCTGGTGCTGTCTGCTGGGTCATCCTCGACCTTCTTGTCTGGCGTGTTGCGGCGCTTGAGGGGTACGTCGCCCCGTCGCCGAAGTAGAGCGCCTGTCCGGACGCACGCTCTACCTCGGCGTGGCTCGATCACCGAAGTAGAGCGTGTGTCCGGACAGGCGCTCTACTTCGGCGACACGGACGTCAGTACTCGCGCGTGGGGAGCGCTTCCTTCGCCGACTCCTGGTCGAACGCCAGGTCCTCGACGACGATGCGCTTCTCGACCTCTTCGCCGGCGATGACCTTCTTCGCGATCTCCGCCAGGTCCGGGCCGAGCAGCGGGTTGCACTCGACGATGTAGTTGATCTTGCCGTCGGCGAGCGCCTGCATACCGTCCTTGACGGCGTCGATGGTGACGATCTTGATGTCGTCACCCGGCGTCATCCCGGCGGCCTCGATGGCCTCGATCGCGCCGAGCCCCATGTCGTCGTTGTGCGCGAACACGAGGTCGATGTCGTCGTGCTTGTTGAGGAAGCCCTCCATCACGGTCTTGCCCTCGGCCCGCGTGAAGTTACCGGTCTGGCTGTCGATGATCTCGACGTCGGTGCCCTCGATGGCGGACTCGAAGCCCTCCTTGCGGTCGATCGCCGGGGCGGCGCCCGTGGTGCCCTGCAGCTCGACGGCCTTGAAGCCCTCGCCGTCGTACTGCTCGGCGACCCACTCGCCGGCCATCTCACCCTCCTTGACGAAGTCGGAGCCGATGAACGACTCGTAGAGGGTCTCGTCGCTCGAGTCGACGGCGCGGTCCGTCAGGATCACGGGGATCCCTGCGGCCTTGGCCTCCTGGAGCACCGGGTCCCAGCCCGTCTCGACCACCGGGGAGAACGCGATGACGTCCACACCCTGGGTGATGTAGGAGCGGATCGCCTGGATCTGGTTCTCCTGCTTCTGCTGCGCGTCGGAGAACTTCAGCTCGAAGCCGTTCTCCTCGGTGAGCGTGTCCTGGATGGACTTGGTGTTCGCGGCCCGCCACCCGGACTCGGCGCCCACCTGCGAGAAGCCGAGGGTGATGACGCCGTCGTCGGCGCCGGTGGTCTCGCCTCCGCCTGCGGGCTCACCGCCTGCGTCAGATGCGCAGGCGCTCAGCGCGACCAGCGAGGCTACGGACACCGCGGCCAGAGCGGTGCGGGTCAGGATCGTGCGTGCCATGTCTCCTCCTTGAGATCCCGCACGGCTTCGTGCGAGGACTAGCGGGTATTTGCCCGCCTCGAATGTTAGCGCTCACATGGGCCGGATTCATAGTGCGCGACGTCACGTTCCAGTAACGAGTGTGCAGCGTTTCGCCCAGTGACGGAACCGCCGGAGCCGGGCGCCTGGCTCACTCCCGGACCAGGCGCAGCATCGACCAGGAGACAGCGGGCAGCTCCGCACGCACCCGGTCGTCCGCGACCTTCGCCGAGGTGTTGGGCCGCGGCAGCACGCTGGTGTCGTCGTCCGCCGTCGCGGACCAGGTGTGGTCGGGGTTCGACAGCGTGACGGCCTCGGCGAGGCGCATACCCGGGAAGCCGCGCAGGTCGACGTCGAGCACCACGTCCTCGGTCAGCGACCGGTTCACGGCGAACACCACCACGTCACCGGACTCGGCGTCGTGCGTCGCGACGGCGTCGAGCACAGCGACCTCGCCGAACCTGGCGGTCTCGTGCACCGGCGAGTCGATCGCGAGGCGCAGCACCTCGCCGGCCGCGTGCCGGGCGGTCAGCGCGAAGGGGTGGAAGATCGTCTGCTTCCAGATGCGCCCGCCGGGCTCGGTCATGATCGGCGCGATCACGTTGACGAGCTGGGCCATGGACGCCGAGTGCACGCGGTCGGTGTTCCGCAGCAGGGAGATGAGCATGTTGCCCACCACCACGGCGTCGGCCACGTTGTAGCGGTCCTCGAGCAGCACCGGCGCCACCGGCCAGTCGTCGCCCGACGGCGGCCGCGACTCGGCGCGCTTCTGGTACCAGACGTTCCACTCGTCGAACGAGATGTGCACCCGCTTGGTCTGCTTGCGGGCGGCGCGGACGGCGTCGGCGGTGGCGGCCACCGACTCGACGAAGTGGTCCATGTCCACCACGGACGCGAGGAACGACGCCAGGTCGCCGTCCTCCTCCCAGTAGTAGGCGTGGGCCGACACGTAGTCGACGTGCTCGTACGCCTCGGTGAGGACCACGCGCTCCCACTCGCCGAACGTGGGCATCTCCGATCCCGACGACCCGCAGACCACGAGCTCGAGGCCAGGGTCGATCATCCGCATGGCGCGGGCGGTCTCGGCGGCCAGGCGCCCGTACTCCTGCGGCGTCTTGCTGCCGATCTGCCACGGGCCGTCCATCTCGTTGCCCAGGCACCACATCTTGATCCGGTAGGGGTCCTCCGCGCCGTTGGCCCGGCGCTGGTCCGCCCAGAACGAGCCGCCGGGGACGTTGCAGTACTCCAGCAGGTCGAGCGCCTCCTGCACGCCGCGCGTGCCGAGGTTGACGGCCATCATGGGCTCGACGCCGGCCTTGGCCGCCCAGCGCATGAACTCGTCCACACCGACGAGGTTCGGCTCCATCGAGTGCCAGGCCAGGTCCAGCCGGGACGGGCGCTGCTCGACCGGCCCCACGGCGTCCTCCCACCGGTAGCCGGACACGAAGTTCCCGCCCGGGTAGCGGACCGTCGAGACGCCGAGCTCCCGCGTGAGGTCTACGACGTCGCCGCGGAAGCCGTCGGCGTCGGCGGTGGGGTGGCCGGGGTCGTGGATGCCGGTGTACACGCAGCGCCCGAGATGCTCGACGAACGAGCCGAAGGTGCGACGACGCACGGGGCCGACCACGAACGCGGGGTCGAGCGAGACGGTGGCGGAGTGCATGGGGTCCTCTCGTGACGGCAGCGATGCCGCGGGTATACATCGTTGTAGACGGGATGCTAGCGTGTGCCGCATCGATTCTCCATCGATGTAACTTCAAGGTCGAAGAGACAACCGGCACGCTTTGCGACACGTTGTGTCCGCCACTTCCGGCGGCACGGCCCGCACCAAGCGGCCCGGCTCACGAGAGGAACCGTGATGAAGAAGTCACGCCTGACCACCGGCATCGTCGCCGGACTGGTCCTGGCCTCCACCGCCGCCTGCGGCGCTGGTTCGGGAACTGACGACGACGGCAAGCTCACCTTCATGTTCCGCGGCGGCGAGGACGAGAAGGCCGCCTACCAGGAGGCCATCGACAGGTTCTCCGAGGACACCGGCGTCGAGGTGGAGGTCATCGTCACCGACGCCGACCAGTACGCCACCAAGCTCCAGGCGGCGATCTCGGGCAACAACGTGCCCGACGTCTTCTACATCGAGCAGGCGAACCTGCAGTCCTACGTCACCTCGGGCGTGCTGCTCGACATCACCGACCACGTCGAGGCGTCCGGCGTCGACCTGGACAACCTGTGGGACTACGGCGTCGACTCCTACCGCTACGACGGCAAGCTGCAGGGCACTCCCGAGGGCGCGCTCTACGGCCTGCCCAAGGACGTCGGCCCGTTCGCCATGGGCTACAACAAGACGATGCTCGAGGCCGAGGGCATCGAGCTGCCGAGCGCGGACGAGCCCTACACCTGGGACGAGTGGCTCGACGTGCTGAAGAAGGTCACCAAGGACACCGACGGCGACCAGAAGATCGACCAGTGGGGCACCGGCCTCAACGTCCAGTGGAACATGCAGGGCTTCGCCTGGAGCAACGGCGCCGACTGGACCAACGAGGACCGCACGGAAGTCACCGTCGACACCCCCGAGATGGCCGAGGCGCTGCAGTACATCGCCGACCTGACAACGGTGGACGAGGTGACCCCGAACGCCGAGCAGGCGGCAACGCTGGACACCTACCAGCGCTGGATGGAGGGCCAGATCGCCTTCTTCCCCGTGGGCCCGTGGGACGTGAGCACCTACAACGAGCTCGACTTCGACTACGACCTCATCCCCTTCCCCGCCGGCTCGACGGGCGAGCCCGCCACGTGGATCGGCTCGCTCGGCATCGGCGTCTCCGCGACCACCGCCATGCCGGAGGAGGCCGTCGAGCTGGTCACCTACCTGTCCGCCGACGAGACCGCGCAGCAGACCCTCGTCGATGCCGGCATCCAGGTGCCGAACCTCAAGGACATGGCGGCCGAGTGGGCCGCCGAGGAGGGCACCAGCCCGGCCAACCGCCAGGAGTTCCTCGACATCGTCGAGGACTACGGCCGCCCGATGCCCGCCGCGATGACCTACGGCGCCGCCTGGTACGACGAGATGTGGACCAACATCCAGCCGGTCATCGACGGTCAGCAGACCGCCGAGGAGTACCTGGCCGAGGTTCAGCCGCGCATGCAGACCCTGCTCGACGAGGCCAACGACCAGGCCGAGCAGGCCGCGGCCGCGAGCGCCGGCAGCTGATGATGGCTGGCTCGGCCTCGCGTCTGCACCGGTCGGAGAACCGCTGGGCGCTCGCCTTCGTCGCGGCCCCGGTGATCGGCTACCTGCTGTTCACGCTGTACCCCGTGGGCTTCGCGGTGTACGCGTCGCTGACGAACTGGAACGGCCTGGGGATCATGCGGTTCGTCGGGCTCGACAACTACGTCCGGCTCTTCAGCGACGCGAACTTCCTCGAGTCGATCTACAACACGTTCTTCTACATGATCGGCATCCCGATCGGCCTAGCCGTGTCGCTGGCTCTTGCCGTCGCGATGAACCGCAAGATCGTGGGCCTGACGGCGTTCCGCACCATCTACTACGTGCCGGTGATCTCGTCGCTCGCGGCGATCGCCATCCTGTGGCAGTGGGCGTACAACGGTGACTTCGGCCTGGTCAACCAGGCCCTGGCCCTCGTTGGGATCGACGGCCCCAACTGGCTGGCGAGCACGTTCTGGGCCAAGCCGGCGATCATCCTGATGGCGATCTGGAAGGGCCTGGGGTTCTCGATGATCCTGTACCTGGCCGCCATCCAGTCGGTGCCGCGCTCGCTCTACGAGGCCGCGCAGCTCGACGGCGCCAACGGCTGGCAGCGGTTCCGCACCATCACGCTGCCCATGGTCCGGCCGGTGACGTTCTTCCTCGTCGTGACCAACGTGATCGGCGGCGCGCAGCTCTTCACCGAGGTCAACATCATGACCCCGACGGGCGGACCGGAGTACAGCACCGCCTCCGCCGTCTGGCACATCTGGCGGCAGGCGTTCAAGTACCAGCAGATGGGCTACGCGACGGCGATGGCGATAGTGCTCGGCCTGCTCATCCTCGTCGTCACCCTGATCCAGTTCCGCCTGAACCGGCGCAACAGCTTCGACATCGAATGAGTGAGCCGGAGGAATCATGAGTATGACGACGGCCCCGAGCCGCAACACCCTCGGCTTCGAGCCTCCCGCCCGGAAGGCCCCCGGGCGCAACCCGATGAGCCGCACCACGAGCACCCGGATCGGCGACTGGCTCGTCTTCGTCCTGCTCTCGGTCGGAGCGGTGGTGATGATCGCCCCGCTGGTCTGGATGGTCTCGACGTCGCTGAAGACGAAGAACGAGGTCTTCGCCCTGCCGCCCGTGTGGATCCCCGAGGTGCCGCAGTGGGACACCTACGTGCGGATGTGGCAGGACTCCAGCATCCTGACCGGGTTCCAGAACAGCTTCATCGTGGCGGCGTCCGTCACGGTGCTGGGCATGATCACCTGCTCGATGGCGGCGTTCGCCATCGCGAAGATGCGCCTGCCGTTCAAGAACCTGATCTTCATCGGCATGCTGACCGGGATCATGATCCCGTACCCGACACTGATGATCCCGCAGTTCGTGATGTTCTCGCGGATCGGCTGGGTGGACACGCTCCTGCCGCTGATCGTCCCGGCGATCTTCGGGAACATCCTCGTGATCTTCTTCCTGCGGCAGTACCTGGAGAACGTGCCGAACTCGATCATCGAGGCGGCCAAGATCGACGGTGCGAACTTCTGGCAGATCTTCTGGCGGCTGATCTTCCCGATCATCCGGCCGGCGGTGGCCGCCCAGTTCATCCTCTGGTTCATGATGGTCTGGAACGACTACCTGGCGCCGATCCTGTACCTGAACACGCCGGAGCGGCAGACGCTCCAGGTCGTCATCGCCAACATGAACGTGCAGTACGCGACCCAGCGGGACTACCCGCTGATCATGGCCGCCTCGTTCGTGGCGCTGCTGCCGATCCTCGCGATCTTCCTGATCTTCCAGCGGCAGATCATCGAGTCGGTAGCCCTCACCGGCACCAAGGGCTGACGTGACCACCTCCACCTGGGGCGGCCGGCACGTCCACGACCCCACGGTCGTCCGCGACGACGACGGCACGTACTGGATGTTCTCCACGGACGCCCGGTCGGACGGCCCCGTCCGGGCGGGCGTCCAGGTGCGCACGTCGCGCGACCTGGTGCGCTGGGAGCTGCACGGCTGGGCGCTCGACGGCGTTCCCGGCCCGGCCGGCGACTGGTCCGGAGCCGAGGGCCTGTGGGCGCCCGACGTCGTCCGCGCTGGCGAGGCCGGGTCCGCCGAGTGGCGCATGTACTACTCGGCGTCGACGTTCGGGTCGCGCCGGTCGGCGATCGGGCTCGCGACCGCGCCGCACCCGTCAGGTCCGTGGACCGACCGCGGGACAGTCGTCGCGAGCGACCACGTGGACGGGCCGGCCGGGCTCGGGCACCCCAATGCGATAGACGCGAACCTCGTCACCGAGCGCGGCGGGCGCCAGTGGCTGGTCTACGGCTCGTTCTTCGGGGGCATCTACGCGCTGCCCGTCGACCCGGCCACCGGCTTCGTCGTCGACGCGCCCGAGCCGGGTGCGCTGCGCAGCGCGCCGGGGACGCTGCTGGCCCGCCGCCCCCGGCTCGCCGACGGCGCCGTCGAGGGTGCGTTCGTCCTCCCCCGGCCGGACGGCGGCTGGGCGCTCCTGGTCTCGTACGACTCGCTGGCCGGGACGTACCACCTGCGGGCCGCCGTCGGCGACGACGTCACCGGGCCGTTCCGCGACCGGGGCGGGCGGGCGATGACCGACGGCGCTGCCGGTACCGAGGGTGCGGTAGAGCGCGAGGGCGCCGCGTCCGGCGTCGACCCCTGGCAGGTCGGCGTGCCGGTCCTGGCCAGCCACCGGCTGGCCGGGGGTCCGGGGCTCCTCGCGCCGGGGCACGCGTCGGTCCTCACCGAACCCGGGCGGCAGCTCCTGGTCCACCACGTGCGCGACGCCGACGCCCCGACCGAGCACCGCGTCCAGGTACGCCGGCTGGTCTGGACCCACGACGGCTGGCCGCTGGTCTCCCCGCAGCCCTGGGCGGGGCCGGACCGGGAGAACGACGACACCGCCACCTGGCCCGTCTCCCCCGCGGTGTTCGGCGGCACCTGGGAGGTGCTCGACGTCGGCGCCGCGACCGCCAAGGTGGTGGACGGCCGGACGGGCGCGCTCGACGACGTGCTGGACGGTGCGCTCACCGGCGTGGGCCGGGCCCGCCCGCTCGGCGAGGGACGGTTCACCTGGGAGCACCCGGGCGGCCCGCCGGCCTCCGCCCCGCGGTGGACGTCGGTCGTCTTTCCCGGCTGGGACGCCGTCCGCGACCGTGCCACCCTGTGCCTGACAGCGGCGGACGACGCCGGTCGGGTAGTGACGGGAACGAGGGTGGACGACCAGTGAGCGAGCTCAGGCCGGACAAGCCGGGGCGCGACACCTCCGCCGGGGACGAGATCGGCTGGACCGGCGGCGTCATGCGGGTGCTCCGGCGGGTCACGCGCCTGGTCGAGGTCAACGTGCTGGTCCTGCTGGGGGCGGCCGCGGGCGGCGTCGTGCTGGGGCTCTGGCCCGCCGTCCGGGCGGCGAGCACGGTGCTGCTCGACGGCGATCCGGCGGACGCGCCCTGGCGGCCCTTCTGGCGGGAGTGGCTTGCTGGCTGGCGGCGCGCCAACGTGCTCGGCGCTCCGTTGACGGTGGGCGGCGCGGCCCTGCTGCTCGACTACCTCGTCCTCCTGCAGCTGGACGGCCCCGGGCGGGCGGCGCTGCAGCTCGGACTCGTCCTGGTGGGCGTCTGGGGTGCGGTGGTGCTGGCCTACTGGCCGCGGGTGGTGCTGCGTTACGACCGGTCCGCCCTCGAGACGTGGCGCTTCCTGCTGCTGAGCCCCGCGCTCGGCCCCGGCACCGCGGTGGGTGCGGTGGTGGTGCTCGGCGTGTGCGGCCTCGTGGCGTACGTGATCCCCCTGCTCGGGCTGCTCGCCGGGATCGCGGTGCCGCTGTGGCTCAGCGGGCGGATGGCCGACGACCGCCTGAACCACATCGACGACCAGTCTTAGGTCAGGGAATGTCCTCCAGCCAGCCCGGCAGCGCCGCCACCACTGTCTCGCCGTCCCCCTGTGTGTCGCCGGTCGACCTCCTCCCCACGATCCGCATCGGGGGCACGACCCGCCGGAACGGCTCCGTGGAGCCGGTGATCCGCTCGACCAGCAGGCCGACGGCGGTACGCGCGATCTCGTCGCGGCCCGGGTCCACGGACGAGATGGTGGGCACGGAGTAGCGGACGTCGTCGACGTCGTCGAACCCGATGAGCGCGATGTCGCCGGGGATGTCTATCCGCCGCTCGTGCAGCGCGTGCAGGGCGCCGAGCGCCATCGCGTCGTTCAGGGCGAACACCGCGTCGATGGCGGTGCCGGAGTCGAGCAGCCGGGCCATCGTCTCCGCGCCGGTCGAGCGGTGCCAGAGGCCCGCCTCGCCCACAAGGGCCGGGTCGAACGGAATCCCCGCATCGGCGAGCGCCCGCTCGTAGCCGGCCAGCCGCAGCGCCGCCGAGCCGATGACCTCGCCCGCGTGCGCGCCGACGACCGCGATGCGCCGTCGGCCCGACGCGATGAGGTGCGCGGTGGCGGCCCGGGCACCCTCGACGTTGTTCATGGTCACGTGGTCGGCCCGCGCCCCGAAGACCCGTTCACCGAGCACGACGAGCGGGAAGCCGACGTCGAAGTGGCCGAGGTCGTCGGGGCCGAGCGCGAGGGGCGAGAAGAGCACGCCGTCGCCCCGGTGACGGCGGTTCCCTGCGAGCACCTCGAGCTCCCGCTCGCGCTCGGCGCCGGTCTGCTCGATGAGTACCGACCAGCCGCGCTCGTCGGCGGCGCGGATCACCGAGTCGGCGAGCTCGGCGAAGTACGGCAGCGACAGCTCCGGCACGTTGAGCGTGATCATGCCGGTACGCCGGGTGCGCAGGTCGCGGGCAGAGACGTTCATCCGGTAGCCGAGCTCGTCGATCGCCTCCTCGACGCGCCGGCGGGTGGAGTCGCGGATGTGCGGGTATCCGTTCACCACGTTCGAGACGGTCTTGACGGAGACGCCGGCGCGCAGCGCGACGTCCTGCATCCTCACCGGCATCGGTGCGCGCCCTTTCGACGATGGTGCTCGGAGCGAGCGTCCCTCTATACTCTACATCGTTGTAGAAGCGGAGCCGTAGAAGCGCGATCCGACCAACCCGGAGGACAAAGATGTCACCACGCAGACCACTCGCGGCGCTCGGCGCGCTCGCGTTCATGACAGCCATCGCGATCGGCGCCCCGGCGTCCGGCGCGGTGGCCGGAGCACCGGGCAGCGCGCACGGGGGCAAGCCCGGCGAGATCGCCGTCGTCGGCGACACGTCGCCGATCCACGACCCCGCTCTCACCGTCGACGACGACGGCACCTGGTGGGTCTACTCGACCGGCCTGCTCAACCGCGAGAACGGCGGCACCGTGCAGATGTGGTCGTCGCACGACCGCGGCACCACCTGGGCCTACGAGGGCACCGTCTGGGACGAGATCCCGGCCTGGATCGACGCGCACTTCGCGGACGGCACCCTGCCGGACAACCTCTGGGCCCCTGAGGTCCACCAGCACGACGGCACGTACTACCTGTACTACTCGGCGTCCCGCTTCGGCACCAACAACTCGGTCACGGCGCTCGCCACGAACACCGCCCTCGACCCGGACGACCCCGACTACGAGTGGGTGGACCAGGGGCCCGTCATCAGCTCCCCTGCCCCGATCGAGGACGGCAAGGAGTTCAACGCGATAGACGCCGGCATCGTCACCGGCAAGGACGGCACGCCGTACATGGCGATCGGCTCGCACTGGTACGGCATCTTCCTGGTCGAGATCTCCTGGCCCAGCGGCAAGCCAGTGGCCGGGGCCCTGGAGAACGCCGTCCACCTGGTCGACCGGTTCGCGCCGGGCAACCGGGTCGAGGCCCCGTACATCGAGAAGCGGGGCGGCTGGTACTACCTGTACGTCTCGTTCGACGCCTGCTGCGCCGGGGCGGACA
This sequence comes from Promicromonospora sp. NPDC023805, assembly GCF_040639635.1. NCBI lineage: Bacteria > Bacillati > Actinomycetota > Actinomycetes > Micrococcales > Promicromonosporaceae > Promicromonospora > Promicromonospora sp. NPDC023805. Next base: position 84,321 of record NZ_JBFAAH010000022.1, on the reverse strand, counting down.
GCACCTACAAGGTGGTCGTCGGGCGGTCCCGCGACGTGACCGGCCCGTACCTCGACAAGGAGGGCCGCGACATGGTCGGCGGCGGGGGCACGGTGCTCCTGGAGTCGCACGGCCCGGTGGTCGGCCCGGGCGGCCAGTCGGTGCACGACGGCGTCCTCGCGTACCACTACTACGACGGCGCCAACAAGGAGATCCCGTACTTCCCGACGCTCGGCCTGCACCGCCTGGCGTGGAAGGCCGGCTGGCCGGTGGTGAACCTCAGCGGATCGCCAAGCTGAGACCAGTGGTCAGTTGCCTGCCGTGGCCGCGCCCGTCGCCGCCACGGTCGCCGCGACCATCGCAGCGTTGAGCTCGTCGATCGCTCGCTTGACCGCGGCGCCGGCCCACTCCGACTCGGCGATCTCCTTCGCACGGCGCTTCAGCGAGCGGCGGTCCTCGTCGGGGAAGATCTTGCGCGTCAGGTCGGTCGCGAGCAGCAGCGAGACCAGGGCCGCCGTCCGCTCGTCCACGTCCGCGCGCCCGGTCAGGGCCGCCAGCACCCGCGCGCGGACTGCCGTCTCGGGGGCCGGGTCGTGCGGGGTCCAGGTGGAGCTGGGGAACAGTCCAAGGATCTTGACCTCCTCCTCCCGCAGCACGCCCCGCGCCGCCAGCCCCTGCTGCAGCGAGTCGCGCAGTCTCCGGGCGAAGCCGCCCTGCCCCGCCTTCCGGACGGCGTCCTTGGGCTTGCGGTCGTGCGTCAGGTCGAGCACCTCGCGCTCCATCGGGTCCGACGGCGTCGCGCGGCCCGTCACCCGGAACCGGCCGGCCCGGCCGCCGTCCGCGCCGTCGGACACCTCGAGCGCACCGCGCAGGGTGAGGTCGGCGACCGACGCCCCGGCCAGGGCGAACTGCAGGTGCTGCCCGCTGAGCAGCGGCCTGCCGGAGGTGTCGTCGAGCGCGAGCAGCAGGTACTCCTCGGCAAGGCTGAGATCCATCGCGGTCTCCTTGGGACGTCGGCTGGTCTGTCAGGCCCAGCAGATCACGGCGGGTCGCACCGTGTGATCCGCCCCAGGGATGACGCGCCACCCCCGTACGACGGACCCGCGACGGCTGATGCTGGCGGCACCGACACGAACCAGAAAGTCCGCCTCCATCACGCGGTTGCGCCTGGAACTCTCGTGATCTCCAGGCGTCACCGCGTGATGGAGGCGGACTTCCGCGAAGGGGCGGCGGTCAGAGGCCCTGGGCCACGCGGTAGTAGACCTGGTTCCAGCGGACCTGGTCGGCGAACCCGCGCCGCGTCGTGTCCTCGTCGATGACGAGCAGCTCGGTGCGCGCGATGTTCGCGAAGACCTCGAACGCCTCGATGCCCGCCGCGGTCGACATGACCGTGTGGTGGGCACCGCCCGCCGTCAGCCACGACTCCGCGGAGACGTCGAACGAGGGCCGCGGATTCCACATCGCACGCGCGACGGGCAGGTTCGGCAGGTCGTGCGGCGGGGTGACGACGTCGACCACGTTCGCCGTCAGGCGGAACCGGTCCCGCATGTCAGCGAGCGAGACGACGACAGCACCCTCGACGGCGTCGGCCGAGAAGACCATCCGGACCGGGTCCTCCTTGCCGCCGATGCCGAGCGGGTGGACCTCGATGCGCGGCGTAGCGGTGGTCAGCGAGGGGCAGACCTCCAGCATGTGCGCGCCGAGGATCAGCTCGGAGCCGGGGGTGAGGTCATAGGTGTAGTCCTCCATGAGGCTCGCGCCCCCGGGGAGGCCCAGGCCCATCACCTTGGCGGCCCGGACGAGCACCGCCGTCTTCCAGTCGCCCTCTGCGCCGAAGCCGTAGCCCTTCTCCATGAGGCGCTGCACCGCGAGCCCAGGGAGCTGGCGGAGCGTGCCCAGGTCCTCGAAGTTGGTGGTGAACGCCTTGGCGCCGGCGGCCTCGAGGAAGCCCTCCAGCGCGATCTCCTGGCGTGCCGCGTAGCGCAGGGAGTCGTGCCGCTCGGCGCCGGCCCGGAGCTCGGGGGCGACGTCGTACTTCTCCTCGTACTCGGCCACCACCTTGTCGATGGCGGCCTCCTCGACGGCCTCCACCGCCGCGACCAGCTCGTTCACGCCGTGCGTGTTCACCGAGACGCCGAACCGCAGCTCGGCCTCGGTCTTGTCACCCTCGGTGACGGCGACGTTGCGCATGTTGTCGCCGAAGCGGACCAGCTTGAGCTCGTGCGTCGCCGCCCAGCCGGCCGCGCCGCGCACCCAGGTGCCCACCCGGCGCGTGACTGCCGGGTTGGAGACGTGCCCCACCACCGTGGTGCGCGCGACGCCGAGCCGCGTGGCGATGTACGCGTACTCGCGGTCGCCGTGCGCTGCCTGGTTGAGGTTCATGAAGTCCATGTCGATGTCGTCCCAGGGGAGCTCGACATTGGCCTGCGTGTGCAGGTGCAGCAGCGGTTTGCGCAGCGCGTCCAGGCCCGCGATCCACATCTTCGCGGGGCTGAACGTGTGCATCCAGGTGACGACGCCGAGGACGTTGTCGTCGCCGTTCGCGTCCAGCATGGCGCGGCGGATCGCCACCGAGTCCTTGAGGACCGGCTTCCACACGACCTTGACCGGCACGTCCGACGACGCGTCCAGCGCCCGGGCCACCTCCTGCGACTGCTCGGCGACCTGGGCGAGGGTCTCCTCGCCGTAGAGGTCCTGGCTCCCGGTGAGGAACCAGACCTCACGGTCCGCGTAGGGCTTGGTGCTCATGCCTGTCCTTCCGTGTTCTTGGTGTCGGCCGCAGTGGTGCCCGACGGCGTTGTCGCGGGCTGGCCGTAGACGTTCTGATAGCGGTCGTAGAGGGAGTCGATGTGCTGCTGTTCCATCGGGACGGGCTCGCCGAGCTGGCGGGAGATGTGCACCGTGCGGGCGACCTCCTCGACCATCACGGCGGCCTTCACGGCCGCCTTGGCGTCGCGACCGATGGTGAACGGCCCGTGGTTGCGCATCAGGACGGCGGGGCTGCGGTGGCCGCTGAGCGTCTCGACGATGCCCCGGCCGATCGAGTCGTCGCCGATGATCGCGAACGGGCCGATCGGCACGGGGCCGCCGAACTCGTCGGCCATCATCGTGAGCACGCAGGGCACCTCCTCGCCGCGCGCGGCCCAGGCCGTCGCGTACGTCGAGTGCGTGTGCACGACGCCGCCCACCTCGGCCATGTGCTGGTACACGTAGGCATGCGCCGCGGTGTCCGACGACGGCGACCGCGTCCCGTCCACGAGGTTGCCCTCGAGGTCGCACACGACCATGCCGGCGGGGGTGAGGTCGTCGTAGGAGACGCCGGAGGGCTTGATGACGAACAGGTCGGCGCTGCCGTCCGGCACGTCGGGGTTCGGCACGCGCTGGGAGACATTGCCCGCCGTCCAGACCACGAGGTCCCAGCGCGGCAGCTCGGCGTGCAGGTCGGAGACGATCACGCGGACGCGCGCCACCTCCTCCTGGACTGCCTGCGAGTAGTCGGTCAGTGCCTTGCTCATCGGTCGCTCTCCTGCGTCGTGTCTCGGGTCCGGAGCGTCTCGACGGCGGCGCGCTCGATCGCGAGGCCCGCGCTGTAGCGCTCCAGGTAGGCGGAGAAGCCCGCCACGTCACCGGCGTCCGGCTCGACGACGTCGAGCGCGGCGTCCGCGAAGACCTCGGCGCCGAGGTAGGCGCCAAGGCTCTGCTCGGGGACGGCCGCGCCGTTCGCGGACGCCCGGTAGGCGGCGAGCACCGCGATGCCCCAGGCGCCGCCCTCGCCCGCCGTCCGGCCGACGGCCACCGGCGCGCCGAGCGCGGCGGCGAGCAGACGCTGGGCCACACCCTCGGTCCGGAACAGGCCGCCGTGCGCGAACATGGAGTCCAGCCCGACCTGCTCCGCGGCCAGCACCCGCATGCCGAGGCTCAGGGTGCCGAACACGCTGTAGACCTGCGTGCGCGCGAAGTTGCCGAGGGTGAGCCGGCTGTCGGGCGTGCGCGTGAACAGCGGGCGGCCGGCCTCGAGGCCCGTGATGGGCTCGCCGGACAGGTAGTTGTAGGCGAGCAGGCCGCCGCCGTCGGCGTCGCCGTCCAGGGCGGACCGCAGCAGCGCACCGAACACGGCGTCCGGGGCGGCAGGCTGCCCGAGAGCCGTGGCGAACTGGCCGAACAGGTCGGCCCAGGCGCCGAGCTCGCTGGCCCCGTTGTTGCAGTGCACCATCGCGACGAGGTCACCGGCCGGGGTCGTCACGAGATCCAGCTCCTCGTGCACGCGGTCCAGCGGCTTCTCCAGGACGACCATCGCGAAGATGCTGGTCCCGGCGCTGACGTTGCCGGTGCGGGGCGCCACGGAGTTGGTGGCGACCATGCCGGTCCCTGCGTCGCCCTCGGGCGGACACAGCGGGATGCCGGGCCGCAGCGTTCCGGTGGGGTCCAGCAGGGCGGCACCCTCCGCGGTCAGCGCGCCCGCGTCGGTGCCGGCGGGGAGTACCCGCGGCAGCAGGTCGGTGATGCCCAGGCCCGGGCCGCGGTCGCCCACCAGCTCGTCGAGCTGGGCGATCATCCGCTGGTCGTAGTCCTTCGTCGCCGGGTCGATCGGGAACATGCCGGAGGCGTCGCCGACGCCGAGCACCTGCTGCCCGGTCAGGCGCCAGTGCACGTAGCCGGCCAGCGTGGTGAAGTGCCGTACCTGTGACACGTGCGGCTCGGCGTCGAGGATCGCCTGGTACAGGTGAGCGACCGACCAGCGCAGCGGGATGTTGTACCCGAACAGGCCGGTCAGCTCGGTAGCGGCGCGCTCGGTGCTGGTGTTGCGCCACGTGCGGAACGGCACGAGCAGCTCGTCGGTCTCGTCGAACGCGAGGTAGCCGTGCATCATCGCCGAGACGCCCAGTGCGCCGACGGTGGTGAGCCGCACGCCGTACTGCCGCTCGACGTCGGCCAACAGCGCTGTCATCGACTCCTGCAGACCGGACCACACAGCGTCCAGCGAGTAGGTCCACACGCCGTCGACGAGCTGGTTCTCCCAGTCGTGGCTGCCGCTCGCGAGCGGCGCGTTGTCCGGGCCGACGAGGCACGCCTTGATCCTGGTGGAGCCGAGCTCGATGCCGAGAGCGGTGCGCCCCTGCTCGATCGCCTCCCGGAGGCCGGCGAGCCGGTCCACTCCGTCGTCCTGCCGCTCCACCATCGTGGGCCGCTCCGTCCTGCCCGCATCGTCGCGTGGCGTCGTTCGTGTAGCCGTCGGTCGACCGTCACGGGTAAGCCGTGGCCTGACCGCCCACGGCGATGTTAGCGCTCACACGATACGTTACGACAACCGGGTAAGAACAGGTCCGCCTTGAGAACGACCTGGGGCGCCGAACCGTGCCCGGTTCGGCGCCCGAGGTCATCTCGGAGCGGACTTCAGGGCCGACCTGCCGTCAGCCGCGGGTCCACTGCTGGTTGTTCGCACCGTTGCAGGTGTAGGTGATCAGCGCCGCACCGTTCGCGGTCGCGCCGCCGTTGACGTCCAGGCACTCGCCGGTCGCGCGCGACCGGATCGTCACATAGCTGCCCGACGCCGCGACCACGGACCACTGCTGGTTCGTTCCCGTGCCGCAGCTCTGCTGGGTCACCGTCGCGGCGTTCTCCTGCACGCACAGCGCGCTGTGCCGGGCCACGAGGTTGTAGTAGCCGCTGCCGGCGCTGCGGAACCAGAAGCGCTGGTTGCCGCCGCTGTTGCAGTCGTACTGCTTGATCTCGGCACCCGCTGCGTACGACTGGCTCGTCACGTCGGCGCACCGGCTGGAGTGCCGTGCGGTGAGCGACTCGAACGGCCCGCCCTGACCGGTGATCGTGCCCGCCGCCGCGTCTATCGAGAGCTCCGGGAAATAGCTGAACGACATGGAGGTCGACGTCGGGAACGTGATCGGCGCCCACACGTACCGGGAGCCGTTGACGTTGGTCCCTATCGAGTTGCCCCAGCGGTCACCCATGTACAGGTACGACGTGCCGGACGTGCCCTGCACCGGCAGGACGAACGTGGTCTGCGAGCCGAACGCGGTGGCGTCACCGGCGTTCTGCATCGCCGACCAGCCGGACGCCAGGTTGCTGGTCGTCGCGTACTTCTGCTGGTTCGGGTTCCAGCCCGTGGCGCCGGAGGTCAGCATGAAGTACGTGCTGCCCCGCTTGAACAGTGCGGGCGCCTCGCGGTGACCGCCCGGCCACGGGTTGGCGACCAGGCTGGCCACGTCCGTGTAGTCGCTGTTGAGGCGGTAGATGTGCAGGTCGTAGTTCTCGTTGGCGGCCGAGTACATGTAGCCGGCGCCGTTCGTGTCGACGAAGACGCCGATGTCCCTGGACATGTGCCCGAGCGGCCGGAAGCTGCGCTGGTAGGTGTAGTTGCCGTCCACGGTGTCGCTCACGGCGACCGCTGCCCGGGCCTCCGAGTAGTCGGTGCCGTTCTCCTTGTGCATCCACATCACGAACTTGCCCGTGGCCTGGTTGTACATCACCTTGGGCCGCTCGATGTTGGCCATGCCGAGCTCCGGGTGGCTCGCCTCGGTGAGCACGTGGTTGCGGAACTCCCAGTGGACGAGGTCCGTCGACCGGTAGGCCGAGACGTACCGGAACGTGTTGTCCGTGTTCCGGTTCTCGCCGAACCAGTAGTAGTACTGACCCACCTTGACCACACCGCCGCCGTGGGCGTGCAGCGGGTTGCCCGACGTGTCGGTGAACTGGGTCGCGTTGACGACCGTCTCGGGCTGGGCCTGGGCGGAGACCGCGCCTACAGCGGTCGCCAGTACGCAGGCCAGGGCAGCGAGGGCAGCATGAAGACGCCTCACAGGTACCACACTCCTTCATCGCAGTGCAGGGATCGGGGGTAGTGCAGGGCGGTGCGGTGGTGCGGTCGTGCGGTCTCACAGAGCGGGGATCCCGTTGCCCGGGATCCCCGCTCGGTCAGAACTTCTGTGTGGTCGACGCCGACGGCGTCAGCCGTTCACCGTGAATCCCTGGCCGGTGCCGTAGGAGACGTTCTCCTCCTGCCAGGCCGCCAGCCCCTCCAGGAGCGACGACTTGTCGAGCCAGGCCTGGCCCACCGTGTCCGCGAAGATGCTGTTCGCGTACGACTGCCACGGCAGGTACTGCCAGCCCTCGTTGACGTCGGCAGCGCCGGCGCCGAGCACCTCGTTGATCTTCTGTCCGCCGAAGTACTCGGACTCGTAGCCCAGGAACTCCTCGGACTCGAGGTGCTCGACGGTCGCCGGGAAACCGCCGGTCTCCATGAAGGCCTTGATCGACTCGTCGCTCGAGTTGAGCCACTTCAGGAACCCTGCCGCGAGCAGCTTGTTCTCCGACGCCTCCGGGATGGACTCCGTGCTGCCGCCGTTCTCGGCGTTGGTCGGGGTCCCGTCGTACGTCGGCATCGGGGCCACGCGCCACTTGCCCTTGCCGTCGGGAACGCCGTCCTCGAGGATGCCGGGCATCCACGCGCCGAGTGCGACCGACGCGATGGTGCCGTCGCCCAGCGCCTGGTACCACTCGTCGCTCCAGCCGGGCAGCTGGCAGATCAGCTCGTCGTCGATGAGCGGCTGGTACATCTCGGCGAACCGGGTGGTGCCCTCGTCGCCGAGGTCGATCGTGACCGCTTCGCCGTCGTTCTGGAACGGGGTGCCGCCGGCCTGCCAGATCATGCTGGTCGTGAAGCCCGGGTCACCTGAGTCGTTGGCCAGGCAGCGGTCGGGGTTGTCCTCCTTGATGGCACGCGCGACCTCGATGTACTCGTCCCAGGTGGTGGGGACCTCGACACCGACCTCGTCGAACACCTCCTGGTTGTAGAAGAACGCCATGGGGCCGGAGTCCTGGGGCAGGCCCCAGATCCCGTCGTTCTGCGACACCGAGCCCCAGGTCGACGCCGTGTACAGGCTCTCCAGCTCGTCGAACCCGTACGCCGTGAGGTCGGCCAGCTGGCTCTGCAGCTGGAACTGCGGGACGGACTGGTACTCGATCTGCACGACGTCCGGCACGCCCTTGCCCGCGGCGATGGCGTTCTGCAGCTTGGTGTTGCCCTCGCCGGCCCCCACCGTGTCCACGAGCGTCACGTCGACCTCGGGGTACGCCTTCTCGAACGCCTCGACCTGCTTCTCGGCCTGCGGGGTCCACGTCCAGTAGGTGACGCTGCCACCCTCCTGGAGCGCGGCCTCGATCTCCTCGGCGCTCGCTCCCTCGCTCCCGCCACCCCCACCGCCGCCTTCCTCCCCGCCCGAGCAGGCGGTGAGAGAGGCGGCCAGCAAGGTGGCCAGGGCCCCGAGCGCGACACGTCGGTTGCGGGTGATGGTCATGGTCTTCCTTCTTCCACGTCGTCGTAGTTCAGGTCGTTCGATGTTTCGGTCACATCGGTCATGCCTTCACACCACCCGCACTCAAGCCCGACTGCCAGTACCGCTGGAGCACCAGGAACACGACGACGATCGGCACGATCGTCAGGAACGAACCGGTGATGACCAGGTTGAACACTGGCTGGGCCCCGATACCCGACGCGTCGGCCAGCCACTGGTACAGGCCGAGCGTCAGGGGATACAGATCCGGGTCGTTGAGCATGATCAGGGGCAGGAAGTAGTTGTTCCAGGTGGCGACGATCGCGAACAGCGCCACCGTCACGATGCCCGGCGCGAGCAGGCGGAGCGAGATCGTGAAGAAGGTGCGCCACTCACCCGCGCCGTCGACCCGTGCCGCCTCCAGGATCTCCGTCGGCACCGCCTCCGCGGAGAACACCCACATGAGGTAGAGGCCGAACGGTGAGACCAGTGAGGGCAGGATGATCGCCCACATGGTGTTGGTGAGGCCCCACTGGCTGAACAGCAGGAACGTGGGCACGGCGAGGGCGGTGCCGGGCACCGCTATCGACCCGAGGATGGTCGCGAACACCGCGTTGCGGCCGCGGAACCGGTACTTGGCCAGCCCGTATCCGGCAGCCGTCGCGAGGACCGTTGCGCCACCGGCGCCGACGACCACGTAGACCAGCGTGTTGCCGAACCACTTGAGGAAGATGCCGTCGTCGTGGGTCACGACCTGCTGCAGGTTGTCGAACAGCGCGAACGGGCCAGAGAACCAGAGCCCGAACGAGCTGAGCAGCTCGGGCTGCGTCTTGGTGATGCTGAAGAGCATCCAGGTCAGCGGCAGCACCGAGTAGACGAGCAGCGCGCCCAGCAGGACCGTCAGGGTGATCGACTTGCGCGGCCGATCGTAGGAGTAGCGGGCCATCACGAGTCCCTCCGCGTCCCACGAAGCTGCACGATGTACGCGATGATGGCCGTCACGAGGCCCATCACTATCGCGACGGTTGCCGCGTAGCTCACCTGGTTGCCCGCGAAGCTCAGGTTGTACGCGTAGATGTTGGGTGTGTAGTAGGACGAGATCAGGGCCGGCTGGATCTCCTTGAGGATGGTCGGCTCGTTGAAGAGCTGGAAGCTGCCCAGGATCGAGAAGATGGTCGCGATGACGAGCGCCCCTCGGACGGCGGGCAGCTTGATCGCCTGCACTATGCGGAACTGGCCCGCGCCGTCGATGGCCGCGGCCTCGTAGACCTCGGTGGGCACCGTCTTGAGCGCCGCGTACAGGATGAGCATGTTGTAGCCCACGAACTCCCACGTCACGATGTTGCCGATCGCGGTAAGGATCCACTGCTTCGTGTACGGGTCGATGAGGGCGAAGCCCACCAGGTCGTTGACGCTCCCGGTGAGGCCGAGGCGGTCGTCGTACATGAAGCCCCACATCAGCACCGCGACGACGCCGGGCACCGCGTACGGCAGGAACAGCGCGACCCGGAAGATCTCCTTGCCGTGCAGGCGGCCGCTGTCGATCGCGAGCGCGGCGATCAGCGAGAGCGCCAGCATGATCGGGACCTGGACCAGGAGGAACAGCCCGACGCGGCCGGCTCCGTCCCAGAGCTTGGGGTCGGAGAAGGCGGCCATGTAGTTGGCGAGCCCCGCGAAGGTCGTACCGCCCATGAGCTGATTACGAAACAGGCTCAGGTACATGGAGTAGACCAGCGGGGTCACGATCATCAGCGCGAACACGACAAGGAACGGCGCGACGAAGCTCCAGCCTGCCGCGGACACGCGGAGACTCGGTGAACGACGGCGGCCCAACAGAGGTTGGCGACGATCTGGCGCCAATGGGCGACTGCCTGGCACGGGCGGCACCCCTTTCCCCGGACAGCAGCGTCCGGACTCACCTGGACGTCAATGTCCTTGGCACGCGTCGGGCAACAGCGTTGCTCCACGACGGAATGTGAACGTAAACATCCTCGTGCGCGGTGACTCTGCCACTGCGCTGCGGACGTGTCAACGCCTCACTCAGCGGTGCGCCGACGACGTTGCGCAACCGCAACTTTGGGGTCCGGGTCCAAACGATTTCGTCCGTTTACGCGCGCGGAGGCGCCGCACTCCTGCGTACGGCTACGCGCGCGGAGGCGCAGCGCTCCTGCGCACGACGAGCTCTGGCGCGATCAGCTCTGCCGCGGGCTTGCCGCCGTCCATCGCCGCGAGGAGCAGTGCGACGCTCCGCCGGCCCAGGTCGACGAACGGCTGGCGCACGGTGGTCAGCGGCGGGATGAAGTGGCCGGAGCCGTCGACGTCGTCGAAGCCCACCACCGAGACGTCGTCGGGCACGGAGACTCCGCACTCCCAGAACGCCCGCAGCAGGCCGAGGGCGAGCTGGTCGTTGGCCGCGAAGACCGCCGTCGGGCCGGAACCGGCCTTGACCCGCTGCGCCAGGTCCAGGCCCACCATGTAACCGCGGTCCGCGCTCCAGCCCGCGATCACGGGCTCGGGCACCGGGAGGCCGTGCTCGGTCAGGACGGCCCGCCAGGCCTCCTCACGCTCGACGGCGTCCAGCCAGTCCGGCGGACCCGCGACGTGCAGGATGCGCGTGTGCCCCAGCTCGATCAGGTGCTCGACGGCGAGCCGAGCCCCGGCCCGCTGGTCCACCGCCAGCGGGATCGTCGGCACGTCCGGATCCAGCTCTCGGGCGGCGATGAGGACCACCGGAACGGGGGCACGGAACGACTCCACCGCGTCGGCCACGTCGGTATGCGGGGCGATGACGACGATGCCCTCGACCGCCTGGTCCATGAAGTGCTCCATGGCGTTGTGCATGGTCGCGGCGTCGTACCGGCGCAGCGTCGCGACACTGACGTACCAACCCTGCTCGCGTGCTGCCTCCTCGACGGCGATCAGGGTGCTCGACGGGCCGAACAGCGGGGACCCGGTGGTCACCACACCGACGGTGTCCGAGCGCGCGGTGACCAGTGCCCGAGCCGCGCTGTTGCGGCGGTATCCGAGCTCGGCGATCGCCGCCAGCACCTTCTCCCGGGTCGCCGGGCGCACGCTCCGGTGCCCGTTGAGCACGCGGGAGACGGTCTGGTGGGACACGCCGGCGAGCGCCGCTACGTCGGCCATTGCCGGCGGCCGCGTCATGGCGGGTCGAGAGATGGTCACGGGAGGATCATCCACCCAGCTCGCGGGCGCGGTCACGCGCGGCGGCCGCCGCGGCCAGGAACGAGGCGCGCACACCGCCGTCGTCCAGGGCGCGCAGGGCCGCCGCCGTGGTGCCACCCGGCGAGGTGACCTTCTCCCGCAGGAGCACCGGATGTTCCCCCGACTCGTCCATGAGGCGGGACGCGCCGAGCAGGGTCTGGACCGCGAGGCGACGCGCGACGTCACGCGTCAGGCCCAGCAGGACACCCGCCTCGGCGAGGGCGTCGGCGACGTAGAAGACGTACGCGGGGCCGGATCCCGAGATGGCCGACACGGCGTCGAGGTCCTTCTCCGCCGCGCGCACCACGGCGCCCGTACCGGCGAACAGGTGCTCGACCGCCTGCAGATGGGCCTCCGTCGCGGCGGCGCCGGGCGCGATGGCAGTGATGCCCGCACCGATCGCCGCGGGTGTGTTCGGTACCGTCCGGACGACGGCGGTACCCGCGGGCAGCCGCTGCTCGTAGAACGCAGCCGGGTGGCCGGCAGCGACCGTGACCACCACGGCGCCGGGCTCGATCCCGTGCGCTATCTCGTCGAGCAGTGCGCCGACGTCCTTCGGCTTCACACCCACGAGGACAAGACCCGCACCCCGCACCGCAGCCACGTTGTCGCTGGTCGTGGCGACCTGGTAGGTCTCGCGCAGGTGCTGGGCCCTGGCCTCGGTACGCACGGTGGCCACGGCGTCGGCCGGCGCCCAGCCCGCCGACAGCGCACCCGCGAGCACCGCCTCGCCCATGTTCCCGGCCCCGAGCACTGCAAGTCGCTGGTTCACGACGTCATTCTCCCCCGCGCGCTCACAGGGGGAACGCCGCGTAGAAGTCCTCCATCGTGTCGGCCGGACCGGATGCCCGCATCACCGCGGTCCCGTTCTGCCAGACGACGACGGCCTTGCCACCCTTGGCCGGCACTATCGCGTACTGCCCGACCACCTTCTTGCCGACCTTCACGTCGCCCTCGCTCTCGGCCTCGCCCGCCGACCTGGTCCAGGCGGCGGCTGCGGTGGCCGCCTCGTCCTCCGTCGCCCACTGGCCCGCCAGGAGCGCCACCTCACCCGTGTCGCCGTCGGCGTACTCGGCGTTCCAGGCCTCGAGCGCGCCCTCGCCCTTTGGCTCCTTCGCCTCGGTGAGCGAGCCGAGCGCGAACTGGAGCACCGCGGACGGGAGCGCCTTCTGGAAGGCGGTCTCCTCGCCGCTGCGCTCCATCGCCTTGACCGTGGGCGTCGGTACGGCGGCGGTGACCGTCACCGTGGGTACCGGCTGCGGCGTCGCCCCGCTGCGCCAGAAGCCCGGCCACACGAAGCCTGCGACGAGCACCAGGAAGAGCACGATGACGAGCAGGCCCACGACCACCACGAGCCGTCGCCTGCGGTACACGGCGGGCGACGCCTTCTTCGCGGCCACCGACGCGGTCGCGCCGGTGCGCGGTGAGTTCACGCGCTGCTCGGTCATGTCCTTGCTCCCCCGTGCTCTGTCCACCGGGTGCGTCACGGTGGCTCAGCCGAAACCTTATGTCGGGGCACTGACATTCGGGCGGAGGCACGCCCGGTGCTGGACGAGCGTCCGATCAGGCCCGACGGCTCCCTGGTGCCGTTCGGCACACCCAGAGCAGCACGGCGAACCCGAACGCCGAGATGGCGCACACCGCAAGGAGCCCTCCGAGGTAGGCGGTCAGGCCGTCGTCCCACGGAGCCGTAGCCAGGAGGCGGCCCTCGGTCGCCGCGGCCGCCAGGACGGAGAGCACTGCCATCGGCACGGCGGCGGTCCCGAGGAGCGCGATCACCGGCAGCGCAGCGCCGTCGCCGCCCCCGGCCGGGCCGGCACCGTCCGGGCCAGCACGGTCCGGGCCCGCCCAGCCGGCCGGTGCGAAGGCACACACCAGCGAGGTCCACGCCACCACCACGAGCACCGCCGCGACGACGTCGGACGGGCGGTGCCAGCGGTCGGCGACCGTCGCAAGGCTCATGGCGCAGGTCGCGGCGGCGCCGGCGAGCGCGGTCGCCGGCCGCCAGCCGCGCGGGACGACCAGCAGGAGCGCCGCCCAAGCCGCGGCCACCACCGTGACGTGGCCGCTCGGCAGGGTGTTGATGTCCCGGTTCCACTCGCCGACGAGGCCCGTGCGGTGGAACACCCCGTCCTTGATCACCTGGGTGGTCAGGTTCGACCCGAGGATCACGACGGCGGCCAGGCTCGCGGCAGCCGGCCTCCGGCGCAGCAGGCCGATCCCGCACACCGCCAGGAACCCGGCCACGAGCCATGGCGGCGAGCCGAGGAGCAGCACCGGCTCCACCAGGTGGTTGACGACGTCCTGGAACCGGTCGGCCGTCTCGAAGACCCGCTCCTCGACACGTTGTCCGGGCCAGGTGGTGACCATCGCCCACCAGACGAGCCAGGTGCCCAGCGCGGCGGCGAAGGCCACCGTCAGGCCGGTCGCCCGGGCCGTCGGACGGCGCGGGCCGGACGGGGCCGCGGAGTGGGACGCCGAGTGGGACGCTGATTGGGACGCGGAATGGGACGCGGAGTGGTGGGGGCCGGTGCGCGATCCGTCGTGGCGCGCCAAGCGCCGTTCGGAGGTCGGCATGGTCGAAAAATACCTGATGCCGGACGTCGTCCCTGTCGGTAGCGCCGTCAGAATCGCCCTCGGTGTCCCTGCCGGCACCACTGTCAGTGGCGGCACGTACGGTGGCGCACGTGACCTCATCGACCTCCAAGCGGGCACGGCCCGCGTACCGCTGCACCGAGTGCGGCTGGACCACCGTCAAGTGGGCCGGCCGCTGCGGGGAGTGCCAGGCGTGGGGCACCGTGAGCGAGGAAGGGCCTGCCTCGTCCGGGCCGCGCACGGCCGCCGTGTCGCCCGCCCGCGAGCCCGCCCGGCCCATCGCGGACATCGACGTGGAGTCGGCACGCGCCAACCCGACCGGCATCGGGGAGTTCGACCGGGTGCTCGGCGGCGGGCTGGTCCCGGGCGCGGTGATCCTGCTCGCGGGTGAACCGGGTGTGGGCAAGTCGACCCTGCTGCTCGACGTGGCGAGCAACGTGGCCGACGGCGCCCTCGGACCCAACGGGTTCGAGTCGCCCCGCACCGTGCTGTACGTCACGGGTGAGGAGTCCGCCGGCCAGGTCCGGCTGCGCGCCGAGCGCATCGGTGCGCTGTCGCCCACGCTGCTGCTCGCCGCGGAGACCGACCTCGGGACGGTGCTCGGCCACCTGGAGGTGAACCAGCCGGACATGCTCGTCGTCGACTCGGTGCAGACCATCGCGTCCGGGCAGGTGGACGGCGCACCAGGCGGCGTATCGCAGGTGCGGGAGGTCGCCGCCGCCCTGATCGCCGTGGCGAAGGAACGCCAGATGCCCACGATCCTCGTCGGCCATGTGACCAAGGACGGCTCCGTCGCCGGTCCGCGCACGCTCGAGCACCTGGTCGACGTGGTGTGCCAGTTCGAGGGCGACCGGCACTCGCGCCTGCGCATGATCCGCGCGGTGAAGAACCGGTACGGCCCGACCGACGAGGTCGGCTGCTTCGACCTCTCGGAGAACGGGATCGTCGGGCTGCCCGACCCGTCCGGGCTGTTCCTGTCGCACGCTAGCTCGGGGGTCGCCGGGTCCTGCATCACGGTGACGCTGGAGGGGCGGCGCCCGCTCGCCGTCGAGGTGCAGGGGCTCGTGGCCCCGAGCCCGCTGAGCAACCCGCGCCGCGCGACGAGCGGCGTCGACTCCAGCAGGCTCGCCATGATCCTCGCCGTGCTCCAGCGCCACGGCGGCCTCCGCCTGGCCGACCAGGACGTCTACGCCTCGACGGTGGGCGGTGCCCGGATCACCGAGCCCGCGTCGGACCTCGCGGCCGCGCTGGCGCTCGTGTCCGCACGCGACGGCAGACCGCTGCCGGGTGCCACGGTGGCCATCGGCGAGGTCGGCCTGGCGGGTGACCTGCGTCCGGTCGCCGGCCTGGACCGCCGGCTGGGCGAGGCCGCACGCCTGGGCTTCGCGCACGCCGTCGTGCCGCACGGGACCGGGGTCAAGGCGCCCGAAGGACTCAAGCTGGTCGAGGCCTCGCACATCCGCGACGCCGTGGAGTGGGCCCAGTCGGCGGGCGGGTCGACCGGCAGGCCGACGGGCGGCAGATCACTCCGCGCCGTCGACGACGATTGACCGGTTCGTGAAACGAACTGCTTGTGAGCCGGCGCACAGCGTAGGATTTCTTCGTGGCCATGACCTCCTCGCACCCTGACGAGCTGCTCCGGGAGACCTTGGCCGCTGTCGCGCCCGGGACCGAACTCCGCGACGGGCTCGAGCGCATCCTGCGCGGCCGTACCGGCGCGCTCATCGTCCTGGGCCTCGACCCGACGGTCGAACAGATCTGCTCGGGCGGCTTCGCGCTCGACGTCGACTTCTCCGCCACGCGCCTGCGTGAGCTGTCCAAGATGGACGGTGCGGTGGTGCTCGACCGGGCTGCCACCCGCATCCGGAAGGCCGCGGTGCAGCTGCTGCCCGACCCGACCATCGAGACCACGGAGTCCGGCACGCGGCACCGCACGGCCGAGCGGGTCGCCAAGCAGACCGGCTTCCCCATCATCTCCGTGAGCCAGTCCATGCGGATCGTCGCCCTCTACGTGGGCGGGCAGCGGCACGTCCTGGAGGACTCGGACACGATCCTCGGCCGCGCCAACCAGGCCCTCGCGACGCTCGAGCGGTACCGCGCCCGCCTCGACGAGGTGTCGGGCACGCTGTCCGCGCTGGAGATCGAAGACCTGGTCACCGTGCGCGACGTGTGCTCGGTGGTGCAGCGCCTCGAGATGGTCGGCCGCATCTCCGACGAGATCGCGGGCTACGTCATCGAGCTCGGGGTGGACGGCCGCCTGCTGGCGCTGCAGCTCGACGAGCTGATCGGCGACGTCGGCTCGGACCGCGAGTTCGTGATCCGCGACTACGTGCTGGGCCGCAAGGACCGCACGCTCGCCGACGTGCAGGCCGAGCTCTCCGCGCTCACGTCGCAGCAGCTGCTCGACATGGGGCAGATCGGCCGGATCCTGGACCTGCCCGGCGGCGGGGACGCGCTCGACGCGGCAGTGGCGCCGCACGGCTACCGGCTCCTGTCCAAGGTGCCGCGCCTGCCGAACACCACCATCGAGCTGCTCGTCGGCCACTTCAGCAGCCTGCAGAAGCTCCTCGCCGCGAGCGTGGACGACCTCATGTCGGTCGACGGTGTCGGTGAGCAGCGCGCCCGGACCATCCGCGAGGGCCTGTCCCGGCTCGCGGAGTCCAGCATCCTCGAGCGGTACGTCTGACCCACCGCACCCGCCCACCGCATCCGGCCGGTAGCGGCGTCAGGGCTTCTTGTCGGCCTCACCGCTCGGGTCGGGCGACGCGCTCGGGTCGGGCGACGCGCTCGGGTCCGCCGAGGCCTTCCCGGAAGAGCTGGCGGACGGGCTGCCCGACGGCGACGGTGACCTGCTCGGCTCCGGCACCGTGTACGTCAGCTGGACGACATCGCTGGAGGCGCCCTCGGTGCCCTCGAGCGTGACCTGGGCCGTGTACTGACCGGCGGACGGCTTGGGCTGACCCGGCTCGCAGCCGGGCACCGACCGGGAGTCCGACCAGCTCACGTCGGTGACGTCGACGTCGCCGGGGCCGAGGAGGAGGAGCCGCTCCTCCTCGTTGACGCAGTCGGCCGACGACCATGCGCGCTCCGCCGTCGGCTCGCCCACCTCGCCCTCGTAGACGGTGACGGCGAGGTTGTGCCGGGATGCGTCGACCAGGCACTGCACCTCTCCCTCGTTCCGCAGCGAGACCGTGAACCCGACTCGCACGCCGGGTGTGACGGCGACGCGGTCCGCGGCGAGGCCTATGTCGAGATCCTCGGGCGCGCACGGTGCCGCCGCGGCGTTCGGGTCCACGGGGGCCGGCGGGTCCTCCTTGGCCGAGACGATCGGCGCCTCGGACCGGGGCCACGTGACAGCCGCGCCGACACCGCCGACCACCAGGACGGCCAGCACCGCGATCACGCGCCCGACTCGGCGCGGGCGTCTGGCGACGGGCGCCTGTTCCCCGCCATGCTCCTGGGTCCGCTCGGCTCGATCCGGCGCACTGACCACCTGCTGGACCTCTCGCTGAGTCCTGTAGAAACCGTCTGACGTGCGGTGACATCCCGCAGCCACCAAAATACGACGTCGTGCACCGCCTCCGTGGCAGCCGCGCCGCCAAGTCGGTCACGTGTCCTATTTCACGGGCTTTGTGCGGTCCGGTGGGGCACCGCGCGGGCGGCGCCCGGCTTCGGCTGAGCGCACCGGTGCGGCAGGATGAGACACCGTGACAGCACGGGAAGCGACACGGCGTACCGAGGTGCGCTCCGGCGTCGTGCAGTGGTTCGACGGCGCCGCGCGTGAGCTGCCCTGGCGCGCACCCGACCGGACGCCGTGGGGTGTGCTCGTCAGCGAGGTGATGCTCCAGCAGACCCCCGTCGTGCGCGTGGAGCCCGCCTGGCGCGCGTGGCTGGAGCAGTGGCCCGCGCCCGCGGACCTGGCGGAGGCGCCGACCGCCGACGTGCTGCGCGCCTGGGGCCGGCTCGGCTACCCGCGCCGCGCGCTGCGGCTGCAGGAGTG
Source organism: Promicromonospora sp. NPDC023805 (assembly GCF_040639635.1). Lineage (NCBI taxonomy): Bacteria > Bacillati > Actinomycetota > Actinomycetes > Micrococcales > Promicromonosporaceae > Promicromonospora > Promicromonospora sp. NPDC023805. The sequence continues at coordinate 66,237 of NZ_JBFAAH010000022.1, read as the reverse complement.
CGCCAAGGCGATAGTCGAACGACACGACGGCTTCGTACCGCGCACCGACGAGGAACTGCGCGCGCTGCCCGGCGTCGGCGAGTACACGGCCGCCGCGGTCCTGGCGTTCGCGTACGGGAAGCGGTCGGTGGTGGTGGACACGAACGTGCGCCGGGTGCTCGCGCGGGCGGTCGGCGGGACTGCCCTGCCTGCGCCGTCGTACACGGCGGCCGAACGCGCCCTGGCGACCGCGCTCGCACCGTCCGGCGACTCGGAGGCTGCCCGCTGGGCCGCCGCATCGATGGAGCTGGGTGCGCTGGTCTGCACCGCGAAGGCGCCGAAGTGCGGTGCCTGCCCGGTCGCGGGGTTGTGCGCGTGGCGACGCGCGGGATCACCCCCGGACGCGCACGCCGACCGACGTCGTACCCAGGGCTGGGCGGGCACCGACCGGCAGGCGCGCGGCCGGGTCATGGCCGAGCTCCGGCAGGCGACCGAGCCAGTGGACCGGGCCCTTCTCGCATCCCTGTGGCACGACCCGGGGCAGCTCGACCGCGCGATCGCCGGCCTGATCGAGGACGGCCTGGCGGAGCAGGACGAGGCGAACCGCCTCCACCTCCCCCGCTAGGACCTTGGCGGTCAGAGCTCCAGGAGCATGCGGGAGTTGCCCAGGGTGTTGGGCTTCACGCGGGCCAGGTCGAGGAACTCGGCCACGCCCTCGTCGTACGAGCGCAGCAGCTCGGCGTACACCTCCGGGGTCACGGGGGTGCCGTCGATCTCCCGGAACCCGTGGGCGGCGAAGAAGTCGACCTCGAACGTCAGGCAGAACACGCGACGCAGGCCCAGCGCTCGCGCCCGCTCGATCAGCGCCTCGAGCAGCGCGTGCCCGACCCGGCGGCCCCGCCAGTCGCGGTGCACGGCCAGCGTGCGTACCTCAGCGAGGTCGTCCCACATGACGTGGAGCGCCCCGCAGCCGACGGCGGCATCGCCCGCGGCACCGGCCGGGTCGGTCGCCACCAGGAACTCCTGGACCGCCTCGTAGTACCCGACCATCTCGTACGGCCGGAGGATGCGCTCCTGGCTGAGCGGCTCCACGAGATCGCGGATGGTGCGCACGTCGGCAGGGAGGGCGGGTCGGATCACGGGCGCGGTCCGCGACTCGGATGTCGTCACGCCGACACACTACGGCCGGAGCCGTGAGCCGTGCCCGCGGCCCCCACCAGGCGGGCGTACCAGGCCACGACCCCGGCCGGGCGGATCAGACGGATCGAAGGGCGAATCGGAATGTGAGCAAGAGAACCTCCCAACACACCCCACTTCACAGGGCAAAGGTGTTGCCAAGTGACGGAATGCGTGGTGAGTTTGGCGCATGGCATCCACACGGCTGACCGCAGACGCGAGAACACAGGCGCTGGCCGCACTGGAAGCCAGCGTGAGTCCCTCGGCCGAGCTGGACGTACTGGTGATCGGTGGCGGCGTCACCGGCGCCGGAATCGCACTGGACGCGGTCACGCGCGGGCTGTCCACCGCCGTGGTCGAGGCGCAGGACTGGGCGCAGGGCACCTCCAGCCGCAGCAGCAAGCTGGTCCACGGCGGGCTGCGCTACCTGCAGATGCTCGACTTCGAGCTGGTCCACGAGGCCCTCACCGAGCGCGACCTCCTGCTCCGGGACCTCGCACCGCACCTGGTGCGACCGGTCCCGTTCCTGTATCCGCTGGAGCACCGCGTCTGGGAGCGCGCCTACGTGGGCGCAGGCATCCTGATGTACGACGTGCTCGCGACGCTCACTCCGGGCCGCCGCCCGATGCCGTTCCACCGGCACCTGAGCAAGAACCAGATGGAGGCCAAGTTCCCGGACCTGGCGCACGACGCCGCCGTCGGCGCCGTCCAGTACTGGGACGCCTCTGTCGACGACGCCCGCCTGGTCGCGACCCTGATCCGCACCGCGGCGAGCTACGGCGCGCACGCCGCGAGCCGCACCCAGGTCGTGAGCCTGACGCAGGGCGCGACGGGCGCGGTGAACGGCGCGGTGGTCGTGGACCTGGAGACGGGCAAGGAGATCACCGTCCGAGCCCGCTCGGTCATCAACGCGACAGGCGTGTGGACCGAGGAGACCGAGGCCCTCGCGGGTTCCGAGGGCGGGCTCCGGGTGCTCGCCAGCAAGGGCGTACACATCGTCGTCCCGCGGGAACGCATCCGTGGCAACGCCGGGCTGATCCTGCAGACGGAGAAGTCCGTGCTGTTCGTCATCCCGTGGAGCCGGTACTGGATCATCGGGACCACCGATACCCCGTGGAATCTCGACCCCACCCACCCCGTCGCCACGAGCGCCGACATCGACTACGTGCTCGACCACGCCAACGCCGTGCTGGCCCATCCCCTGACCAGGGAAGACATCATCGGCACCTATGCGGGCCTGCGCCCGCTGCTCCAGCCGGGCACCAAGGCCGGCACGAGCAGCGCGAAGGTCAGCCGCGAGCACACCGTCGCCTCGCCGACGCCGGGCCTCACCGTGATCGCCGGCGGCAAGCTGACGACCTACCGGATCATGGCCAAGGACGCCGTCGACTTCGCGATCGGGCAGCGCTCGGCCGCGCTCCCCTCGATCACGCACCAGATCCCGCTCACGGGCGCGGTGGGGCTGCGGGCCGTGCAGCGGCAGGCGCGCACGTGGGGCAAGCGGTTCGGCTGGACTCCCCCGCTGCTCGACCACCTGCTGCACCGGTACGGCGCGAACCTCGCCGAGATCGTCGAGCTGTGCGACGCCGACCCCACGCTCGCCGCACCGCTCGAGCACGCCCCGGCCTACCTCCGCGCCGAGGCCCACTACGCCGTCAGCCACGAGGGCGCCCTCCACCTGGAGGACGTGCTGGCGCACCGCACGCGACTCGTCTACGAGATCGTGGACCGGGGCACGGAGGCGGCCGCGGAGGTCGCGTCCGTCGTCGCGCCGCTGCTCGGCTGGGAAGCGTCCGACGAGGAGCGGGAGGTCCGCGCGTGGCAGGAGCGGATCGAGGCAGAACGCCATGCCGAGGAAGCACCCGACGACGAGGCTGCCGAACGGGCACGCCTGGCCACCCCTGACGTGGCTGCCATGCAGCCGCTCCGAAACTAAGGATCCCAGGACACCACCAGCAGACCGCCGACGGCTACCGCAGAGGCACCGCCGGGTTCACCCCCGTACGCCGACAAAGTAGTCGGCAGAAAGCGAGTCAGTGATGAACGCATTCACGGACATCATGGTGCCGGAGTTCCTCGGCACCATGATCCTCATCCTCGGCGGTGCCGGCGTCGTGGCCAACGTCATCCTCCCCAAGACCAAGGGGTTCAACGGCGGCTGGTTGCTGATCAACTTCGGCTGGGGCCTCGCGGTCTTCGCCGGTGTGTTCGTCGCGATGAGCTCCGGGGCGCACCTCAATCCCGCGGTGACGCTCGGCATCCTCACCAGCGGGGCCAAGGACTTCGCCGAGGGCGTCCCGGCCAACTTCGTCAACATGCTCTTCTACTGGGTCGCACAGCTCGTCGGCGCCTTCGTCGGTGCCGTCCTCGCGTACCTGGCGCACAAGCAGCACTTCGACCTGGACGCCGATCCGGCCGTCAAGCTCGGCGTCTTCTCCACAGGCCCGGAGATCCGCTCGTACACGTGGAACTTCGTCACCGAGGTGATCGCCACGTTCATGCTGGTCTTCGTGATCCTGTCGTTCGGCAACTCGCCCGTCGACCTGGGCCCGCTCGCGGCCGCCCTCCTCGTCGTCGGTATCGGCGCAAGCCTCGGTGGCCCCACCGGGTACGCCATCAACCCGGCGCGTGACTTCGGCCCGCGCATCGCACACTTCGTCCTGCCCATCCCGGGCAAGGGCTCCAGCGACTGGGCCTACTCGTGGGTGCCGGTGGTCGGGCCGCTGGTAGGCGGCGCGCTCGGCGGCCTGGTCGCGGCAGCCGTCTCCTGATCCGACGCGGCACACAAGCAGACTGAAACAGACAAGGGGAGTCAACACAGATGGCTGACTACGTACTCGCGATCGACCAGGGCACCACGAGCACCAGGGCGATCGTGTTCAACCACGCCGGGACCATCGTGTCCAGCGGCCAGCTCGAGCACGACCAGATCTTCCCCAAGGCCGGCTGGGTGGAGCACAAGCCCGACCAGATCTGGGACAACACCCGCCAGGTCGTCGCGCTCGCGCTCACCAAGGCGAACCTCAACCACACCGACCTCGCCGCAGTGGGCATCACCAACCAGCGCGAGACCGCCGTGGTGTGGGACAAGACGACCGGCAAGCCGGTCTACAACGCCATCGTGTGGCAGGACACGCGCACGCAGGCCATCGTCGACGAGCTGGCCGGGTCCGAGGGCGTCGACAAGTACAAGTCGATAGTCGGCCTGCCGCTGGCCACCTACTTCTCCGGCCCCAAGGTGAAGTGGATCCTCGACAACGTCGAGGGCGCCCGCGAGGCCGCCGAGCGCGGTGACCTGCTGTTCGGCAACACCGACGCGTGGGTCCTGTGGAACATGACCGGCGGGCCCGACGGCGGCGTGCACGTCACCGACGTCACGAACGCATCGCGCACGATGCTCATGGACCTCGACACGCTGTCCTGGCGCGAGGACATCGCCGCGGACATGGGCATCCCGCTCTCGATGCTGCCCGAGATCCGCTCCTCCTCCGAGGTGTACGGCAAGGGCCGCCCGCGGGGGATGGTGCCCGGCGTGCCGATCTCCGGCATCCTCGGCGACCAGCAGGCCGCGACGTTCGGGCAGGCGTGCTTCGAGGTCGGTACCGCCAAGAACACGTACGGCACCGGTAACTTCATGCTGCTCAACACCGGCACCGAGAAGGTCCCGTCCGAGAACGGCCTGCTCACCACCGTCTGCTACAAGATCGGTGACGCGGCCCCGATCTACGCCCTCGAAGGATCCATCGCCGTCACGGGATCGCTGATCCAGTGGCTCCGCGACAACCTGGGCCTGTTCCACGACGCGCCCGACGTCGAGTGGTACGCCCGCAAGGTCGAGGACAACGGCGGCGCCTACTTCGTGCCCGCGTTCTCCGGCCTGTTCGCGCCGTACTGGCGGCCCGACGCCCGCGGTGCGCTCGTCGGCCTGACCCGGTACGTCAACCGGAACCACATCGCGCGGGCCGCGCTGGAGGCGACGGCGTTCCAGACCCGCGAGGTGATGGACGCCATGAACGCCGACTCCGGCGTGAACCTCACCGAGCTCAAGGTCGACGGCGGCATGGTCGCCAACGAGCTGCTCATGCAGTTCCAGGCGGACCAGCTCGGGGTGCCCGTCATCCGGCCCGTCGTCGCGGAGACGACGGCGCTCGGCGCGGCGTACGCGGCGGGCATCGCTGTCGGCTTCTGGAACGGTGAGGCGGACGTGATCGCGAACTGGGCCGAGGACCGGCGGTGGGAGCCCTCCATGGAGGAGGAAGAGCGGGAACGTCAGTACCGGAGCTGGAAGAAGGCTGTGACGAAGACGTTCGACTGGGTGGACTCTGACGTTTCTTGAGTTTCGCCGCTCTCCGTGGCTGGGTCCGGTGGCTGGGTCCGCGGAGGGCAAGGAAGGCCTTGTCCGGCAGCGTTCACGCGCCCCAGGGGGCGCTCCACTTCGGGAACGTCTTACTGCCGGACAAGGCCTTCCTTGCCCTCCGCTCATCTTTCGCGTCGCCTTGGTCGTGGGGTGCGTCCACCAGTCGTTTGGGTGGGTTGGCGGGAGGTGGCAGGTGGCAGGCGGGGCGGTCAAGGGGCTAGGAAGCGGCGGGCCGTTTCTAGGAGGACCGGTTTCTCGGTGTGGGGCGTGAAGGTTTCCTCGTCGGCGATGCGGCCGAGGAAGCCGTCGGTGAGGAGGTAGAGCCATGAGGTGATGCGGGCCGGGGTGAGGTCGGTCCTGATCTGCCCCGCCTGCTGGGCCTTCTCGACCCAGGGCAGCAGCAGGTCGCGCTGGGTTCGGGCGTCCTCCTCGAGCTTGGCGGCGACGTCCGGCTGCTGCATGATGCCGCCCACCGCGCGGACGAAGCCTGGCATCCGGGGGTCCGCGGCGTCGTCCGCGCCGCGCTCGACGATGTCGAGCAGCACTCCGAGCGGGTCGGTGCGGTCCGCGTAGAGCTCGGCCTGCTCCCGCACCTCCGCGATGCCGAGGGTCAGGATCGCGAGCAGCAGCTCCAGCTTGGTCGGGAAGTAGTGGAAGAACGTGCCCGACCCGATGCCCGCCCGTCGGCAGATCTCGGCGGTCGTTGCGCCGTCGTACCCGCGCTCGGCGAAGACCGTCAGGGCGGCGTCGATGATGACGAGCCTGCGCGCCTCGTGGCGCGCCGGGTCAACGGTCCGTGCCACGCGCGCCTTCGTCGGCCGACGCCGTCCGGCGCACCTGGATCCGGTCGTCGCGGACACGTGCCACCAGGCCGAGCGCGGCCAGATCCTCGTCCGCCTTGCGGAGGCCGGCAGCGTCCTTGCGGTCCTCGAGACGACGGCGGAGCGCCTCGTTCTCGGCGGCGGTGAAGCCGGGGCGGCCGTCGAGCCAGCGCTCGAACCGCTCCTCGTAGGGGTCCGCGTCGCGCCACGGCCAGCGGTGCTGCTCCAGGGCGGCCCGGACCTTGGCCCAGGACAGGGTGTCGGCGTCGAGCCGGGCGCGGAACCCGCCGTCCGGCCGCAGGAGCACGAGGTACCTCGAGTCGCGGAACGCGGAGCCGACGTCGGACCGCTCGATCCACACCTCGTGCTCCTCCTGCCGGTGTTCCAGGTGGTCGTCCGCGACGCTCAGGGCGGGTGCCTCACCCACCGTCATGAAGGCGATGAACGCGCCGCCGAGCAGGCCGAGCCCGCCCAGGATGCCGAGGGTCCAGGCCGGCGGCATCGACTCGATGAGCTCGACCAGCCTGGGCACCGGCAGCGGCGTCGCCTCGATCAGGCCTGCGAGGCCGCCGGCCAGAGCGGAGGCGAACCAGCCGAGCACGAGGCCGATCACGAGCACGCCCAGGCCGAGCAGGACGGGTAGCGCGGGGTGCTGGCGCACCTCTGTGGTCGTCATGGGTCAATTATTGGAGCACGCACTCCACTAATGCAATGGGTTTTGCTCGGGATCGACCAGCTGCGCGATCATCCGGGGCACGCGGTTCTCCAGCGCTCGCCACACGAGCTCGTCGTCCACGCCGTCATACACGTGGGCGATCAGGTTCCGCATGCCCTTGAGTGCCTGCCACCCGACGTCGGGATGCAGCTCCTTGAACCAGTCCGGGAGCCGCTCGGCCACAGTCGCGATGTTCAGCACTATGTGCTCGCCGAAACCTCTGCTCCGCTCGCCGTCGAACGTCCGGGTCAGATAGGACTCCCGCCCTTCGGAGACCAGCTGGCGTGCTTGCTCACCGAACCGGGACAGGTCTGCAAGGTAACGGGCCACCTTCTCGCGGTCGGCCGCGTCCTCGCCCGTGCCGTCGAGGGGTGCGGCGTCGACGCCGGTCACAGCGGCACTGCTTCGGCCGTCGCACGCGCAACGGTGGCGCCGCGAGCATCGTCTGGAACCACATCGACGTGCACACCGAGCGCTTCCTCCAGCGCCTCGGTCAGCATGACCTTGTCGAAGATGTCGAAGTCCGCCGGGGTCGTGACGAGCAGGTCGACGTCCGACTCCTCCGTGTCCTCGCCTCGCGCCACGGAACCGAAGACACGTGGGTTCGTGACCTGGTACCGGCCGAGCACCTCCCGGACCTGCTCGAGCGCGTTCTCCAGCAGGATCGACGGCCGCACCCGGAGGGCAGCGTCGAGCCGAGCACGGGTCTCCAGCGCGGGACTGCGGACACCATTCTCGATCGCGGCTATCGCCGGCTGCGAGGTGCCGGATCTCGCTGCCAGCTCGCGCTGAGTCAGACCGGCACGCAGACGCCGGGCACGCAGATCCGTCCCGTAGTTGTTCATGGCCCGATTATATCGACCTGTGATCAGAGCTCCCTGTTGAAGGATCGGCCCGCACCGATAGCGTGACCCCGTGCCCATCAGCTACACCCTTCCCGGCGTCCACATCACCGACCACTCCGTCGACGTCCCGCTCGACTGGTCCCAGCCCGACGGCTCACCGACGATCTCGGTGTTCGCCCGTGAGCTCGTGGATCCCACGCGCCGCACCGAGGACCTGCCCCTCCTGGTGTTCCTGCAGGGCGGACCCGGCGGCAAGGGCCCGCGTCCGACCGGCCCGGACGGCTGGGTGGGCACCGCACTGCAGCGGTTCCGCGTGGTGCTGCTGGACCAGCGCGGTACCGGGCGCTCCAGCGCGGTCCGGGCGGGCTCGCTCGGCGCCCTCGGCACCGCCGAGGACCAGGCGGAGTACCTCAGCCACTTCCGCGCGGACAACATAGTGCGCGACGCCGAGCACGTCCGGAAGACGTTGTTCGACGGCCGCCGCTGGACCTCGCTGGGCCAGTCCTACGGCGGGTTCATCACCATGACGTACCTGTCGTTGGCGCCCGAGGGCCTGAACGCGAGCCTGGTCACCGGCGGTCTGCCGGGCCTCACTGCGTCGGCCCGCGAGGTCTACGAACGCACCCAGCCACGCGTGGTCGCCAAGAACGAGCAGTTCCGCGCACGCTACCCGCATGCGGTGAAGACTCTCGGCAACATCGCCGACCGGCTCGCCACCGGCAGCGTGACGGAGCCGGGCGGCGATGTCCTGACGACCCGCCGGTTCCAGACGCTCGGCATGGACTTCGGCATGCAGCCCGGGTTCGAGCGGGTGCACTGGCTCCTCGACGAGGCGTTCGACTCCCCGCACGGCGGTCCCCTGACCGACACGTTCCTCGCCACGGTCGCGGCCGAGACGTCGTTCGCGACCAACCCGCTGTACGCGGTGCTGCACGAGTCGATCTACGCCCAGTCCCACACCGGCCCGACGGCGTGGGCCGCCCAGTCCGTGCGCGACGCCGACCCGGCCTTCGCCGAGAGCGCCCGGCCGCTGCTGATGACCGGCGAGATGATCTACCCCTGGATGTTCGCCGAGATCAGCGCCCTGCGCCCCTTCGAGGCGGCAGCGCACGCCCTCGCCGAGCGGCAGCACTGGCGCGACCTGTACGACCTGCACCGCCTCGCCGAGAACGAGGTGCCCGTTGAGGCCGCCGTGTACTTCGACGACATGTTCGTCGACTCGGCGCTCTCGCTCGAGACGGCGGCGCACGTGGGAAACGTCGAGCCGTGGGTCACCAACGAGTTCGAGCACGACGGCCTGCGCGTCGGGGACGTCCTGTCCCGGCTGCTGGATCGTCTGGACGCCCGCGGCGGCCCGCTCCGCTGAGCTGCGGTCGGCTCACTCCGACACAAGATCCGAACCGAACAAAGGGAATCATGACCAACAGCGCGACCCCAGAGGGCCTTGACACCAAGGACGACACGAACGGTCCGAGAGTCACGACCGCCGGCGTGACCACCGTCGCCCTAGCCGTCCTTGTGGCGGGATCGCTCCTCGAGCGCTTCGCGGGAGTCGACAGCGCCTACATCGGCTCGCGCATCGTGGCCGCGCCCATCATCCTCGTCGCGCTTGCCATCGGCATCCGGCGACGCACGGGGCGTGCGCTGATCTGGCCGGCGATCCTGCTGGTGCTCGTCGCCGCGACGTTTGTCGCCGAGGTGGCCTAGCGCACCGGCCGACAGCGCTCAGCCGCGCAGGGCCGGCACCGAGGCGACGACGTAGCCGTCCACCTCGACGACGTCGCCGGCTCCGAGCTCCGGCTTGCCCGCCGGGACGCAGAGCGTCACCTGGAAGCCCGCGGTCTGCACCCGTGCGGCGGTGAAGGCCTGGCCGGTGCGGCCGACGGCGCGCTGCTCGATCGCGAGCACGACGCCGGTCAGGTGTGCGGTGGCGTCTGTCGACAGCGCATACGCGCCGGTCGGCTCGAAGCTCAGGTCCGGCACGCCGTCGTCGGACCGGCCGAGCACCTGGACCGAGTTGCCCAGCACGACGATGGACACGGGGCCCTCGACCGGCGACGACGCCGAGCCGAGCAGGGCGAGCTCCTCGAGCTGGCACGCGATCTCGGTGATCACCTCGTCGTCCCTGTTCATCAGCTCGGCGAGCACGAGCCCGCCGTCGACGGCCTGCGGCTCGGAGATGATGGCGCCGGGCGCCGCATAGAACGTCGGCGTGACCACCCGGACCAGGTCGCCCTCGGTGGTGATGATCAGGCGGGCACCGGACGCGTCGGTCCAGATGTGCACGCCGACCTCGCCGTCCTTGGCGATGGTCTCCGCCTCGGCGCGGGCCGATGCCACGAGGTCGCGAAAGTCGCTACGTCGCCAGACGTCCAGTCCGATGCAAGCCAGGTTCGATGCCACGGTTGCCTACGCTAACCCGGCGGCGCGCGAAGGACGCGGCAGAAACCCCGGTCCCGGCGACACTCCGGGGACACCCCGGCGACACTCCGGCCCTACTCCGGCGCGTGCTTGTCCAGGAAGGCGTACACCTCTGCGTCGTCCACCCCGGGGAACGCGCCGCGAGGCAGCGCGGCGAGGATCTGCTGGTGCATGCGCCCGGACGGCCAGGCCTCGCCGGACCAGCGTTCGGTGAGCTCCATGGCCGGCCGCTGGCAGCAGGCCGGGTCCGGGCACGTGGAGACCCGCCGCACCTGGGTGGCCCGCCCGCGGAACCATTTGGCGTGCGCGTACGGCACCCCGACGGTGATCGAGAAGGCGCCGGACCCGCCGTCCGGCCCACCGGACGGCGACATCGACCCGGTCTGGGTGGAGCACCAGAAGGTGCCGGCCGGTGTGTCGGTGTACTGGTAGAACTCGGTGGCCCGGTCGCGCCGCTCGAACGCCTCGCGCGCCGCCCAGCGCCGGCAGATCAGCTGTCCCTCGATCGCGCCCGTGACGTCCTGCGGGAAGGGGAGGCCGTCGTTCGCGTAGCCGCGGAAGAGCGCGCCGTCGGCACCGACCCGCAGGAAGTGCAGCGGGATGCCGAGGTGGTGCGTCGCGAGGTTGGTGAGCCGCATCGCGGCGGCCTCGTGCGTGACACCGAACGCGTCCCGGAAGTCCTCCACCGCCAGGTCGCGGTCCCGCTTGCGCGCCTCCAGGAACGGGACCGCCACGAACTGCGGCGCGAGGCAGGCGGCGGCGAAGTACGTGATCTCGACCCGCTGGCGCAAGAACTCGCCGTAGGAACGCGGCCGGTCGTGCTCCAGCACCCGGTGGGCGAGCGCCTGCAGCGCGAGGGACCGCAGCCCGTGCCCTCCAGGGGTCGACGCCGGGGGCAGGTAGATGCGTCCGTTCCGGAGATCCGTCACGGAGCGGGCGGACCGCGGCAGGTCGTCCACGTGCAGCAGCGTGAAGCCCATCTGCTCCGCCATCCGCGCGACCGTGCGGTGCGTCAGCGCGCCGCCCGTGTACCCGGCGGCCCTGACCAGCTGTTCCGCGACCGCCTCGAACTGCGGGTAGTGGTTGTCGCGCGCCTCCCGCTCCAGGCGCAGCTCGGTGTTGGCACGGCGCGCCTCCTCGGGTGTCGCGATGGCCAGCTGCTCGCGCCGCGACAACTCCTCGTGCAGGCCGACGAGCTGCTCCAGCACGGGCATCGGCAGCTTCTGGCTGGGCTTGACGGCGGGCACGCCCAGGGTGGTGAACAGCGGCCCGCGCTGGGCCCGGTCGAGCGCGATCTCCAGGGCCGCGCGGCGCGACGGCGGCTCCGCGCTGAGCAGCTCGCTCATCGGCACGCCGAAGGCCTCCGCGATCGATCGCAGGAGCCCGAGGCGTGGTTCACGCCGCCCGTTCTCCACGAGCGACAGCAGGCTGGGCGCCGAGCCGACCTTCTCGCCGAGCGCGTCGAGGGTGAGCCCGTGCGCGGTGCGCAGGTGCCGGATGCGGCGGCCCAGGGTGATCAGGTCGGTCTCGCCACGCGATGTCGACTCGTTAGTGCTCGGCACGGCGCCTCCAATCGTGTGATGGCCGTCACCCGGCGACACCCGGGACAGACCAACAGGAACCCACTCCTTCACACTACGTGAAGATCGGCGATTCTTGACGGCCTGAGGACTGGAAATCGGGCGGATCCACACACAAGAGTGGAAACAAGCCCGCCACCGTGGCCCGCCGTACGACGATCGGAGCGCACATGTCCGTCCTCGCGAACCCCCGCCGAACCCGGCTCGTCGCCGAGCTCGTCGCCGACATGACGACCGGCCAGGGCTCCAGCACCTCCTCCGAGGCACGGCTGCGCGCCGTGCCGCCCGTCGGGGAGCGGGACGTGCGCGCCTGGGTGGCGAGCGTCGCCGAGCTCACCCAGCCGGACGAGATCGTCTGGTGCGACGGCTCCCCCGAGGAGAAGCAGCGCCTCATCGACCAGATGCTGGCAGCGGGCACGCTCCTCGAGCTCAACCAGGAGAAGCGTCCCGGGTCGTACCTTGCCCGCTCCAATCCCGCCGACGTCGCCCGCGTCGAGTCCCGGACGTTCATCTGCTCGCAGAACGAGGAGGACGCCGGCCCCACCAACAACTGGGTGGCCCCTGCCGAGATGCGCACCGAGCTGAAGGGCGTCTTCGAGGGCTCGATGAAGGGCCGCACCATGTACGTGGTGCCGTTCTCCATGGGCCCGGTCGGCGGCCCGATCTCGCAGGTGGGCATCGAGATCACGGACTCGCCGTACGTCGTCGTCTCGATGCACGTCATGACTCGCGTGTCCGCCGAGATCCTGGGCCTCATCGACGCCGGGCAGCAGTGGGTCCCCGCGGTGCACTCGGTGGGCGCACCCCTGGCCGACGGCGAGGCCGACGTCGCCTGGCCGTGCAGCGACACCAAGTACATAGTCCAGTTCCCGGAGACCCGGGAGATCTGGTCGTACGGCTCCGGCTACGGCGGCAACGCCCTGCTGGGCAAGAAGTGCTTCGCGCTGCGGATCGCCTCGGCGATGGCGCGCGACGAAGGTTGGCTCGCCGAGCACATGCTGCTCATCCGCATCACGTCGCCCGAGCAGCGCCAGTACCACCTGGCCGCCGCCTTCCCGAGCGCGTGCGGCAAGACGAACCTGGCGATGCTCCAGCCCACCATCCCGGGCTGGAAAGTCGAGACCCTCGGCGACGACATCGTGTGGATGCGCCCCGGCCCCGACGGCACGCTGCGCGCCATCAACCCCGAGGCCGGCTTCTTCGGCGTCGCGCCGGGCACCGGCATCGACACGAACCCGACCGCCGTCGCGACCTTCGACCGCGACACGATCTTCACGAACGTCGCCCTGACCGACGACGGCGACGTCTGGTGGGAGGGCCTGACGGCCGAGGCGCCCGAGCATCTCATCGACTGGCAGGGCAACGACTGGACGCCCGCCTCCGACAAGCCGGCAGCCCACCCGAACTCCCGCTTCACCGTGGCCGCCGCCCAGTGCCCCACCATCGCCGACACCTGGGAGGACCCGGCGGGTGTGCCGGTCGACGCGATCGTCTTCGGCGGCCGCCGCGCGACCAACGTGCCGCTGGTCGCGCAGTCGTTCGGCTGGGAGCACGGCGTGTTCATGGGTGCCACCATCTCGTCGGAGCGCACGGCAGCCGCCGAGGGCGCCCTCGGCGAGCTGCGCCGTGACCCGTTCGCGATGCTCCCGTTCTGCGGCTACAACATGGCCGACCACTGGGCGCACTGGCTCGAGGTGGGTGCGGGCATCGAGGAGTCCAAGCGCCCGCGGATCTTCCAGGTGAACTGGTTCCGCAAGGGCGAGGACGGCCGCTTCCTCTGGCCCGGGTTCGGCGAGAACTCGCGGGTCATCGAGTGGATAGTCGGCCAGGTCGAGGCGGGCCGCGGGCTGCGCGAGGACGTCTCCGTCACCACGCCGGTCGGCACCGTGCCCGCTCCGGGCGCGCTGAACCTGGACGGCATCGAGGTGCCCGACGCCGACATGACCGCCCTCTTCGACGTCCCGACGGAGCCGTGGCTGGCCGAGGCCCAGCTGACCGAGGAGTTCTTCGCGCAGTTCGGCGACCACACCCCGGCCGCGCTGCATGCCCAGCTGGACGCCCTGAAGGAGCGTCTGGCCCACTGATCTCGGCCGGCCGGCGACGCGACAACCATGGGTGGCTACCCGTCGCGCCGTCGGCCGTCCGAACCAAGTTCCCCGGCCGGGTTATTGAGGCATCCCGGCCGGGGATCTCTTTCGGTACGGTCGACCCTCCGTCAGCCGCAGTGGCCGGGGAGGGAGACGATCCGGGTCGAGCCGCCCCAGACGATGGCGCCCCGGGCGGCGACGCAGTCCCCGTTCACGCCGCGGATGTACGCCTTGCCGCTGCGGTAACGAGACGTGCCACCGGTGTGGGCGGAGAGCTCCCCGTTCCAGATGGTCACCGCCGTCGTCGTCTGCTGTCCCCAGGCCGGGCCGGCGTGCACCACCTGGGCGCACTTCGTGGCCGTGCTGCGGTTGTGGTAGAGGTTCGCCCACGCGACGGTGCGGCCACCGGCCTTGATGGCCCGGTGCCTGACGAGGGTGCCACCGCATGTGTCCGCTGCCTGTGCGGCGGGTGCGGCAACGACCGGAGCCATGCTGACGGGCGCCGCCACCGCGGGCACCGCCACTGCCGCGGCACCAGGCAGTGCCAGGGTGAACGCCGTGACCAGAGCCATGGCGCGCTTGCCCCAGGGCTTCTGAAGTGCAGTGATCATGTCTGTCCCCTTCGATCGACATGCGCGACGATCGCACGCGCGGCAACCGTAGAGCCGGCCGCCCGGGACCCCTCCCGGCCGATTGCAACCGAGCGGCCCGTCAGTACCGCATGCCCATCAGGCCGCGGACGTCGTCGAGGGTGCGGTCGGCGATCGCGTTCGCCCGGGCGTTGCCACGCGCGAGCACCTCGGCGAGGTGTCGCGGCCCCGCCGAGGCGAGCTCCCGGCGTCGGGCACGAAGGGGGCGCAGCCCCTCCACCACCGCCTCGCTGACGATCTCCTTGAGCCGCCCCGCACCAGCCGAACCCACCTCGTCGGCGAGCGCCTCCGGGGATGCCCCGGTGAAGTGGGCGCCGATCTGGAGGAGGTTCGCGATCTCGGGCCGACGGTCCGGCTCGTAGGTGATCACGCGGTCGGCGTCGGTCCTGGTACGCCTGAAGTAGGCGACCGTCTCGTCGTCGGACGCGCGCAGCTCGAGCGCGTTCCCGCGCGACTTGGACATCCGGTGGCCGTCGCTGCCGAGGATCGTGGTCGACGGCGCGATGAGCGCGTCCGGTTCGGGGAAGTACGGCCGCGCCGCCGCGTACCGCTGGTTGAAGCGCCGGGCCACGGTGCGCGTGATCTCCAGGTGCGGCAGCTGGTCCACGCCGACGGGCACGAGGTTGCCGTGGCAGAACAGGATGTCGGCGGCCTGGTGCACCGGGTACGTGAACAGCAGGCCGGAGGTGCCCCGCTTCTGGCGTGTCAGAGCGGCCTCCGCCTCGGCCTTCACCGTGGGGTTGCGCTCCAGCTCGGCGACCGTGACCAGCGACAGGAACGGCAGCAGGAGCTGGTTCAGCGCGGGTACCGCCGAGTGCGTGAAGACGGTGCTGCGCTCGGGGTCGAGCCCCGCCGCGAGATAGTCGAGCAGCACCTCGCGGACCGTGCCGGGCAGGTCCCCTGCGTCGTCCCGGTCGGTGATGACCTGATAGTCCGCGACGATCAGGAACACCTCGACGCCCAGGTTCTGCAGGCGCACGCGGTTGGCGACGGTGCCGAGCAGGTGTCCGAGGTGCAGCGCGCCGGTGGGGCGGTCCCCGGTCAGGACGCGGTACTCCCCCGGGCTCCGGGCGATCAGCTCCTCCAGGACGGCGCTGCGCTCGCGGGCCGCCGCGGCGGACCGGGTGGTGCTGCGCGGTTCGCGGGGTGTGCCCGACGGCGGGGTGGTCGCCTCGGGCGTGGTGGTGACGGACATGTGGGTCTCCTTCGGTCAAGGAGCTGCCCACGCACGGCTTCGGGCACAGAAAAGTCCCGGGCTGCGGCGAGCAGCTCGGGACGTGTGTGCGGGGTGGGCGCGTCAGGTCACGGCTGCGAGTGCAGCCGCCACCAGTTCAGCCCGTGCGTCATGCGCCCAGGTTATGCGGAGGTCCGGAGTTCAGCAATGCCCGCGGGTGCCCGACGGCGGGACGACGCCACGTCGTCGGGCAGCGAGAATGGGACCGTGCCGAACCACGCCGACGCCCCAGCCCCGCCCGAGTCCCCGCTCGCGCACATCGTGTACTTCGAGCCCCGCATCCCCGGGAACACCGGGTCCGCGATCCGGCTCGCGGCGGTCACCGGGGCCCGGCTGCACCTGGTGGAACCGCTCGGCTTCGACCTCTCGGAGGCCAAGCTGAAGCGAGCGGGCCTCGACTATCACGACCTCGCCGTCATGGACGTGCACCCGTCGCTGGACGCGACGCTCGACGCGCTGCCGGACGCCCGCGTCTTCGCGTTCACGACCCGGGCCACCACACGTTTCACCGACGTCGAGTACCGGCCGGGCGACGTCCTGCTGTTCGGGCCCGAGCCCACCGGCCTGCCGCCCGAGGCGCTCACGCACCCGCGGGTCACCGACGAGCTGCGGATCCCGATGCTGCCCGGCCGCCGGTCGCTCAACCTCACGAACGCGGCGTCGATAGCGGTGTACGAGGTGTGGCGGCAGCTGGGTTTCCCCGAGGGCGCTTGACCGGCGAGCGATCGCACAAGTGAGCTACGGCCGGACGACGAGCACGCGGCCGGGCGCCAGCTCGTACCTCCCGGGCAGCACGCCGGGGCTCGCGGGGCCGGCCTGCGCGACCACCGTGACGGGCGGCTCGGCCACCACCCGGTCCGACGTCGGGAACCACGTGCGGCCGGGGCTCACCAGGATGAGCATGCCGTCGATGTGCCCGGTCGGGCTGAACGTAGCGGAGCCGTCCGGGTAGCGGCCGATGCCGGCATCGGTGAGGCGGTCGGCGGTTCCTGCGACGTCGGGCACCGCGATGCCCACCTCGCTCACGGAGAGCAGGTCGCCAGGGCCGAACGGGATGAGCTGAGCACCGGGTACGTGCGGGCTCGAGGCCTTCGCACCCGACACGTTCCCGGCGCTCAGCGGCTGGAGCAGATCACGGCGCGCGATGACCTCCAGGACCGACCGGTCCGGCCCGGGGAAGTAGAGCGACCGCGCGTTCCAGGCCGGCTGCGCCTCGAACTCCGTGCGGTCGCCGTCGCTCAGCAGCCCGGGACCCGCCGCGAGGAAGGCTCGGGCCGCGTCGAACCGCGCGTCGTCGATGAGGAAGGCGTAGTGCTGGTCGCCCTCGGCGTCGGCGTCCTCCCGGAACCGGACCACCGATCGGCCGACGGTGACCTCCACCGCGCCGATCTCCTTCCGCACCGGTAGGCGAAGGACCGTCTCGTAGTACGCGGCGGTCTCCGCGATCGATCGGGTCACCGAGTCGACGCTCATGATCTGCATGCGGCCCAGCCAACAACCTCAACCTTGGTTGGGGTCAAGCACCTCTTTCGCGCCCGCCGGGGCAGGGGCTAGGCCAGCAGCCAGGACACCGAGCGGCGCAGCAGCTGCTGATGTCCCGCCGAGGCGTACGAGCGCGCGTCGTGGCCCAGGGCCGAGTACACGCTCCGCCCGCCGTGCGCGTCGTTGACCCACAGGATCGGCTGCTCGGCGCCGTCGTCGTCCGGGGTGGTGCCGAGGATCCGCGTGGCCGGGGCCACCCGCAGGCGGCAGTACCGCTCGTCGAGGGCCTCGACGGCGTCGAGGCCCTCCGTGACCGGGTGCCCCTGCCCCAGCTCGAACCGCGCCTGGCCGATGGGCGGGTGCATCGACTCGCCCGGCACCCAGCGGCCGCCGAGCACCGCGGACCAGTCGGGCGCGTCGTAGAACGTGTTCGCCGCCTGGTGCAGACCGAGCACCGCTCCCCCTGCCCGCGCCCAGCCCGCCAGCCGGGCATGGAAGGCGAGCCAGTCGTCGTCGGACCCGTCGAAGCCGGGGTCCCGGCGGCCCGAGCCGCCGTTCACGACCAGCAGGTCCACGGAGTCCAGGTCGTCCAGCGCGTCCCGGAAGAGTCCCCGGACCTCGACGACGCCCAGGTCACCGATGATCCCGGCAACGACGTGCGACGTCGCCGCATGGTCGTGCCAGGGGTCCTCGTAGCGCCCGCGGCCGGCCAGGATGAGGATGCGCTTCGTGGTCACGGTGCGATCCTGCCACGACGTCCGCGCCAGTCTTAGCCTGCGTCGCGGAGATAGCGGTCGAGCGCCTCGCGGACAAGTGTGCTTCGGCTTACACCCCGCTGCTTCTCAAGCTCGTCCAGAAGCAGGTCGAGGTTCTCACTGATCGCGACATTGAGCCGGGGCGACCGCGTTCCCTTCGGCCCACCCCCGAGCCGTGGGCGGCCACCGACGTTGCGTTCGACCTGCTCGACGTTCACACCGGCGGCTTCGAGCAGCGCGCGACCCGCAGCAGCCGCATCGTTGCCACGCCGCACCCGACGCGGCTTGAGCTCAGCATTCTCGGCCCACTCAACGAGCGAGTCCTCGGCCGGCTGGTGCTTGTCAGTCATCGTGATCACTTCCCCGTCTCCTCATCGAAACCAACGCTCAGACGCGTGCTCTCACGCAACCGCATCACATGAAAAACGTTGATGCCGCTCGGCGGTGTCACCGTCACCATCACTTCCAAGGTCCCGTACCTGCTGGGACCGATGTAGAGCGTCGGACTGCTTTGAAAGCCCTCCCTCGGAGGTTCGAAGTCTTCGTAGACCGCCTCAGCATGAAGCATCGCGTAGAGCGCTTCGTCGTGGGGGATCCCATGCTTGTCAGCGCTAGGCGCCCAGGTCACTGCCACCCAGGTATTGTCATACTAAACCTGTCCGGCCGCGCGGGGAACCATCGCACTCGCAAGAGCCTCCCGTCCCGATGCCGCCGCCTACGGCACCACCAGGATCTTGCCCCGCGCCGCCCCCGACTCGAGGCGCCGGAACGCCTCGACGGTGTCGTCGAGCCCGTAGCGCTGGTCGATCCGCGGCACCACGGCGCCGGTCTCGAGCAACCCGGCCAGCTCGTCCAGGTCCGCTCGCCGGCCAGGACGCCAGGAGAAGACGCCCATCCGGGTCCCGGTCAGCCTGCCGACGACCGGGCCGAGCAGCGCCTTCTCGGCGAACGAGCCGATCCGCCGGGCGATGAGCACGTACCGGCCGCCCGGGGCCAGCGACCGGCGGAGCGCCACCAGGGAACGGGTGTCGGCGATGTCGAGGACGACGTCGAACCGCCGGTCACCTCGCGTGCAGTCCTCACGGGTGTAGTCGATCACCTCGTCCGCGCCCAGCTCCCGGAGAAAGCCGAGCTTGTCGCCGTGGTCGACCGCCGTGACCACCGCGCCACGGGCCTTGGCGATCTGTACGGCGAACGGCCCGACGCAGCCGCCGGCGCCGTTGACCAGCACCGTCTCGCCCGGCCGGATCGGCCCGGCGGCCCGCAGGCCCTGCAGGGCGAGCGACCCCGAGTGCGGGACGGTGGCGGCGACGTCGAACGGGACACCGTCCGGCAGGGGTGCCAGGGCCGACGCCGGGACGAGCACCCGGTCGGCGAGCGCGCCGTGCCCGCTCTCGAACAGGTCCGCCCAGACGCGATCGCCCGGCCGGAGCCCGGCGACGTCCGGACCGACGTCCTCGACCGTCCCGGCGACGTCGACCCCCACCCGGCGGTTGTTCGGCCGGGTGAGGCCGGTGCCGAGGCGGGCGAGGCGCGGGAGGCCGAGCAGGTGATCGAGGTCCGCCATGTTCAGGGAGGCGGCAGCGACCCGGACCACCACCTCGCCGGGACCGGGGACCGGGTCCTCGACCGTGGACACGCGGAGGATGTCGACCGGGCCGTAGTCGTCCCGGAGCACGGCCCTCACGTGGTGCCGCCCGCGGCGACCGGCACGCGCCGGAGGGCGAGGAAGTCGGTGACACCGAAGAGTCGGGCGACTCCGCGGTCCCGCCCGGACAGGTAGGGCATGGCCTCGGCCGGCTCGACGACCTGCGGCGCCACCCGGTGCGTGTGCCCCTCGACCCGCAGCTCCGCGGAGCCCGCCGCACGGATGTTCCGCAGCCAGTCCACGTCCGGCCCGTACGGGAGGTAGACGAGGAAGTCGTCATCCATCGGATACACGCCGATCGGTGTCGCGTACGGCGCGCCCGACCGTCGGCCGACGTGCCGGATCACCGCGGCGGACGCGCCAGGCTCCCCCGCGGTCCGCAGCTCGATCGGACGGCCGAACCGCTTGCCGAACCTGCGGATGACACCGAGCCCGCGACGGTTCTTCGTGCGCATGGACAGCACCAGGGCGAGGAACCCAGCGAGTGCCACCACCAGCAGCGCTACGACCGTCCAAAGGATCCAGGTCCACATGACGTCCACCTTCTCGAAGAGACTTACGGTGTAAGCCTTACGACGTAAGGTAGGCCGGTGCGCCGAGCCCGTCAAGGGTTCGGCCGACGTAGGATCGCGAGATCATGACTTCACCCAGGACGACGAGCACCACACCGCGGAGCGCCCTGACGCGCGCGCGGGTGCTCGAGTCCGCGGTCGCCCTGGCCGACCGCGACGGTCTCGGGGCGCTCACCATGCGCAGCCTGGCCCGCGAGCTCGGGATCGAGGCGATGTCGCTCTACCACCACGTCGCCAACAAGGAAGACCTGCTCGACGGCGTGGTCGACGTCGTCGCGGCGGAGATCCAGGACGCCGTCGGCCGGCTGGAGCCCCTCGCCGACGACGCGCCCCCGTCCTCGTGGAAGCCGACGATGCGCCGGCAGATCCTCACGGCCCGGGCGGTGCTGCTCCGCCACCAGTGGGCGTCGACGGTCCTGGAGACCAGGAAGTCCTTCAGCCTGCACGTCGTGCGGTACTACGACTCGCTGATCGGGCTGATGCGGCGCGGTGGCTTCTCGTACGACCTGGTCCACCATGCGATGCACGCGCTGGGCAGCCGTGCGCTCGGCTTCTCCCAGGAGCTCTTCGAGCCCGACGGCGCCACCGCGGGTTCGGCGGCCGGCGGCGGCACCAAGGAGGGCGCCGACGCCGCCACCACCGCGATGCTCATGCAGATGGCCGACCAGGTGCCGCACATGGTCGAGATGCTCGCCGCCGTCAGCCACGACGGCGCGGATCCCACCCTCGGCTGGTGCGACGACCAGACCGAGTTCGAGTTCGGCCTGGACATCATCCTCGACGGGCTCGACCGGCTGGCCGAGCGCGAGAGGCACTGACCCAGGTCAGCGCAGCTCAGCGCAGCGGGTCGAACGGCCGGATCTCCTCGGGCACCTGGCCGGTGGTGATCAGCGCCGCCAGCGCCCGGCCCGTCGCCGGGCCGAGCACCATGCCCCACATGCCGTGACCGCCGGCCACGTAGACGCCGGGTGCGGCCGTCCGGCCCACGAGAGGCAGCCCGTCCGGCGTCACCGGCCGGGAACCCACCCACTCGTCCTCGCGGGAGTCCAGGTCCACACCCTCGAACAGGCCCCGGACGGAGCTCACTATCGCGTCGACGCGGGCGGGCTGGAGCGGCTCGTCGGGCCCGCGGAACTCCATGGTCCCGGCGATCCGCAGCCGCCCCTGGTAGGGGGTGCAGGCCACGCGCCTGGCCGGGAAGTAGACGGGGTGGTCGATCGGCGGGCCCTCCACGGGCACGCTGAACGAGTAGCCCCGTCCGGCCTGCACCCGGGTCCGCACCCCGAACCGCTGCGCCAGCTCCGGGAGCCACGCGCCAGTGGCGAGCACCACGGCGTCGGACTTCACGGTGTCGTGTCCGCGGACGGTCACCTCGACCCCGCCCGGCACCGCACGGACACCCTCGACACGGGCGTCCGAGAGCACCTTCGCGCCGCGTGCACTGACCGACGTCGCGAGGGCCTGCACATAGGCCCCCGGATCGATGTACCGCTGACCCTCGAGCGTCCAGGTCGACTGCACCGCCCGGGAGAGGTGCGGCACGCGGACGCCGTCGGGCATCCTCGAGAGCCGGATCTCCCGGCCCGCCCGGGCCGATTCACGCAGCTCGTGCACGAACGGACGCGACTCCCGCTCCCGCTCGAACCCGACCACCCAGCGGCTCGGGTGCGACGTCGCGTGCACGCCGCCTGCCTCGAGCTCGTCGTACGCCTCGAGCGCGACCTGGTCGATCGGGGTCAGGGCCGCCATGGCGCGCTGCCACGCGCCGTGCGTCGCGTTCGCCATGAAGCGCGCGAGGAACGACCACAGGGCGCCGTCCAACCGGAAGGGGACGCTGAGGGCCGCACTGGGGTCCAGCATCGCCTTGGGCCCGTAGGCCCAGAGCGACGGGTCGGCCAGCGGCATCACCAGGCCGGGAGTGAGCCAGCCGGCATTGCCCCAGGACGCCCCGGCCGCGACGCCGTGCCGGTCGAGGACCGTCACCTCCACGCCGCGTTCCTGCAGGTGCCAGGCAGTCGCGAGGCCGACCATGCCGGCTCCCACGACTGTCGCGGTCTTCATCTCGGACATGCTCGTACTCCTTCTCTCCAGGGCCGTACCTCAGTACCCCTCCCCGTCGAGCGGCGGACCCTCTCATCGTCCCGCCACAGGATCGATTCGGCGCGACAGCTCGGTGAAGTGCGGTGAAACGTGTGGTGTGGATTCGCTGCAGACGCCGGGGCGGCGCCGGGCCGACGCCGGGCAGGCACCGGGCCGGCGTCTGACGGGTGCCGGCCCGGTGTCGGGTGTGGCATCAGGCGAGGGGCTGCGCCAGGGGCTCGATCGCCGCGATCTCGTCCTCGGTGAGGGGGCCGGCCGAGAGCGCCGCCACGTTGTCCTCGAGCTGCGCCACCGACGACGCGCCGATGAGCGCCGACGTCACGCGCGTGTCGCGCAGCACCCAGGCGAGCGCGAGCTGGGCGAGGGTCTGGCCGCGGCCCTCGGCGATCTCGTTGAGCGCCTTGGCCCGGCCCAGGTAGTCCTCGGTGAGCGCGCCGGACGAGAGGAACGGCGAGTCCGAACGCGCCGCACGGGACCCCTCCGGCGCCGCACCGGCGAGGTACTTGTTGGTCAGCAGGCCCTGCTGCAGCGGGGAGAACACGATGGTCCCGACGCCCAGCTCACCGACGACGTCGAGCAGCGACTCGCTCTGCCTGCCGTCGTAGGGGTCCTCGTGGGCGGGGTTCTCGATGTGCCGGTTGAGCATCGAGTAGGACGGCTGGTGGATGAACAGCGGGACACCCAGGTCGCGGAGGACCTGTGCCGCCTCGCGCGTCCGCGCCGGCGAGTAGTTCGAGACGCCGACGTAGAGCGCCTTACCCTGCTGGACCGCCGCGGCGAGCGCGCCCATGGTCTCCTCGAGCGGCGTCGAGGGGTCCGGCCGGTGGTGGTAGTAGACGTCGACGTAGTCGACACCCATCCGGGCGAGCGACTGGTCGAGGCTGGACAGCAGGTACTTGCGCGACCCGTGGTCGCCGTACGGACCGGGCCACATGCCGTAGCCGGCCTTCGTCGAGAGGATCAGCTCGTCGCGGTAGGGCTTCAGGTCGGCGGCGAAGTGCCGGCCGAAGTTCTCCTCGGCCGACCCGTGGGGCGGGCCGTAGTTGTTCGCCAGGTCGAAGTGCGTGATACCCAGGTCGAGCGCGCGGCGCAGGATGGCGCGCTGGGTGTCGAACGGGCTGGTGTCGCCGAAGTTGTGCCAGAGCCCGAGGGAGAGCGCGGGCAGGTCCAGGCCGGAACGGCCGGTGCGTCGGTAGGTCATGGTGTCGTAGCGGTTCTCCGCTGCGAGGTACCGGGGTTCGAGAGGCATGCCGTAATCGTGGCACGGCATGCCCGAACCTCCGCACCTGTCAGAAACCCCCGCACGTGTCAGACGCTCAGGTCACTCGGGTGACCTGAGCGTTTGACACGTGGGGCTGAGCCTTGGGGTCAGCAGTGGAGGTTGCCGCCCGGGTCCACGCCCAGCGCGCTCGTGAAGCGCAGGTACGTGTCGACGCGGCTCTGCACCTGGGCGGGGTTGCCGCCGTTGCACTCGATGCTGCCGTTGATGCTGCGGATCGTCTCGCCGAAACCGCGGCTGTTCACGATCGCCGCGTGCGGCGTCATGGTGCCCGGGCCGTTCTGGGTGTTCCAGTACCAGAGGCCGGTCCCCCAGGCGATCGCCGCGTCGGTCTGCACGAGGCGCGGGTTGTTCAGCAGGTCGATGCCGAGCGCGTCGCCCGCCGCCTTGTAGTTGAAGTTCCAGCTCAGCTGGATGGGGCCCTTGCCGTAGTACTGGTCGCGACCGGCCGGGCAACCGTAGGGCTGGGACAGGTCGCAGTAGTGCGGGTAGTTCGCCGTGTTCTGCTCGACGATGTGCACCAGGCCGCCGGTCTCGTGCGAGACGTTGGCAAGGAACGCGGCGGCCTCGCGCTTCTGGATGGTCTCGCTGCCGCTGTTGGCGAAGCCCGGGTAGGCGCTGAGCGCGGCGACGAGCCCGGAGTAGGTGTAGAACGAGTTCCGGTTCGGGAAGAACTGGTTGAACTGGGCCTGGCTGACCGGGAAGTCCTCGGCGCCGGGCGGGTCGACGGGCGGCTCACCGCCACCGCAGGTGCCGGTCCGCTCCCACACTCCCCACTCGCCGGTGGTGCCGGGCGTCTCGCCCTGCGTCCACCACTTGGCCCGCCATGCGGCACCGGCGTGCGTGACCTGGTTGCCGCCGACGTAGACGGCGCTGCCGCTCCAGGCAGCCGCGCTGCAGCTGGCCACGGCGGCCTGGGCTGCCGGGGCGGGGGCCGCGGCTGCTGCTCCTGGCACCAGGAGCGCAGCGACGAGAGCTGCGATCAGTAGCGGTGCGCGACGAGATCTCACGGGGAACCACCTCGCTTCCGGTTCTGGGTCATCGGGCTTCGACGACCGATTTGTTCAGGAACCTAGCAAGGTCGTGGTCGCGGGAGAGTGAGGGATTCCCACACGAACGACTCGTACGTGGTGGACGACGCAGCGGGTGCCGCACCGTCGGCACCCCCTCGACAAATGGTCCGCTCACGCCGAATCGCGGACCACCAGGACCGGCTCGAAGATCGCGTGGGGGCTCGGCCAGCGTCGTGCTCGACCAGCGGTTACGTCAGCCCCAGCTGCGCCATGACGAGGTCGAGCTTGGTCGTCAGCTTGTCCAGCGCGTGCTGTTGCGTCCTCCGGTGCCCGCTCGCCGAGATCCAGTTCAGGACCAGCAGCACGATCACGGACATCACCAATATCTCCATGACCAGGAGAGTAACCGCGCGCCCCTGGGTGCGGGCCCGCGAAGTCGGCGAGGTCAGGCGCTCAGGTGACGGCGCCCATGTGCCAAGGGATGAACTCCTCGGCGCCGATCCCCAGCTCCTCGCTGACGGTCTGCTCCCCCGACGCGACGGCCAGGATCCGGTCGAAGATCTGCCGCCCCACCTCCGCAACCGTGGCGGTGCCGTCCACGACGACGCCCGCGTTGATGTCCATGTCCTCGGACATCACCGAGTACATCGGAGTGTTGGTCGCCACCTTGATGGACGGCGTCGGGCGGCACCCGAAGACCGAACCGCGGCCGGTGGTGAAGACGACGACGTTGGCGCCGCCCGCGACCAGGCCCGTGACCGACACCGGGTCGTAGCCGGGGGTGTCCATGAACCCGAACCCGCGCTCGGTGATGGGCTCGGCGTACTCGTAGACGGCCGCGAGGTCGGCCTGGCCGCCCTTGGCGACCGCGCCGAGCGACTTCTCCAGGATCGTCGTGAGGCCGCCGGCCTTGTTGCCCGGCGACGGGTTGTTGTCCAGCGTGCCACCGCCCGCCGCGACGTAGCCGCGCCACCAGTCGATGCGGTCCAGCAGGCGCTGCGCCACCTCGGGCTTCACCGCGCGGGCCGTCAGCAGGTGCTCGGCGCCGTACACCTCAGGGGTCTCCGCGAGGACCGACGTCGCCCCGTAGGCGACCAGCCGGTCCGAGGCCCAGCCCAGCGCGGGGTTGGCAGTGATCCCGGAGTAGCCGTCGGACCCGCCGCAGTTCAGCGCGAGCACCAGCTCCGCGACGTCGCACTCGACGCGCTCGCGCGCGTTGACCAGCGGCAGCATCTCGCGGACGGCGGCGACACCCGCCCGGACGGAGGCCCGCACGCCGCCGGCCTCCTGGATGGTCAGCGAACGCACGACTGTGTCGTCGGGGATCGAGGCCAGCAGCCCCTGCTTCGCGTCGTCGGGCGGACCGACGGTGGGCATCCCCAGGTCGGCGACCTGGCCCGACCGCGCCGACAGCGCGGCGCCCGGCACCATCTCGCAGCCCAGGCCCAGCACCAGCAGGCCCGCGACGTTCGGGTGGGCGGCGTACCCGCGCAGCGTGCGCAGCAGGATCTGCCCGCCCTCCGAGTCCGGCACCAGGCCGCAGCCCGAGGTGTGGGTCAGGGCGATGACGCCGTCGACGTTCTCGAACTCGTCGAGCGCCGCGCCGCTGAACTGGTCGGCGATCATCTTCGCCGTCGAGGCCGAGCAGTTCACGCTGGTCAGGATCGCGACGAAGTTGCGCGTGCCGACCCGCCCGTTCGCCCGCCGGAAACCGCGAAAGGTGGGGCGGGCGCCGTCGGGCACCGGGAGGTCGGTGTGGGTGCCACCGAGGGGTGTCTCACGCGTGCCCTCCTCGAAGCCGAGGTTGTGCGAGTGCACGTGGTCACCCGGGGCGATGTCGGCGGTCGCGACCCCGATGACCTGCCCGTACTTGTGCACCTCGGCGCCGGCGGGCACGCTGCGCAGCGCGATCTTGTGGCCCCGCGGCACCGGCTGCCCGACGGCGACCGGGCCCGTCCCCGAGGCGGAGACCTCGGCGCCCGGGCTCAGGTCGCGGGTCGCGACGGCGACGTCGTCACCCTCGCGAAGAACGAGCAGATCGACCTCAGACACCTGTGACACCCCTCTGTATGAACCGTTTCATCGTAACGGGACCCGCTCCCCAAACAGTTGAGTGCGGGGTATTTGTTGCCTGGACGGTCCCAGATCAACAAATACCCCGCACTCAGCGAAGGAGTCAGTCGGCTATTGCCGCGTTGACCTCTTCGATGAGCTGCGCGGCCGCCTCGTCCGGGGTGATGCGCTCGAAGAGCACCTCGGTGTTGACGCGCTCCATGATGTCCGCGAGGTCCGCGGAACCGTGCGGCGGTACCGGCGGGGTGTCGACGATCTCGTCCTCGATGTCCGCCATGAAGTCGGCGACCTTCTGATCGGTCGGCGACAGGTCACCGAGGATCGACTCGCGCACCTCGGTGTTCGCCGGCAGACCGCGGTCGGTCAGCATGATCTTCGCGGCTTCCTCGGAGTTCAGGAGGAAGTCGACGAACTTCGCCGAGGACTCCGGGTACTCGGTGTCAGCGGAGATCGAGTAGAACATCGCCGGCTTGTAGTACATGCCGGTGCGCTCGCCCTCGGACTCGCCCGGCAGCCGCAGCAGCTCGAGCTCGTGGCCGGACGAGTCGGACAGCGCGCCCAGCTGGTTCGTCCACCAGACGCCCATGGCGCCCTGGTTGGTACCGAGCAGACCACCCTCGGGGCCGGCCGCCTGGTACTCGACGGTGCGGGCGGCGTCGGGCTGACCGCCACCCTTCATCAGGTCGAGCGAGACCTGGAAGAAGTCCGCGATGGTCTGCTCGGAGACGCCGAGCTCACCCTCCGGGGTGAACAGCGACTCACCGCGCTGACGCGCCATCACGTTGAGGCCTGCCTCGTTGAAGCCGTAGTCCTGCGCGCCCCAGACGCCGTCGCCCGCGCCCTTGGAGATCGCGTTCGCCGTGGTGACGTAGTCCTCCCAGGTCCAGGTGGTGTCGTCAGGCACATCCACGCCGGCGTCGGCGAAGATCTCCGGGTCGGCGACGAGCGCGTAGGCGTTGATGCCGGTCGGGATGCCGTACTGCGCACCCTCGATCTGGCCGCCGGCCAGGACGCCCTCGTCCACCTTCGACGTGTCGATGTCCAGCGCGCTCAGGTCCGCGAGCACGCTCTTGGTCGAGTAGTCGGAGATGTAGCGCTCCTCCTGCGTGATGACGTCCGGGGTGTCGCCTGCGGCCACCGAGGTGGCGAGCTTGTCCCAGTAGCCGTCCCAGTCGGTGAAGTCCGGGACCACTGTGATGTCCGGGTTCTCGGCCTCGAAGGCGTCGATGATCTGCTGCGTGGACTCGTGGCGGGTGTCGGAACCCCACCACGAGAACCGGATCTCGCAGGGGCACTCCTCGGCGGCGGCCGGCGGGTCGTCGTCGCCTCCCCCGCCGATACCCGAGTCGCCGCCCCCGCACGCCGCGAGGGTCAGCGCCATGACCGCGATACCCGCGGCCGAGCCTGCGAGACGCTTGCCGCGCCTCGTTCGTAGTCCGTTGCCGGTGGTGCTCATGAATTTCTCCTTCGGTGACGTTGACGTCGTTGTCGGATCGCGGGCAGAGCTACTGGGCCGCTACTTGATGCCGGTGGTCGCTATGCCCTTGACCAGGTATTTCTGTCCGAAAAGGAAGGCGATGAAGACAGGTATGAGCGACACGATCGACATCGCGAAGAGCGATCCCCAGGAGCTGTTGCCCGTGGAGTCGACGAACGTGCGCAGGGCGATCGGCACCGTGTACATCTCGGGCCGGGTCAGGAAGATCAGCTGGCTGAAGAAGTCGTTCCAGGTCCAGATGAACGTGAAGATGGCGGTGGTGGCGAGGGCCGGCATCGACAGCGGCAGCATGAGCTGCAGGTAGATGCGCAGGTGGCTGGCACCGTCGAGCGTCGCCGCCTCGTCCAGCTCGCGCGGGATGCCGCGGAAGAACTGGACCATCAGGAAGATGAAGAACGCGTCGGTGGCCAGCAGCTTCGGCACGATCAGCGGCAGGAACGTGTTGATCCATTCCAGCTGGGAGAACAGCACGTACTGCGGGACGATCACCACGTGGATCGGCAGCATGATCGACATGAGCATGACCGCGAACCACAGCCGCTTGCCCTTGAACTCCAGCCGCGCGAACGCGTAGGCCGCCAGGGAGCACGAGATCAGGTTGCCGAGCACCGACCCGAGCACCACGATCGCCGAGTTGATGAGGTAGTGGCTGAACGGGTGCAGCAGCGCGTTCCACCCGTCCGTGTAGTTGGACAGGTCGATGTCGGTGGGGATGAGCCCCGGCTCCCGGAAGATCAGCGCGTTCGGCTTGAACGAGCTGGCCACCATCCAGAGCAGCGGGTACAGCATCACGAAGCCGAAGGCGATCAGGCCCGCGTGCTTCAGCACGCTGCCCACCTTGGCTCGCAACTGCCGGCCGCGAGGGCGGACGGTCGGACGGCGGTCCTCGGTACCGGGAGGCACGTCGCTGTCGGACGGCGGAAGCGCTGCCGTCGGCACTGTGTGGGTGGACGTCGAGGCAGTGGACGTCGAGGCGTCAGTCATCGTAGAAGACCCAGTACTTGGAGGCGAGGAAGTTGACTACCGTCATGCCGCCGATGATCAGCAGCAGGAACCAGGCCATCGCTGACGCGTAGCCCATGTCGAGCGACCCGAACCCCTTGAGGTAGAGGTACAGCGTGTAGAGCAGCGTCGAGTCGGACGGGCCGCCGTTGCCGCCGCTCACCACGAACGCCCTGGTGAAGGACTGGAACGCCTCGATGAGCTGCAGCACGAGGTTGAAGAAGATGATCGGCGTCAGCAGCGGGAGCGTGACCGACCGGAACTGGCGGAACTTGCTCGCGCCGTCGATCGAGGCCGCCTCGTAGTACATGGCCGGGATCTGCCGCAGGCCGGCCAGGAAGATCACCATGGGAGCGCCGAACGTCCAGACGTTGAGCGCCATGAGGGTGCCGAGCGCGTAGTCCGGGTGCGAGACCCAGCCCTGGCCCTCTATGCCGAACAGCGCCAGCACCTGGTTGACCAGGCCGTCCGCGCCGAAGATCTGGCGCCACAGGATGGCGATGGCCACCGACCCGCCGAGCAGGGAGGGCAGGTAGTAGACGGAGCGGTAGATGGCGAGCCCGCGCATGCCCTTGTCGAGCAGCAGCGCCAGACCCAGGGCCGCGGCGAGCTGCAGCGGCACCGAGACGAACACGTAGGTGAACGTGACGCCGAGGGAGTTGACGAAGCGCGGGTCGTCGAACATCCGGGTGTAGTTCTCGAAGCCCACCCACTCGGGTGCCGAGAGCAGGTCGTAGTCCGTGAAGGACAGGTACAGGGACGCGCCCATGGGTCCGGCCGTGATGAGCACGAGACCCACGAACCAGGGCGCGAGGAAGAACAGCGCCCAGCGGCCGTCGCCCTTCTTGCGCGGGCTCACAGTCTTCTTGCTCTGCGAGAGCTCCTGGATCACTGACACGTGTTCACCCCCGCGCAGCTGGACGGGGGCTCGGACCACCAGGGTCCGGGCTCGCGGTTCGGGTGGTGCATCGGATTGTCCTCCCGGATCGTCGTCGATCCCCGGCCTCTTCAGTGAGAAACCGGTCTCTGGTGGAGGAACGTACCACACGAGGAACCGGTTTCCCATGGTGTACCGTCACATCGGGAAACCGGTAGCAGGGGCGCCGCGCCGAAGAAGGCTCAGGACGCCCCGCGTCGGTCGGACGAGGGTTACGGACGGAGAGCAGATGGTCAGCGGCAGCGCACGGGGCGCCGGTCAGCGCACAGGTCAGCGCCGTGTCACGGCCACGATCGGGGATGTCGCGACGGCGGCCGGCGTGTCACGGGCAACCGTCTCGCGCGTGATGAACGGGCGGAGCACCGTCGACGCGACCATCGCGGAACGCGTGCGGGTGGCGGCGGCGGGGCTGAGCTACCGGCCCAGCAACGCCGCGCGGAGCCTCGCGCTCGGCCGTACCCAGACCGTGGCCCTCGTGGTTCCCGACCTCGGTAATCCGGTGTTCCAGCAGATCCTGCGGGGCGTCATGGACGGCGCGGCCGAGGACGGCTACCGCGTGCTCGTCGCGGACACGGTCGAGGACGACCAGCAGGAAGGCGCCATCGCGCTGGAGGCCCGCATGCGCTGCGATGCCCTGGTGCTCGTGTCGCCGCGCATCGGGGACGCCGAGCTGGCGGCGCTCATCGCCGACGTCGAACCGGTTGTACTGGTCAACCGGGAGACCGGTGGAGCGGCGCCCAGCCTGGTCGTGGACTACGAGGACGCCGCTCTCCAGGTGGTCGAGCACCTGGTGGCGCTCGGCCACCGCCGCATCGTCTACCTCGGCGGCCCGGTGCGGAGCGCCTCCGACGAGCTGCGCCGCGCAGGCCTCGCCCGCGCCCGGATGCAGCACGCGGACCTCGAGATCATCGACCTGCCCGCCGGACCGGACATCCAGGCGGGTCACCTCGCCGCGCCCGCCGTCCTGGCAACCCGAGCCACCGCAGCGGTGGCCTTCAACGACCTCGTCGCGTTCGGCCTGCTCGCAGGCCTGAACGAGGCAGGAGTGGCCGTACCCGCCGACATCTCGGTGGCCGGCTTCGACGACATCGAACTGTCCCGCTACGCCACACCCGCGCTGACGACGGTCGCGGTGCCGCAGGCCGAGCTCGGCCGACACGCCTGGAGGGAGCTGCACGCCGTGATCGACGACGATGCCCACCCCGCAAGCTCTGCTCGATTCACGCCCAGCCTGGAGGTGCGCGGGAGTACCGGGCCCGTACGGCAGGGCCCGGAACGCGTGCACATCACGGACGACGACGTCGCCCGCACGCAGCGGGAGGAGATCCCCACCGTGCCACCAACGGCTGCCCCGACCTGGTCGGTACCCGCCGATCCTGAGACCGAGACGGTCATGCTGACCTGCGGCGACGGGTTGGAGCTGGTCCGGCGCGACGCGGGCGACCGGATGCCGAAGGTGCACGCCCGGCGTCCCTACCTGCACCCGGTGCACACCCTGGCGGGCGTGCCGCTCACCGAGGTGAGCCCGGTCGACCACCGGCACCACTACGGCGTCGGCATCGCGGTGCCCGACGTGAACGGGACCAGCCACTGGGGCGGCCGCACCTTCATCGAGGACGTCGGTCCGACGCTGCTCAAGAACCACGGCCGCCAGACGTCGGAGGGCATCCGCGTCGAGGCCTCGCCCACCGCCCGCCCGCCCGGTACGGGCGCCGAGGCCGGCGAGGTCCTGGTCGAGGACGTGCTGTGGTCCGACGAGCACGGCGAACCGCAGCTGCGCGAGGAGCGCCGCATCACCGCGCGCCTGCTCCCCCAGATCCCCGGGTCCCCCGCCGCACCCGGCTGGGTGCTCGACTGGCGCTCCACCCTGCACGCCGACCACGGCCCCCTGGAGATCCGTTCTCCCGCCACCAACGGCAGGCCGGGTGCGGGCTACGGCGGCCTGTTCTGGCGCCTGCCCATCGCCGAGAGCACGTCCGTCATGTCGGCGGGCGGCACCGGTGAGAACCGCGCACACGGCAGCTCGTCGCCGTGGGTGGCGTTCGTGCAGCGGCACGGCGGCCGGTCCACGACCCTCCTGCTGGTGCAGCCAGGTCAGGTCCGGCCGTGGTTCCTGCGTAGTGCCGAGTACCCCGGCGCCTGCCCGGCGCTCGCCTGGGACTCGCCGCTGCTCGTCCCGGCGGGCAGCTCCCTGCAGCTCGACCTCGTCGCCGTCCTGCTCGACACGGAGCTCACGAGCTCGGCCGCCGCCGCGCTCGCGGCCCACCTGACCGACGGAGGCGAACGGTGAGCCTGCCGAAGATCGCCGTCGTCGGCATCCACGGCCACGGCAGCTCGCACCTCCGGAAGGTCGCGGACCTGGAGAACAGGGGGCTGGCGCGGCTGAGCGCCGTCGTCGACCCGCGGGAGCCCGATGACGCCCCGGCGTCGTGGTTCGCGAACCTGGGTGACCTGCTGTCGGCGGACGCCGACGCGCTGCCCGACATAGTGGTGCTCTCCACGCCCATCCACACGCACCTGCCGCTCGCGCGGGCGGCGATGGAGGCGGGCATCGACGTGCTGCTCGAGAAGCCGACCACCGCCTCGCTCACCGAGCATGCCGAGCTCGTGGCCGTGGCGGAGCGGACGGGGCGGCTCTGCCAGGTCGGGTTCCAGACCTTCGGGTCGCACGCGCTGCCCGCCGTCGTCGACATGATCGCGCGCGGCGAGGTGGGGCAGGTGACCGGGATCGGCGCGATCGGGACCTGGGTCCGGACCGCCGCGTACTGGGCGCGCTCGCCCTGGGCGGGGCGGCGCCGCATGGGTGACCGCGCGGTGGTCGACGGCGTGGTGACCAACCCGCTCGCGCACGCCGTCGCGACCGCCCTGTGGGTCGGCGGCGCCCGGGCCAGCACGGACATCGCCTACGTGAACACCGACCTGTGGCGGGCCAACCCGATAGAGGCCGACGACACGTCGTCCCTGCGGGCCGTCGGCACGGACGGGACACGGTACGGGTTCGGGCTCACGCTCTGCGCGGCGGAGCGCACCCCGGCCCGCGTCCTGGTGCTGGGGACCGAGGGCGAGATCGAGCTCGAGTACGAGCACGACGTGGTGCGGCTGCGCACCGGACGCGTCGTCGCGGAGAAGCAGTACGGCCGGACGGACCTGCTGGAGAATCTCCTCCTGGCCCGCACCGGGGAACGGCTCCTGTGCGACGTGCGGGACACCGGCGCTTTCATGCAGGTGCTCGAGGCCGTGCGGACCGCGCCCGACCCCGCGCCCATCGGCGACGCGTACGTGGACTGGGCGGACGGGATCGCCGCGGCTCCCGACGGCGGCCCACCGGTGAAGCTCGGCGGCACCCAGGGCAACCCGGAGGGCGACTCGCGCCATCCGGTGGTGCACGACGTCGCCGAGTGGTGCGAGCGGGCCGCACGCGAGCAGCGCACGTTCACGGAGCTCGGCGCCCCCTGGACGGTCGGGAGCTGACACACCCGACCGTGGGAGGGTGCTCGTGTGTTGTCCGTACTGACTGCCATCGTGTCCATGGGTTGCATAGTCGCGCTGGGCTGGGTGATCCAGCGGCGGGGCCTCCTCGCCGGCCACCGGATCTCCCGCGGCACCAGCCGGGACGCCCCGAGCGACGAGGCGGCAGACGGCGCAGGAGCACGCGCGATCCTGGCGACGCTGTCGTTCACGATCTGCGCCCCCGCGCTGATGTTCAGCACGCTCGCCGGCACCGACCTCGCGCACGTCGTCTCGCGCGGTGCCGCCGTCACCTGGGCCACCACCGCGGCGCTCGCGCTGTTCACGGCCGGGGTGGCCCGGTGGGTGCTGCGGCTCCCGGCAGGCCCGACCGCCGTGACGACGCTCGCCGCCGTCTACGTCAACGGTGGCAACATCGGCATCCCGCTAGCGGTCTATCTGTTCGACGACGCACTCGCCGTGGTGCCCACCCTGCTCTTCCAGCTGCTCGTGCTGGCGCCGCTGACGCTCGCGGTGCTCGACCGCTCGGGGGCCGCGTCAGGGGGCGTGCCAGGGGGCGGGCCAGGGGGCGGGCCCGGGAGTCCGGCAGCCGGTGCGCGCCGGGCCACCGCACGGTCCGGCTGGACGTCGGTGGTCCGCGTGCTGCTCGCGGCCGTCCGGAACCCGATAACGGTCGGCACGCTCGCCGGGCTGCTGGTCGCGGTGGTGAGCGAGCTGACCGGGGTCCGGCTGCCCGAGGTCGCCCTCATCCCGTTCGACCTGATCGGTGCGGCGGCCCCGCCCCTCGGCCTGCTGACGTTCGGCATGACGCTCGCGGTGCCGATGCCCGCGCTCACGCCGCCGGGGGCGGGCACCGGGTCGCGGCACAGCTCCGACGGCGCACCAGCGGCGAGCCCGGACGGGGCTCCGGCGACTCCGGCGTCGACCCCCTGGTGGACGGGCCGCGACCGGCTGCTCGTGCGGGCAGTGGTCGCCCTCGCCGTCCTGGTACGCAACGTCCTGCACCCGCTCGCGGCGTGGGCAGTCGGCACCGCCGTGGGGCTGGACCCGGCGGCCCTTGCCCTCGTCGTCACCATGGCCGCGCTGCCCACCGCCGTGAACGTCACGACGTACGCCACCCGGTACGGGGTGTTCGACGGCGTCGCGGCGCGCGCGACGGTCTGGACGACGGCGCTGTGCGTGCCCGTCCTGGTGGCCGTCGGCGCGCTCACCGGCTGACGGCGGCTGCCGCGGGGGCCCGCGCTCCGGGGTGATTCCCGCACGTCCTGATCCCCGGGTCTTGTGGTGGAGCGGGCTGGCTGGCATCGTGTGAGAAACCGGTTTCCCATGGCGGGCGGCCGGTGTCATGGACGAAGGAGTCACATGCGAACACGACCATCCCCGCACCCACGCCGCGCCGTCGGCCCGACGTCGGGGAACGCCCTCGCGCTGCCGGCCGGCAGCCCTCTTACCCGGTCCTTCGTGCTGCCGCTGGCGCTCACCGTCGGCATGGCCGGCGCGCTGGTCGCCGTCGGGCAGCCTGTGGAGGCGAGCCCCGTCGCAGGGCCAGCGGCGGCCGCCGTCGGCCACACCTCGGGCGGATACCCGGGACACGGGCAGCACACCGACCTGGGCCGCGCGACCATCGCGGCCGACGACGGGTGGGCCGCCTGGTCCGGCCCGACGTTCCCCGAGCGTGTGGAGCGGCAGGCCACGCCGACGACGGGCGGCGCGGCGGCGGCGCCCGCCGAGGTCTACGAGGTGGACACCTGGCAGGAGCTGCGGGACGCCCTCGCAGGCCGGGCGGGCGGCAGCCAGACCGACGCCCGTACCAACCAGGTCCCGCGGATCGTGTACGTCACGGGCGAGATCGATGCCTTCACCGCGGCGGACGGGACCCGGCTGACCTGCGAGGACTTCGCCGCGCAGGTGACCGTCGGGGACACCGGCGAACCGTTCTCGATGGACGACTACATCGCGCACTTCGACCCGTCCGGCCCGTGGGGCTGGACCGCCCCGTCCGGCCCGCTGGAGGAGGCGCGGGTCAGGGCCGCGAGCGTGCAGGCCGCCCAGACGCAGCAGCACGTCGGCTCGAACGTGACGATGGTCGGCGTGGGCGACGACGCCCGGATCTCCGGGGCGAACGTCCGGATCCGGGACGCGCACAACGTCATCCTCCGGAACATGCGGTTCTCCGACGGCTACGACTGCTTCCCGCAGTGGAGCCCGGGCGACGGCGACGCCGGCAACTGGAACTCCGCCTACGACAACGTGTCGCTGTGGACGTCGACCAGCGTGTGGGTGGACCACTCCACGTTCGACGACGGCGCGCACCCCGTCGAGTCGCTCCCCGTGGTCTTCGGGCGGCCGTTCGAGGTGCACGACGGCCTGCTCGACATCACGCACGGCTCCGACCTGGTGACGGTGTCCTACAACGAGTTCCTCAAGCACGACAAGACGATGCTGATCGGCTCGTCCGACTCGCGCCTCCAGGACCGCGGGCAGCACCGCGTGACGCTGCACCACAACTACTGGCAGGACATCGGGCAGCGCGCGCCGCGGGTCCGGTTCGGTGACGTGCACGTCTACAACAACTACTACCGGCAGACCCGCCGGCAGGCCGAGGCGGGCGGGTTCCAGTACTACTGGGGCGCCGGCAAGGAGTCGAGCCTCGTCGTCGAGAACAACGCGGTCTCGCTGGCGCGCGGGACCGATCCCGCGCTGGTCGTTGGCGCGTACGGCGGCACGATGATCAGCGAGTCGGGCACGGTGCTGAACGGCCGGTCGGCGGACCTCCTGGCGGCGTACAACGCGACGACGTCGACGCCGCTGGCCGAGGAGGCCCGCTGGTCGCCGTCCGACGCGTACCGGTACCGGCCGCTGCCTGCGGCGGCGGTCCCGTGGGTGGTCACGACGTTCGCGGGCGCGGGCGTCCTGGACCCGGACCTGCCGAGGTAACGCCGCCGCCACCGCGAAGTAGAGCGTGCGTCCGGACGCACGCTCTACTTCGCGGAGCTCGGGTCAGGCGCCCAGATCGAGGTCCGCTATGCGGACCGGGTCGCCTGTCTCCAGCGAGCGGTTGCCCGCGTAGCCCACCGACGACGCGCGCACGCCGTCGACGTAGCCGGCCACCCGGCCCAGCGGGTCCGGCTCCGCAGCCGGCGCGAACACGCTGGCCAGGAGCAGCGCGTCGCCGCCACCGTGCCCGCCGCCGCCGCGCACGATCGGCCGCTCCTCGGCCCGCTCCCAGTGCCGCTGCACCACGAGCCGCTCGCCGATCGGCCGCACCGGATCCTGCTCGAACACCTCGGTAGCGCTCGGGTCGAGGATCGCCGCGCCGTTCTCGCCGAACTCCACCGAGCCGCGCTCGACGACCTCGAGCTCCGCCCGGCCGCGCGTGCCGTTCACCACCACGCGGTAGCCCTCCCAGGGCGCGTGCGCGGTGAGCGAGTAGGTCAGCAGGGCGCCACCCTCGTACTCGACGACGAGCCCCAGCGTGTCCTCGGTAGTGATCCCCTCGTCGAACACCGACCGGTTACGCACATAACCGTCCACCGCCTGGGCCTCTGGCCCGTACAGCGTGGACAGCCACTCGTTCTTCTCCACGGAGAGCTGCCACGGGTCGATGCCGCGCTCGTTCAGCGCGCGCTCGGCGTCGGTGGGCTCGTAGCCGGTCTCGTGCGCGCCGTCGTCGCCGTAGAAGCGCCGGCCGCCCGTGGCGAAGACGCGCCGCGGCACACCGTCGATCCACCAGTTGACCAGGTCGAAGTGGTGGCTCGACTTGTGCACCAGCAGGCCGCCGTTGTTGACCTTCTCGCGGTGCCAGCGCCGGAAGTAGTCGGCGCCGTGCACGGTGTCGAGGGCCCAGTCGAAGTGCACCGACAGCACGCGGCCGATCTCGCCGCTCGCGATGACCTGGCGCAGCGCGCTGTTGCGCGGCGAGTAGCGGTAGTTGAACGTCGTGACGAGGTCACGCCCCGTCTCGGCGACGGCGTCCACGATCTGGCGGGCCTGGTCCGGGTGGGCCGCGAGGGGCTTCTCCACGACGACGTCCGCGCCGGCCCGCAGCGCGCGCGCCACCAGGTCGCCGTGCGTGCGGTCGATCGAGGTGACGATCACGCGGTCGACGGACTGCTCGGCGATCGCCTTCTCGAGGTCGTCCGGCGCGTACACGGGCCGGATGCCCCCGAGCGCGGCCGCCACGCGCGCCTCGTACGCCGCCGCGCGCACCGGGTTGGGCTCGACCCAGGCGACGATCTCCCCGTCCGGCGCGTGCGTGCCGATCAG
The DNA here is from genome assembly GCF_040639635.1 of Promicromonospora sp. NPDC023805. NCBI lineage: Bacteria > Bacillati > Actinomycetota > Actinomycetes > Micrococcales > Promicromonosporaceae > Promicromonospora > Promicromonospora sp. NPDC023805. The sequence continues at coordinate 28,279 of NZ_JBFAAH010000022.1, read as the reverse complement.
GGCGTTGATGTACATGGACGCGCGGTGCCCCGTTCCGACCACCGCGTAGCGGCGGCGGCCCTCGGGCAGCGGGCCCGACGGCGGCACCGGCTCCTGTGTCGGACCGGTGATCGGCTCGGTGGTCGGCTCGATGGTGGGCTCAGTGATCGGCTCGGGCATCGGTGAGGAGCTCCTTCGGTCGTCGTCGACGTCGGGTGGGAGGGATGGGATTGAAACGATACGGCGCTGGGAAAGCGCTGTCCATGCCCTCCGGGCCAACCGCCCGGACTCACCGTTCGGGGGTCAGCACCACCTGGCCGGCCCACGCGAACCCGCCGCCGAACCCGAACAGCAGAGCGGGCACACCCGCCGGGATCCTGCCCGCGTGCCACCACTTGGACAGTCCCAGCGGGATCGACGCCGCCGACGTGTTGCCCGACTCCGTGATGTCCGTGACCACTACCTTGCCCTCCAGCCCGAGCGCCTTGGCCAGTGGCTCGATGATCCGCAGGTTGGCCTGGTGCGCGACCAGCACCTCGATGTCGTCGAGGCTCAGCCCGGCCGCGGCCACGACCTCCCGCGCCCGGTCGGCGGCACGCGTGATCGCCCACTTGAAGACCGCCCGGCCGTCCTGCTGGAACTTGACCTCCGGCGCCTCGATGCGCACCGCGGGCGTGAGCTCCGGCTCCGAGCCCCACACCACCGGTCCGACGGCGGGCACGTCAGCGGCCCGCAGCACCGCGGCGCCCGCGCCGTCGGCCGTGAGGATGCACGTCGAACGGTCGGTCCAGTCGGTGTACGCGGTCAGCTTCTCGGAGCCGATCACCAGGGCCGTACGCGCCGACCCGGTGCGGATCGCCTGGTCGGCGAGGCCGATCCCGTGCGCGAAACCCGAGCAGGCCACGTTGATGTCGATGGCCGCCGGGCCCACGACGTTCCGCAGGTCCGGCGCCTCCTCACCCTCCGGCGTCGAGGCCCCCGGCTGGACTCCGGTACGCAGCGCGTACGCGACCCGCCCGGCGGTGTTGGGCGAGCGGTCGTCGTTGGTCGCCGTCGCGACGATCACCAGGTCGACCTCGTCGGCGGTCACACCGGCGTCGGCGAGCGCGTGCTCGGCGGCGGCGGTGGCCATGTCGGCGACGGTGACGTCGTCGGCTGCCATGTGGCGGGTGACGATGCCGGTACGCGACCGGATCCATTCGTCGTTGGTCTCCACCAGTCCGGCGATGTCATCGTTCGTGAGCGTCCTCGGCGGCTGGTGGTGGCCGAGACCGATGATGCGGGAGCCGGCAGCGCCGGTCGGGAGTGCGATTACGGGCGACGTAGCCATGGGTTCAACGTAACGCGCTGAGGTCGAACGGCTCGACAGCCAGACCCGGAACCCGCCCCCTGGCGGCCCGCACCACGCGCTCCTCGGCTCCCGGCCCCGTCTCCAGCGTCTCGCCCACCTCGCGGAGCGCGCCGCGCAGCTGGGCGTCGTACCGCTCGCCCATCGCCGCGTTGCGGCCCTTGTACGTCCACGCGACCAGGTTGGCCAGGTCGAACCGCGGTCGGCACGACCGGCAGGACATGATGCCCGGCGGGCGGCGGAACCGCGTCGTCCGGTGGCCCGCCGGGCACGCCCCGACCCATGGCCCGTCGATGGACGGCGCGGACGGGTCGACGCACCGCCGGCCCGAGCACCCGATCCGCACCGCCACCTCGCGCCACACCGGCCCGTGCTTCGCCTTCGGCCCCGCTAGCGCGTGCGCCACCTCGTGCAGGATCGTGTCCCGCACCTCTCGCTCGTCATGGATGCGGGTGAGCGGCGCGGAGAGACTGATGCGCCTCTTGCCGTAGCTGCACATCCCGGCGCGCCGTACGGCGTCGTCGAACTCGAAGGTCCAGGCCTTCAGGCCGTGCTGGTCCATCAGCTCGCGCGCCAGGCGCGAGGCGGCGACAAGGTTCATGCGTACCCCTGCGGTGATCGTGATGATTGTGTCCGGCCGTTCCGAACGCTGTCGAACCTACGGGGCTCCACTGACACCCACGCGAGGTTATCCACAGCCTGTGCAAGCGAGCCGCGGAGCCACCGGCCCGGGGTCCGTCACGGACCCGATCTCCGCGTCCCGGACCTGGTTGACCTGCCCTCTCGTCGTGGAAAGTCGTGGCATCATCCTGGGCCATGGATCATCAAGGGCAGTTTCGTCGCGCCGCGCTCGCCCTGGGGAACGTCCCGGACGATGAGATCAGCAGGTTCATCGAACACCTCCGACTGTCGATCCGGTTGAGCGGCGGCTCCCGCGGTGTTCCGGTCGGACAATTCCGTGGGCTGCCCCGGCTGCCGGTGGACGAAGGCTGGCCGTCCGACGAGTTCGGTCGGTTGCCTTTCATCTTCTCCGTCGACTGTGCGCTGCTGCCGAGGATCGACGGCTTCGACCTGCCGGTAGACGGCTCGCTGCTGTTCTTCCTGAACCACGAGAAGGACCACCTGGCCACCGAGGCCGGAGACCAGCAGTTCTCACGAGTCGTGCATGTCCCGGCCGGCACCGAGACCGCGGTCGCAGAACCCTCCGACTTCCAGCCCGTCGGCGAGCAGTACGACGTCAGCGCCACGCTCTGCGTGGAGCTGCCCACCTGGATCGCGCCGGACGAGGACAAAGAGGAGGAGGACGAGGAGGACCAGTCGCCCTTCCAGCAGCAGCTGGCCCGTGACCTCCAGCGCGAACTGCCGCACCTGGACGAGCTCTGCGCTCTGGCCCACGACCTCTGGCCGCCGGACGAAGGGTTCGCCAGCGCATATCTCGGCGGGTACGTCGACGATGAGGTGATCGAGAGCCTTGCGGGGCGGACGCTCGTGGTGCGCGAGATGGCCGGCGAGGTCGTCATCCCGAAAGGGCGGTGGTATTCCCATCTGGAACAGGAGCAGTACCGGCTGACGAGTGAGTGGATGTCGCTCGTCGTCTTCTCCCTGGACGACGAGTTCTATTACGGGAGCTTCGCGATCCGCCACGACGACCTGGCAGCCGGCCGGCTGGACAAGGCGTTTTCCGTGACCACGGTCAGCGAGTACCAATAGTCGTGCCGGCGGCCCGGACCTCGCTGACGTGCGGGGAGCCCTACGCTCCGTCGGCCGGCGGGATCGGGAAGTTGGTCCGGAACACGTTCGACGGGTCGTATGTGGCCTTCACCGTGCGCAGCCTGGCGAGCGTCGGCTCCGGGAACGCCTCCAGCAGCCGTTCGGGCCGGCTGTCGGTGTCGAAGGAGAGGTACGAGCCGTCCATCACGGGCCCGATCTCGGCGTCCCACGCCTGGTTGATCCGGTCCTGGTCTCCGGCGAGCGCCGAGAGCGCGAAGTTCTGGTGCCGGTGCGCGTACGCGGTAGCGGAGGGCGCGACGTCGTTCCCGGCGCCGCCCGTCGCCCGGATCGACGTGAAGTACGACTCCCCCGTGGCAAGCAGCCGCTCGATCGCCCGGCTGGTGCCCTGGTCGAGGTGGGTCAGCAGGCCGGAGCGGGCGGACGGGTCACCGCCGCCCGAGTGGTGGGCGTCCTCCTGCCGGACGACTCCCGAGTAGGGCAGCAGCTGCGCCTGGTGGCCGAGCAGCGGACCTGCGTCGGCCAGCAGCTCCAGCTGGGCGATGGCCTCGTCCGGGTCGGCGTCGGCGCCCTCTGCCGCGATCACCGTCATGAGCTGGGCCATCGGCGCCTGACCCCCGCGTCCCCGCCCCAGGATCATGAACGACGTGAGCCCGCGCGGGGCCGCCTCGACGGCGGCGCCCCACTTCTCCAGCAGCCCCGCCGTATCGGTCGCGTCGAGCGTCATCTGCGAGAAGACGACGTCGCCGACGGCTCCGGCCTCGATCTCCAGCCAGGTCACCGCGCCCATGTTCCCGCCGGCGCCGCGCAGCGCCCAGAACAGGTCTGGGTGCTCGTCGCGGGAGGCGTGCAGCACGCGACCGTCGGCCGTGACCACCTCGGCGGCGACCACGTGGTCGATCGTCAGGCCCTGCAGCCGGCCCAGGAACCCGATGCCGCCGGTGGTGCCGAGCCCGCCGACGCCCACGCCGCCGTAGTCGCCCGACGTGATGGCCCAGCCGCGCGGTGCGAGCGCCGCCGCCACCTCGCCCCAGGTGGCCCCCGCGCCGATCCGCACGCGGCGCGTGGCCTCGTCGACCACCTCGACCGACCGCAGGCCCCGCATGCTGAGCACCACGCCACCGTCGTTCGTGGACCGGCCGGAGATCCCGTGCCCGGCCGAGCGGACGGCGAGCTCGACGCCCTGCTTCTGCACCCAGGCCAGGCCCGACGCGACCTCGTCCACACCCTGTGGACGCAGCACGAGGCCCGGCGCGCCGGAGCGCAGGTAGTTGTGCCGCACCGCCTCGTACTCGCGGTCGCCCGGCTCCACCGCCCGCGCCGCCAGCTCCGGCGGGAGCGAGTCGTAGTCGATCCCCTGCCGTCGCGCGGTCAGCGCCACCGCACCACGGCGGGCGGACGCCGGCACGGTGCCGGCCGACCGGCGCTCCGCCGCCACCGCCTCTCGCACCGCCGGGGCCACCTCCTGCGCGTACGCCCGGATCTGGTCCGGGTCGTCGCCCATGACGATGAACCCGCTGACGCCGTCCTCGAGCGCCAGGAGCGTGAGCTCCTCGACCCACTGGTCGGCGGGACCCTGCAGCGGGCCCGACGAGCGGTCGGTGATGGCCCCGCCCAGGTTCAGCAGACGGCGGATCTCGCTCGGCGAGCGCCCGGCCTCCTCCGCGGCCTCGTCGATGGTCGTGTTGCCCCGGGCGAGGTCGCCCTCCTTGAAGTAGGGCAGGGAGGGCAGCCAGCCGTCGGCCTTCGCGCCGGTGAGGCGGAGCATCCGCTTCTTGTACGCGCCGAGCCAGATCGGGATGTCGTGCGCGGGGGCGGGGCCGCGCTTGGCACCGTCGACCTGGTGAAACTTTCCCGGTACGCGCAGCGGGGTGCGGTTGGTCGCGTCCCAGATGCCGCGCATGATCTCGATGCCCTCTTCGAGGGCGTCCACGGACTCGGCGGGTGTGCGGCGGGTCGCGCCCATCGCCGCCATCGCGTCCCAGAAGCCGCCGGCGCCAACGCCCATGTCGAACCGGCCGCCGCTGAGCAGGTCGAGGCTCGCGGCCGAGCGGGCCACGAGGGCCGGCTGGCGCATACCCAGGTTGAGCACGTTCCCGGAGATGTGGATGCGCTCGGTCTGCGCGGCGACCCAGGACATCAGGGTCCACGTGTCGAGGAACGACGGCTGGTACGGGTGGTCCTGGAAGGTGACCAGGTCGAGGCCCAGCTGCTCGGAGAGCTGCGCCAGCCGGACGGGCGCCTGCGGGTCGCTGTTGGTGGGAGTGATGAACGTGCCGAAGAGCAGCTCGTGCCCGTAGTCGGTCATGCGTGCGGTGTCCCTCGTGTCGCCTCGTCCGCCGCACCTCGCGGCAGATCGTCTGTCCAGAAGATGATATTAGCAACAACTCTTCTGAGAGACCGCACATTCCCGTAGGATGGGCGCATGAGCACCACGCCCACCGAGACCCGCGCGGACCAGCACTCCCTGTTCGGCTGGTCGCTCGCCGCGCTCCTGCGCGACTGGAGCGCCCGGGTCGACGCCGCGGCCGACGACCTGCCGCAGGGCACGCGCGGCTACCAGCTGCTCACGGCGGTGGTGCACGGCAACCTGCCGAGCCAGGCGGCGCTCGCCGCCACGCTGGGCATCGACCGCACGGTGATGACCTATCTGCTGGACGCGTTCGAGGGCTGCGGGCTGGTCGAGCGGCAGCTCGACCCGGCCGACCGGCGCGCGCGGCGCATCGTCGCCACGGACAAGGGCCTCGAGGTGCTCGCCGCGATGCAGGCCCGCGTCACGGCCGCGGAGGAGGAGCTGCTCTCGGGGCTCGAGCCGGAGCAGCGCCTGCTGCTCCGCCATCTCCTGGAGCGCGCCGCCACCGGCACCGGCCCGGACGACAACCCGTGCCGCACGGTCGTCGAAGCGACCACGCAGCACCCCCGCCGGGGTCAGCGCTCGCCCAGGCCCGTCTCGCGGTAGAACCCCTCGATGTGCTCGCGCATCAGGCGCTCCGCCTGGACGCCGTCGTGCCGCGCGACGGCGTCCAGGATCGCGCGGTGCTCGGCGCAGAGGCGCGCGGCCGTCCTCGGCCATTCCTGGACGGCCTCCGCGCCCGCCGTCACGTAGGAGGCGACGGCGGCCCGCATGCCGCTCAGGATGGCCTCGACGAGCTGGTTCCCGCCCAGGCGGGCCAGCTCGATGTGGAAGTCCTGGTCGTGCTCCAGGAAAGCGGCGGCGTCGAGACCGGGGTCCGCCATCGCCTCTACATGCTCCCGCGCCCGCGCCAGCGCGGCGTCGTCGGTCGCTCGTGCGGCGGCGTCGCGCACCGCACCGGCCTCCAGCAGCACGCGCGTGCGGACGACGTCGGACACGGGCAGCGTGCCCGACGCCACGTGCAGCCGGACCGCCGCGCCGAGGCCGGCGGCAGGCCGGTCGATCACGGTGGCCCCCGCGCTCGGGCCCGAGCCGACTGCGGTGCGCACGATGCCCATCGCCTCCAGGATGCGGATCGCCTCGCGCACGGACGGGCGGGACACCCCCAGCTCTTCCGCGAGCGCCCGCTCCGCCGGGAGCCGCTCGCCGATGGACCACTTGCCCGCGCTCAGGCCTGTCTCGATCTGGGCCAGGACGCGCTCGTGGGTTCTCACCGGGCGATTGTACTTCTGTGGTCTGTCCACAGTGGGCTATGGTGAGGTAAGACCTCGAAGGAGAGTGCCCATGCGCATCGCCCTGGCTTCCACCTGCATCGCCGACGCCATGTTCCCGCAGGCCCCGAGGGCCGTCGTGACCCTGCTGGAGCGGCTGGGCCACGAGGTGGTGTTCCCGGCGGGCCAGGCGTGCTGTGGCCAGATGCACGTCAACACCGGCTACCTCGCCGAGGCCGTCCCGGTGGTCCAGAACCACGTGCGCACGTTCGCCCCCGTTGCCGACGGCGAGTGGGACGCCGTCGTCGTGCCGTCCGGTTCGTGCACGGGGTCGATCCGGCACCAGCAGTCGATGGTGCTGGAACGCGCCGGGCTGCACTCGGAGGCGCGGGCCGCGAGCGCCGTCGCAGAGCGCACGTACGAGCTGTCCGAGCTGCTGGTCGACGTGCTCGGCGTGACCGACGTCGGCGCCTGGTTCCCGCACCGCGTCACCTACCACCCCACATGCCACTCGCTGCGGATGCTCGGGGTGGGCGACAAGCCCGAGCGGCTGCTGCGGGCGGTCGAGGGGCTGGAGCTGGCACCACTGGCCCAGGCCGAGGGCTGCTGCGGGTTCGGCGGGACGTTCTCGCTGAAGAACGCGGACACGTCCGCGGCGATGCTCCAGGACAAGGTGGCCACGGTCGTCGACACGGGGGCCGAGGTGCTCACCGCCGGCGACTGGTCATGCCTGATGCATATCGGCGGCGGCCTGTCGCGGGGCGGCACGGGCGTGCGGCCCATGCACCTGGCGGAGATCCTCGCCTCGACGCGGGAGTCGCCAGTGGTCCCGGGGCAGACGGGCACCGGCCGGTCCGGCGCCCAGCAGGAGGTGGCCCGATGAGCACGTTCCTCGGCATGCCCGCCGCGCGCGACAGCCGCGGGTCCGGCCCGGACGCCGCGCCAGGGACCCTGTCCGGCGTCGGGCGTCCGGAGGACCCGCTGCACTGGGGCGCCTCGTTCCCGGACGCCGCGAAGGCCGCCCTCGACAACGGTCAGCTGCGGCGCAACCTGGGCAAGGCGACGTCGACCATCCGGACCAAGCGGGCTCGCGTGGTCGGCGAGGTACCCGACTGGGAGGCGCTGCGCGACGCCGGTTCCGCGGTGAAGACGGACGTCATGGCGCGGTTGCCGGAGCTGCTCGAGGAGCTCGAACGCAACGTGACCGCGCGCGGCGGGGTGGTGCACTGGGCACGGGATGCCGCGGAGGCCAACCGGATAGTCGCCGACCTGGTGCGCGCCAAGGAGACCGACGAGGTGGTCAAGGTCAAGTCCATGGCCACCCAGGAGATCGGGCTCAACGAGGCGCTCGCCGAGGAGGGCATCGCGGCGGTCGAGACCGACCTCGCGGAGCTGATCGTGCAGCTCGCCGACGACATGCCGTCGCACATCCTGGTGCCCGCCATCCACCGCAACCGCACCGAGATCCGCGACATCTTCCTGGAGCGGATGGCGGACGCCCCGCCCGACCTGACCGACGTGCCGCGCGAGCTCGCCATGGCGGCCCGCGCGCACCTGCGGCGCAAGTTCCTCTCCGCGAAGGTGGCGATCAGCGGCGCCAACTTCGCCGTCGCGGACACCGGGACGCTGGTCGTCGTGGAGTCCGAGGGCAACGGCCGCATGTGCCTGACGATGCCCGAGACCCTGATCACCGTGATGGGGATCGAGAAGCTGATCCCCACGTTCGACGACCTCGAGGTGTTCCTGCAGCTCCTGCCGCGGTCCTCGACGGGCGAGCGGATGAACCCGTACACGTCGATGTGGACAGGCGTCACCCCGGGCGACGGGCCGCAGGAGTTCCACCTGGTGCTGCTCGACAACGGCCGCACCAAGGTGCTCGCCGACGAGGCCGGGCGCGCGGCGCTGCACTGCATCCGCTGCTCGGCGTGCCTCAACGTCTGCCCGGTGTACGAGCGGGTGGGCGGGCACGCCTACGGCTCGGTCTACCCCGGCCCGATCGGCGCGATCCTCACGCCGCAGCTCACCGGCGAGAAGTCGGACCTGCCGTACGCGTCCACGCTGTGCGGCGCCTGCTACGAGGTGTGCCCCGTCAAGATCGACATCCCGTCGATCCTTGTGGAGCTGCGCGCCCGCGAGGTGGCCCTGTCGGGAGCGTCGCCCGAGACCGCTGACCGGGTCTGGAAGGCGGCGATGAAGGCGGCATCCTTCGCGATGGCGGACGGTGCACGGTTCCGCCGCGCGGCCCGGGTCCCGCGGCTGCTGCGCGCGATCTCCCGCAACGGCGTGATCAGGCGGCTGCCGTTCCCCGGCTCGCTGTGGACCCGGTCCCGGGACCTCCCGGAGCCGCCGAAGCAGACGTTCCACGACTGGTGGGACGCACGAGAGGACGGGCGATGACCAACGCCAAGGACGAGATCCTGTCGCGCATCCGGGCGGCGCTGGGTTCGGACGCCGGTTCCGCCGCCGCTGGTCCCGCTGGCTCCGCCGGTTCTGCCGGGTCGACGGCGGCCCCCACGGTGGTGCCCCGCGAGTACCGGTCCGCGGGCGAGCACGCCCCGGGATCCGACGTCGTGCTGGAGCTGCTGGTCGACCGGCTGGAGGACTACAAGGCACACGTCCACCGGACGACCGCCGCAGGCCTGCCGGGCGTGCTGGCGCAGGTGCTCGCAGAGAGATCGGCAGAACGTCAGGAGATCGGCAGCTCGGACTACCGATCACCTGACATTCTGCCGACCACACACGCGCCGCGCCGCGCCGTCGTCGTGCCCCACGGGCTCGACGCCTCCTGGCTGTCCGCGCTGGACGACGCCGACGTGCGCACCGACTCTCGCGACGCACCCCTGTCGGCCGCCGAGCTGGACGAGATCGACGCCGTCGTGACGGCCGCCCGGGTCGCCGTCGCCGAGACCGGCACGATAGTGCTGGACGGCGAGCCCGACCAGGGCCGGCGCGCGATCTCCCTGGTCCCCGACGTGCACGTGTGCGTGGTCCGGACCGACCAGGTGGTGCAGACCGTCCCCGAGGCGGTGCGGCTGCTCGGCGCCGAGCCCGGCCGGCCGCTGACCTGGATCAGCGGGCCGAGCGCGACGAGCGACATCGAGCTCGAACGTGTCGAGGGCGTGCACGGCCCCCGGACGCTGCACGTGGTGCTGGTGTCCTGAGGGCGCTTCGACCAGCAGGGGTCAGGGGTGCAGCCTGGCGCCCTTCACCACCTTGTCCACGACGCGGCGCTCGCCCGCCACCGCCACCCCGACCAGGTCGAGCTTCTCGGTGGCGACGCTCGCGACGGCGGCCCGGTTGTCGACGTCGTTCCCCGTAGCGAACAGGTCCGCCGTGTAGACGCCGATCCGCAGCCCCCGTGTGGCGGCGCGCTCGCGGATCGCGGCGAGCTGGTCGACGTCGGCCACCATGACCATGACCGGGGTGCCGAGCATCGCGAGGTAGTCGCGTCCGTCGGCGTCGCGGTACGTCTCCCCCACGAGCTCCGGGTAGGCGGCGGTCACGGCGCTGGCCAGGAAGGCGGTCACGTTGTTCTCCTGCCAGCCCAGCAGGTTGTCCCGCAGGACGATCACGATCTTGGCTTGTTCGAAGGTCATACCGCTCACACTGCGGCCGCCGTCGGGCTGAATTCTTGTACGTTCTTGATCATGAGTCGGGATGTCGTGCGCGCCTGGCGGCCGGAGCTCCCCGGCATCGCCGAGGTGCTGCACGCCGCCTGGCACGAGCATGCCTACCCGGCCCATACCCACGACACCTGGACCGTGTTGATCGTCGATCGCGGCCTGATCGGCTACGGCCTGGACGGGCAGGAGCACGCGGCCGAGCACACCGGGGTCACCGTGCTGCCGCCGGGAGTGGTGCACGACGGGCGGTCGGTGACCGCCACCGGCTTCCGCAAGCGCGTGCTCTACCTGGAGCCCACAGTGCTCGACGACGGCCTGGTCGGCCGGGCCGTCGACGCGCCGCTGGTCCCGGACGACACGCTCCGCACCCGGTTCGCCGGCCTGGACCGGGCGCTCACCGCGCGCGAGGACGTGGCGGCCGAGAGTCTGCTCGCCCTGGTCACGGAGGGTCTCGCCTGGCACCTCTCCGGCCGTCCGACGCCGCCGCGCGAGCCCGGCGGCACCACTACCGCGCGACGGGCCCGCGACCTGCTCGACGCCGACCCCGCGCGGCCGGTCCGGCTCGCCGAGGTTGCCACCGCGCTCGGCGTCACCGTGCCGCACCTGGTGCGCGCGTTCACCCGTGAGCTCGGCCTCCCGCCCCACCGGTACCTGGTCGGACGGCGGCTCGACCTGGCCCGCCGTCGGCTCCTGGCCGGAGAGCCGGCGGCCGACGTCGCGGTGGCGACCGGGTTCCACGACCAGGCGCACCTGACCCGGCACTTCCGCCGCCTCCTGCGCACCACGCCGGGCCGCTACCAACGCGGCACGGCCTGAGCCCACCCACCGCTGGTCGAGCTTGTCGAGACCCGGTTCGTCAGGTGACGGGTCTCGACAAGCCCGACCAACGGAGGGGCCTCTGGCGGGAGCGCCAGGTCAGGGCTTCTGGCCTACCTCGTCCACGATGCCGGACTCCAGGAGCGCCACGTCGTACATCGCTCCGTCCTCGGTTGCCGGCACACCGTCGGCAAGCTTGTCCGGTGCCCAGAGCTGGCGGAAGCCCAGGAACTCGTTCGTCTCCTCGTCGAAGATCAGCTCGTCCCGAGTCCCCTGGGCGTACGTGAACCCGACCGCGATCCCGGGTCGGCCCGCCGCATCAGCGGTCTCACCCGTGACCGTCACTCCCGAGATCAGGGCGACCGCCCCGAAGACGGCACTGCGTGCCTGCGGCGGCAGGCTGCCGAGCGCCAGAAGCTCCTCAGCCCGCTCGAAGGTTCCGGTGTCGGGGATCGCTTCCGGCCACTCGGTCGGATACGGATCCAGAGTGGGCACCGCGTTGTCCCGCAGGTACTGCAGCATCACGTCGACGTCCCCGTCCGTGGGGAGGTCCTGCGGGTAGGCCGGCAGGTCCGCGCACCACGACTCGTCGCCCTCGGCGCACGGCGTGAGCTGCTCCGACCCGCGCCTGCCGTCCGGGTAGAGCTCGTTCGGCTCGGTCCAGCCCTCGCTGAGCCCCGTGTGCAGGCCGTCGACCGAGGTCCACGTCTCGTCGCTGCCCGTCGTCAGGACCTCGACACCATCTGACATCTCGTAGTAGCTCGAGACGGACTTCGTGTACACGAACTGGTCCGGCCGCGGAGCCCACGGCTCCTGCTCCGCCTCGGCCGCTGCCGCGTCCTGCAGCACCGCGGCCGCCGCCGCGTCGATCCCCAGGCCCGGCTGCTCGCCGTCGCCCGATCCACCCAAGGTCGGCCCCAGGACCATCGCACCGGTGAGGGCCGCCGCCACACCACCGACCAGGGCGACCCGCCGGCCCCACGGCCGAGGCATCCGGATCACGTCACCGGCCACTGCTCGATCGGGCGCACCTGCGCCGCCGTCGGCCACGAACCCGGCCACCACACGCTCGCGCAGCGCGGCAGGCGCCCCGCCCGGCGGGTCGAGGTCTGTCCCAGCAGCCCGCAGCATCGTCATCTCGTCGTTCATCGTCCCGCCTCCAGCTCGTCCGTCGCGCCCGCGCCGAGCGCGGCCCGCACCTGTCGTCGCGCGCGGTGCAGCCGGGACCGGGCAGTACCCGGCCGGATGCCCAGCGTCTGCGCTATCTGTTCCTGTGTGAGGTCGCCCCAGGCCTCCAGCAGCAGCACGTCCCGGTCGCCCGGGGTCAGCCGTCGCAGCGCCTCCGCGAGCTCCGGCCCTGCGGCGCTCGCGCTCACGCGCTCGGCCACGCGGTCCGCGGGCGACTCCTCGGTGTGCCTGACGTCGGACCGGGACCAGGCCCGCAGCCGCGCCTCCTCGGACCGGTGCCACCGCGCGATCTCCTTGGTGGCGATCCCGTAGAGCCAGGGGCGGGCGTCCGGCCGCGACCGGTCGTACGTACGCCGGCGTCGGAACGCGATCGCGAAGGTCTCCGCCACGACGTCCTCGGCGTGCTCGGCCCCGACCCGCCGGTAGGCGTACCGGTACAGCCCCGCCGCATACCTGTCGTAGAGCACCGCGAACTGCTCGGTGTCCTGGTCGGCGGCAGCGATCACCGCGGCGTCGGTCATGATCTGCGGAGCAGCCACCAAGCCGATCGGGACCTTGGCGCCGGCCCACACGCCAACCCGCGGGACCGTTCCCGCGCTCACGTCGGGCGTCCCGCCGTCGGCCCGGTACGAACGTGTCTCATATCGCTTCCCCTTCACCTCGCCGCACCCACTGTCACCCCTGTATCGCCGCGAGGACACCAAAGTGTTCGCGCCCACTATCGACGGCGCGCGCAGCGGGCCGCCGCGTGCGGGAGAATTGCCTCTCGTGACCGACCCAGCGCCCGAGCCCACTCTCTTCGACCTCCCGCCGGGTGCCCGGCGTCCCCGGGCACGCGTGGTGCTGCTGACCGGGCCGTCGGGGTCGGGCAAGACGTCGCTCACGCAGCGCCTCGGGCTGCCGGTGGTGCAGCTCGACGACTTCTACCTCGACATCGACCATCCGGGCCTGCCGCAGCGGTACGGCAGCGTGGACTGGGACAGCCCCGAGACCTGGGACGGCAAGGGCGCGCTCGCCGCGCTGCACGAGCTCGTGACGGAGGGCCGCGCCGACGTCCCGGTGTACGACATCCCGACGTCGCGCCGGACGGGCATCCGCCGGCTCGACATCGGCGACTCGCCGCTGGTCCTCGCCGAGGGCATCTTCGCGGCGCACCTGGTCGACGTCTGTCGCGCCGAGGGCCTGCTCGCGGACGCGATCTGCCTGTCCCGGCCGCGGCTGGTCACCTTCTGGTTCCGGTTCCTCCGGGACGTCGCCGAGGCCCGCAAACCGCTCGGCACGCTGCTGCGCCGCGGGACCTCGCTACTGCGCGCGGAGCCTGCGATGATCGAGCGGTGGGTTGCGCTGGGCTGCCGCGAGACTTCACCCGCCCAGGCGGAGAAGGACATCCGGAATCTCCTTGTGCAAAAGTCCTTGAACACGTAATCCTCGCGTAACCGAATTGCCACGTACCCCACATGCGCAGGCCTCACCCTGGGCACAGGAGGTGGTGTCTGTGATCCAGCGCAACAACTTGCGTGTGCTCTCGCTGTACGAGGGCTTCTTCAGCGGCGGGGCTCGTGTCCTGCACTCGACGGTGGTCGCCGGTCTGCATCAGGGCGGTCGTCAGCAGCATTCTGTGCTGAGCCTGCACCACGAGGTCAGGCGTGAGGCCACCCTCCAGCGCATGGAGGACGACCCCCGGTACCGCGCTCTGCGCGCCGCGGGCGTCCGGATCGGTTCACTGGGCCGGAGCACCGACGCGGGCCACGACCCGCGTACCTTCACGGAGACGGAGCTCGCGGCCGCCGTGCGCCAGGCCGAGAGCTCGCACGTGGTGCTGTCGCTCAAGGAGCAGCCGCTCCGGCTCGTGAACCAGGACGCGTTCCCGAACCGTCCGGTGATCGCGTGCCTGCACCGGTCCGATCCCGAGCACCAGGGCGACGCCCTCGGCGACCTGCTGACCGCGGCGGACCGCGGCCGGCTCGCCGCCGTCGTCTGCTGTGCGGAGTCGACGCGGGATGCGTACCGCGAGGCCGGCGTGCCCGCCGACCTGCTGCGAGTGGTGCCGAACGGCATCAACCTCGCCCGGTTCCGCCCGGTCCAGGGCGCGCGCCGGCTGGCCCTGCGGGGTGCGGCGGGGGTGCCCAGCAACGCGACGGTGGTCGTCTACGCCGCGCGGTACGACGAGATGAAGAACCCCGAGCTCTTCCTCCGGTCGGCCCGCACGTTCCTCGAGCTGGAGCCCAACGGCCACGTGCTGATGTGCGGCGCCGGCATGACGGCGGCCAACCCGGCCCTGCAGAGCGACCTCGCCCGGATCTTCGGCGACCGGCCCGACCTGCTGGCCCACCTGGACCTGCTGGGCGTGCGGCACGACATGGAGCTGATCTACGCGACGGCGGACGTCGTAGCGCTCACCTCGACGTTCGGCGAGGCCGCGCCCCTGTGCCTGATCGAGGGCTCGATGTGTGGGGCGGTGCCTGTCACGACCCCCGTGGGCGACGCGCCGTCGATAGTGGACCGCATAGGTTTCGTGACGTCGTTCGACCCCGCCGAGATCGCCGCGACGTGGATCGAGGCCGCCGCCCGGCGCGAGGAGCTGGAGTCGGCGCGAACCGCCGTCCGACCCCGGTTCAGCCACATCCGGATGATCGCCGGCTACTCGACGATCATCGAACGCACCCACCGCGAGGCGGCCTTAAGGCCCCTCCGCGTCTGACCCGATGACCGCAGGGGCGTCGGACACGGCAAGATGACCTCATGTCCGACGCCCCCGTCACCCTGAGCCAGGTCGCCCGAGAGGCCGGCGTCTCACTAGCCACGGCGTCGCGCGCCATCAACGGGAGCGCTACCCGCAGTGTCCGCGCCGACCTGCGCGAACGCGTCCTGGAGACGGCCCGCCGGCTCGCCTACTCGCCGGACCCGAGCGCGCAGGCCATGGCCCGCGGCCGGACGTCGGCGCTCGGGCTCGTGGTGCACGACATCGCCGACCCGTACTTCTCGACCATCGCGGCAGGCGTCGCCCGCGCCGCCGAGCGCGAGGGCCTGATCGTCACGCTCTCATCCACGGAGCACAGCCCCGAACGGGAGCTCGCCTTCGTCGAGCTGGCCCGGCGGCAGCGGTCCCGCGCGATCATCCTCGCGGGTAGCCGCGGCGTGCCGCCCGAGGCCCTGCCGGGGAAGCACTCGGCGGAGGTCGTGGACCGGCTGCGGCGCGAGGCCGGCGCGCTGGAACAGGCGCTGACCACGTTCCAGCGGGCCGGAGGTGGCGTAGCGACGATCGGGCAGGCCGTGGGCGGGCTGCCCGTCGTGGAGATCGACAACGCCGGGGGCGCGGGCGACCTCGCGCGGGCGCTGCACCGGATCGGGTACCGGCGGTTCGGGGTGCTGGCGGGACCGCCCGGGCTGCGTACCGCTGCCGACCGGACGAGCGGTTTCCTGAGCACGCTCGCCGAGCTGGGCTGCCCGGTGCCCGACCGCGACGTCGTGCGCGGCAGCTTCACGAGGGACGGCGGCCACGAGGCGATGACGGCGCTGCTCGGGCGGACGGCGTCCACCGAGGCAGTGGCTGCGGAGAGCACGCCGGAGGTGGTGTTCGCGGTCAACGACGTCATGGCAGTGGGCGCCATGGCCGCCGTCCGCGACGCGGGCCTGAGCGTGCCGCACGACGTCGCCGTGGCCGGGTTCGACGACATCCACACCCTGCGCGACGTGTCCCCCGGGCTCACGACCGTGCGGATCCCCCTGGACGAGATCAGCGAGGCGGCGACCGCGCTGGCGCTGGGCCGCAAGGACGAGACGCCCGCACCGGTGCGCGGCGAGGTCGTGCTCCGTGACTCCACGCCGGGGACGGCCGGCTGAACCGCAGGCTGACGGTGCTCCCCGCGCCGTCGGCCCGGCTCCGCGCCGCGGAACCGCGGACGCCGCATGTACTCACCGCGAGTCGTGCGCTACGCTTTCTGGGAAAGCGCATTCCCAAGCCACGACGATGGAGTCTCGCCCGTGACCACACTTCGCATCGCCATGAACGGCGTCACCGGCCGCATGGGTTACCGCCAGCACCTCGTGCGCTCGATCCTGCCGATCCGCGACCAGGGTGGCGTCGCGCTCCCCGACGGTTCCCGGGTCCAGGTCGAGCCCGTGCTGGTGGGCCGCAACGCGGACAAGCTCAAGGAGCTCGCCACGCTGCACGACGTGGAGCACTGGACCACCGACCTGGACACGGCGATCGGTGACGCCGACATCGTGTTCGACGCCGCCATGACGAACCTGCGCCCCGCGACACTGTCGAAGGCGATGCGGCAGGGCAAGCACGTGTACACCGAGAAGCCGACGGCGGAGACCCTCGCCGAGGCGATCGAGCTCGCGCGGCTCCAGGCGGAGACCGGCGTGACCGTCGGCGTCGTGCACGACAAGCTGTACCTGCCGGGCCTCGTGAAGCTGCGCC
Source organism: Promicromonospora sp. NPDC023805 (assembly GCF_040639635.1). Taxonomy (NCBI): domain Bacteria; kingdom Bacillati; phylum Actinomycetota; class Actinomycetes; order Micrococcales; family Promicromonosporaceae; genus Promicromonospora; species Promicromonospora sp. NPDC023805. Next base: position 11,544 of record NZ_JBFAAH010000022.1, on the reverse strand, counting down.
GCCTCGTGGACGAGGGCTTCTTCGGCCGCATCCTCTCGCTGCGCGGCGAGTTCGGCTACTGGGTGTTCGAGGGCGACTCGCAGGCCGCCCAGCGGCCCTCCTGGAACTACCGCAAGGAGGACGGCGGTGGCATGACCACCGACATGTTCTGCCACTGGAACTACGTGCTGGAGGGCATCCTCGGGCAGGTCAAGACGGTGACGGCCAAGACGGTCACGCACATCCCGACCCGCTGGGACGAGTCCGGCAAGGAGTACGCCGCGACCGCCGACGACGCCGCGTACGGCATCTTCGACGTCACCACCCCGGGCGGGGACGACGTCGTCGCGCAGATCAACTCGTCCTGGGCCGTACGCGTGTTCCGCGACGAGCTCGTCGAGTTCCAGGTGGACGGCACGCACGGCTCCGCCGTCGCCGGCCTGCGCGAGTGCCGCGCCCAGCACCGCTCGCACACCCCCAAGCCCGTGTGGAACCCGGACCTGCCGGTCACCGAGCCGTTCCGCGACCAGTGGCTCGACGTCCCCGCGAACGCCGACCTCGACAACGGCTTCAAGCTGCAGTGGGAGGAGTTCTTGACCGACGTCGTCGCCGGGCGCCCGCACCGCTTCGGCCTGCTGTCGGCGGCGCGCGGTGTGCAGCTCGCCGAGCTCGGCCTGCAGTCCTCCGCGGAGGGCCGCCGGCTCGACGTCCCGGAGATCACCCTGTGAGCGGGGCGGCAGTCACGTTCCCCGTGTTCGACGGCGACGGCCGGGTCACCGGTTCGGAGACCGTCGAGCTGAGCGCCCCCGGCCCCTGGACGAAGCCGTCACGGCCCATCGAGTCCCGCATCGCCTTCGCGGCGGCCCACGTGGTGCCGCAGGTCGGGGCGGAGAACGTCCCGGGCGCGCCCGCCGTCGTCGACTGGGACTCCACGCTCGCCTACCGGCACCGCATCTGGGAGCACGGTCTCGGCGTCGCCGACGCGATGGACACCGCGCAGCGCGGCATGGGGCTGGACTGGGCAGCGACGCAGGAGCTCGTGCGGCGGTCGGCGGCCGAGGCCGCCTCCGTGGGCGCACGCGTCGCCTGCGGCGCGGGCACCGACCAGCTCACGCCGGACGTCGTCGCCGGGCTGGAGCCGGGCAACGCCGGGCTGGCCGCGGTGGCCGACGCGTACCGCGAGCAGGTGCACCTGGTGCAGGACGCCGGGGCGCAGGTCATCGTCATGGCCTCGCGCGCGCTGGCGAAGGTCGCCCGCGGGCCCGAGGACTACGCCCTCGTGTACGACGCGGTCCTCGCCGACGCCGAGCAGCCGGTGATCCTGCACTGGCTGGGCACCATGTTCGACCCGGCGCTGGCCGGCTACTGGGGCTCGGACTCCGTCGACGACGCCACGGCGACGTTCCTCGACCTGATCCGGGCACACCAGCCGCGGATCGACGGCGTCAAGGTGTCCCTGCTCGACGCGACCCACGAGGTGGGCCTGCGCCGTTCGCTGGCCGAGCTGTCGTCGGGCGCCTCCAACGTCCGGCTGTACACCGGTGACGACTTCAACTACCCCGAGCTCATCGCCGGCGACGAGCAGGGCCACTCGGACGCGCTGCTCGGCATCTTCGCCGCGATCTACCCCGCCGCCTCCACGGCGCTGCAGGCGTTCGACGCCGGGGACGCCGAGGGCGGGCACAAGATCCTGGCCTCGACCGAGGCGCTGGGCCGGCACATCTTCGCCGCGCCCACGTACTACTACAAGACCGGGATCGCGTTCCTGTCCTGGCTCAACGGGTTCCAGCCCGGGTTCTCCCTGGTCGGCGGGCTGCACTCCGGCCGGTCGCTGCGGCACCTCGTCGAGCTGGCCCGTCTGGCCGACGGCTGCGGCATGCTGCTCGACCCGCCGCTGGCCGCCGCACGGCTTCGAGCCCTTCTCGCGACATACGGGGTGACCGCATGAGCCGCGCCTCGCTGAACACCGCGACCGTCAAGCACGCCTCGCTCGCCGAGGCGTGCGAGGCGGCGGCCACCGCGGGCTTCGGTGCGGTCGGGCCGTGGCGCAACCTGGTGCAGGACGTCGGGGCGCGGCAGGCGGCCCGCATCATCTCCGACGCCGGGCTGCGCGCGTCGTCCCTGTGCCGCGGCGGGTTCCTCACCGCTGCCGACGACGCCGGGATCCGTGCAGCGCTCGACGACAACAAGCTGGCGATCGAGGAGGCCGCGACGATCGGCACCACGGAGCTGGTCTTCGTCGTCGGCGGGCTCGCCGGGTCGACGCCGGGCGGCGCCCCGACGTCCGGCGTGGACCGCGACCTCGTCGCCACGCGCGGCCGCGTCGCCGACCGGATCGCCGACCTGGTGCCGTTCGCGGCCGAGCACGGCGTGCGGATAGTGCTCGAGCCGCTGCACCCGATCTTCGCCGCCGACCGGGCAGTGATCTCCACCCTCGCGCAGGCGCTGGACCTGGCGGCGCCGTTCGCGGCGTCCGAGGTCGGCGTGGTGGTCGACACCTACCACGTGTGGTGGGACCCCGCGCTCCGGAAGTCGATCGCCCGGGCAGGGCGGGAGGACCGCATCGCGTCGTACCAGGTGTGCGACTGGGTGCTGCCGCTCGCGGCGGAGCCGCTGAACTCGCGCGGGCACGTCGGCGACGGGTACATCGACTTCGCGACGATCACGGGCTGGGTGCGCGACGCGGGCTACGTCGGCGACATCGAGACCGAGATCTTCAACGAGGAGATCTGGTCCCGCCCGACGCGGGAGACGGCAACGACGGTCCTGACCCGCTACGAGAAGCACGTGGCCCCACACCTGTAGCCGAACCCCCTTCGAGGTCTAGGTTGCTCCGCTCTGAAGCGTTTCAGAGCGGAGCAACCTAGACCTCGAAGGGGATGTGTGACCGCCGCTACCGTGCCGGGCGGAGGATGAAGCGGCAGAGGCCCCATACCGCGTACAGGAGCGGCGCAGCGGCGAAGCCGAGGCCCACGACCGGGCGCACCGCCAGGACGGACAGCAGCAGTCCGAGCACGAGCAGGACGCCCGCCGAGAGGTACCAGCGCCGGCTGCCGAGCACGAGGGCCGCGAGGAGCACCTCGCGCAGGCGCGTACCGGGCACGTCGTGCACGGCGGCCAGGGCGAGGACGGCGGTCAGCACCGCCCCCACGGCGAGGGTCACCAGCACCGGGATCACCAGCGCGCCGAGGGGGCGGCCCCAGAAGAAGGCCACGTCGACGGCGGCCACGACGACGGCGCCCGTGGCGAGCGCCCCGATCGCGAGGCCGCGGCGCAGGTGCCGGCGCCAGGCGCGCGCGAAGGTGCGCACCACCGCCGTCGAACCGTCGGAGCTGAAGGCACCGAACACCGCGAAGGCCGCGGCGAGTGCCGGGCCGAGCAGCGGCGCTGCCAGGGCGACGTACGGCCAGGTCGCGGCCGGGTCGGTCGCCGCGACCAGCACCACGAGGGGCAGGCACGCGATCGCCAGGAGCAGGTTCGTCATCAGCCCCGTGTAGACGGTGCCGAACACCATCTCGTACGTCTCCGGACCGATCAGCTGCCGGCGGCGCGGCGTTGCCGCTGCGCCGACCCCCGCCGCCTCCATCGTGGTCACCCCTTCACGCCGGTCGTCGCGATGCCCTGGACGAAGTAGCGCTGGCCGAGCAGGAAGATGAGCGCGATCGGCAGCACGGACAGCACGGAGCCCGTCATGATCAGCGCGTGCTCGGCGTTGTACTCACCGATGAACGACTGCAGACCGAGCTGGATGGTCCACAGCGGGCGGTCGCGCAGGTAGATGAGCGGGCCGAGGTAGTCGTTCCAGGTCTGGACGAACGTGATGATCGTCAGCGACGCCAGAGCCGGCACGGACAGCGGCATGATGATGCGCCACCAGATCCCGTACTCGGACAGCCCGTCGATCCGGGCCGCCTCCGACAGGGAGTCGGGGATGGACTCGTAGTACTGCTTCATCAGGAACACGCCGAAGGCGCCGAACGCCTGGAGCAGCATGATCGCCCACAGGGTGTTGTTGAGGCCCCAGCTGGAGATCATCTGGAACTGCGGGATCATGTACGACTGCCACGGCACCGCGATGGTCCCGATGTACAGCAGGAACAGCGCGTCACGGCCGGGGAAGCGCATCTTGGCGAAGCCGTAGGCCGCGAAGCTGCCGGTCAGCAGTTGCAGGAAGGTGACGGCGACGGACAGCACAAGGGTGTTGCGCACCCACGTGACCATGTCGGCCTTGACCCAGATGTCGATGTAGTTGCGCCACTGCACCGGGTCGGGGATCCACTGCACCGGCGCCGTGAACACCTCGTTGTTGAGCTTCAGCGACGAGATCACCATCCAGGCGAACGGCAGCATGATCCCTGCCGCCGCGATGATCATCATGACGTAGAGCAGTACGCGACCGGCCCTCTTGGGTGTGTTCGGCCGGGCGGTGGACGTACGGGAGGCCATCACGCATCCCTCCGCTTGTTGTAGAGGAACTGCACCACGGTCACGAGGATGCAGATGAAGAACAGGACCACTGCGACGGCCGAGGCGTACCCGAACTCGAACTGCTCGAAGCCCTTTTGGTAGATGTACTGGCTCAGCACGAGCGTCGCCTGACCCGGACCGCCGTCGGTCATGACGAGGATCAGGTCGAAGACCTTGAAGCTCTGGATCGTGACCATGACGGTCACGAAGAACATGGTGGGCCGCAGACAGGGCAGCGTGACGTTCCAGAAGCGCTGCCAGGAGCTGGCACCGTCGATCCGGGCGGCCTCGTGCAGCTCACCGGGAACGGTCTGCAGGCCGGCCAGGAACAGGAGCATGTAGTAGCCCATGTCCTTCCAGGTGCCCACGATGATCACGGCGGGCATCGCCCAGTCCTTGGAGACGGTCCAGCCAGGGAGCTCGCCGTCGACGAACAGGCCCAGGAACTGGTTGATCGGCCCGAACTCCGGGCTGAACAGCATGTTCCACACCACGGCGACCGCGACGATCGAGGTGATGTAGGGGAAGAAGGCCACCGTGCGGAAGAACGCGGCGCCGCGCAGCTTCTGGTTGAGCAGCAGCGCGAGGCTGAGGGAGACCACGATGGTGATCGGGATGTGCAGCGCGGCGTAGTAGAACGTGTTGCCGAGCGCGGTGTGGAAGCTCTTGTCGCCCACGAGCCGCGTGAAGTTGTCGAAGCCGACCCACTCCGCGGTCCCGAAGATGTTCCAGTCCGTCAGGGACATGTAGAACAGCGTGATCACCGGCGTCAGGGTGAGCACCGCGAAGCCGAGGAAGTTCGGCAGGATGAACGTCCAGCCGATCAGCGCGTTGCGCACCTTCAGCGACGTACGCGGCGCTCTGAGCTGCCGCGGGGGCTCCGGCTGCGAGAACCCGAGGGTTCGCTCTTTGCCGACGACCGGTGTCGTCATGGGGAATATCTCCTCTGAAGTACTGATGTTCCGGGGGCCCGCGCGGGGCCAGCTCTTCGTTGTGGGCGCGACCGCCGCGACCAGGTGTCCGGGCAACGGTCGCGCCCACAACCAAGCAGGGGGTTAGCCGACCTCGTTGGCCACGCGCTCCTCGGCCTCGGTGATCGCCTCGTCCACAGGTGTGGACTCGGACATGACCGCCGAGTGCAGCTCACCCAGGATCGTCTGGATGGCCGCCGTGTTCTGACCCACCGGGTTCTCCGGCAGGGTCTCGTGCGTGGTGTAGGAGAAGCGGGACAGCTCGTCCTGGGGCACGCCCTCCAGCGAGAAGATCGCGTCCGCGACCGCGTCGTCGATGAGAGCCGGCGTGATGCCGATCTCGGCGAGTGCGGCGGCGCCTTCGGGGCCTGCGGCGAACTTCAGGAAGTCCTTCGCGGTGGCGATCTTCGACTCGTCGATCCCGGCGTTGATGCCCATGGTCGTCGGGTCACCGAAGCTGACCGGCGTGTTCTCCGTGCCGGTCGTCGACTCGTCGAGCTGCGGGATGGGCGCGATGCCCCACTCGAACGTGTTGGCCGCACCCGAGGCCTGCTCGGCCACGAGCGTGCCGATGTACCACGAGCCCATCGGCATCATCGCCGCCTTCTGGGTGCCGAACTGCGCCTGGTAGGTCAGCTCGTTCGTGGTGACCGTCGCGTAGGACGGCTGCGAACCGGCGTCCTGCATGGCGAGCTCACGCTCGTAGTACGGGGCGAGGTACGAGAAGTCGCCGCCGTCGATGGAGGCGCCCTCGGTCTGCGCGAGCGCGAAGCCCTGCACGGTGGACTGCCAGCTGTGCAGGTAGGTACCGGTGACCTGCTTCTCGTCGAGGCCCTTGGTCAGCTTCTCGGCGGCGTCGGCGTAGTCGTCCCAGGTCCAGGAGCCGTCGGGCAGGTCGACACCGGCCTGCTCGAACATTGCCTTGTTGTAGTAGAGCAGCCACGTGTCCTGGCGGTAGGGCACCGCGAAGGTCTTGCCGTCGACCGCCATCGGCTCGAGGCCACCCGTCGCCGGGTCGAGCTCGGCGGCCAGGTCCGAGATGTCGAGGAGCGTGCCGCCCTCCTGGAACGTGACGTAGTTCTTCAGGTTCTTCACGATGAAGACGTCCGGCGCCGCACCGGCCGACAGGTCGGCCGTGAGTGCCGTGTCGTAGTCGTCGCCCGCCGGGTACTCCTTGAGCTCCACGGTGACGTCCGGGTTCGCCTCGTGGTAGGCGTCCGCGAGCGTCTGGAACTCCGGCGTGGACGCGAAGTCCCAGCCGGCCAGGGTGATGGTGACGGGGCCCTCGGGGGCCTCCGGCTCGGACTCGGCGCCGCACCCGGTAAGGGCCAGCGACGCGGCGGCTGCAACGCCGACCGCGCTCATGAGCTTGCGGTTCATTCCTACTCTCCTTCGAGTAATTCCGCTCCCACGACGCCTTGCTGGCTGTTGTCGGGAGCGGCGTGTGTGGTCAGGGCAGGGTTGCCGTGGTCTGTTCCCCGTCCGGCCAGGTCACGGCGGCCTGTCCGGCGGTGAGCTCGAGGCGCGGCTGCCCGATGGCGGGCGTGCGCGCCAGGTAGATGCCGACGGCTACCCACCCGTCCGGGACCGGCACGTACCGCGACCAGGGGGTCGCCGTAGGGCCGGCCAGCGGGGTGGCGTCGTCGGAGGTCGTCTCGCCGCACACCGGTGCGACGTCGCCCAGCAGCGGGACCACCGTGGAGACGAGCCCCGGACCGGCGGACCAGCCGCCGATCCGCAGTGCCGTGGCCTTGGCGGTCCCGACCTTCTCGGCCTGGGAGAGCGCCGAGACGCGCACCAGCCGCACCTCCCAGGCGCCGCGGACCAGGGACACCGTGGTGATCCGGCCCGCGGGGGTCGAGGTGCCCGGCCGGCCGGAGCCGTGGTCGGGGACTGTCGGGTCAGCCACTACCCAGTGGGCCTCTGCCGTCGAGGACAGCACGGCTGCGGTCTCGACGGGCTCGGCCACCGGTCCGGTCTCGAAGCCCGTGCGGTGCGTCGCCAGGCCTTCGGCATCGAGCAGCACGACCGACTGGTCCACGGGTGAGGCCCACGCCTCGGCGTCGAGCAGCGGAGAGGTCGCCGTCGAGTAGCCGAGCCGCGCGTAGAGGGGTGAGTCGCCGACGTCGGCCCCCGGCACCGCGTGGTCGGTGCCGTGGTTGATCACGCGAACGATGCCGTCGTCCTGCGTGGCGCTGATCGCCCAGCCGGGCGCGGCGGCGATCGCGAGCACGTCGCCGACATCAACGGGCAGCGACTCGGGGGCCGCCGTCCACACCTCGTGGGACGCAGGGAGCGCCAGGCCGAGCAGGCCCTTGCTCGCCCAGTAGGGCGACCCGGGGCCGCTGTACCGCTGCGCGATGGGACGCCACGGGCCGTGCCAGCCGAGGGTGAGCAGGCCGTCCGGTCCCGGCACGTCGTGCTCGGCGAAGTGCCGCACGATCCGCGTCGCCGCCTCCCTGATCTGCCCAGGGCGACCGACTCCGGCGAAGGCACCGGCCCAGAACGGCGCGGCGGCCGCGAAGCGGTAGGCGAGGCTGCGGCCCTGGATGAGCGGACCGCCGTCCGACCCGACGAGGGCGAACGCGTCGTCGAGGTAGCGCGCCAGGTGCTCCCGGTCGGCCGCCGACCGGGTGGTCAGGTCGTCGCCCGCCGCCGATGCGACCTCTGCGGCGCCCGTCATCCGCTCCCACAGGGTCGGGTACAGGTGCAGGGCCCAGCCCGCGTAGTGGTCGAAGCTCCGCTCGGGACCGTCGGCGAACCAGCCGCCGGGACGGTGGAACCGGTCGTGCGCCGCGAGGTCGTGCACCATGTCGTCGGCGGAGAACGGGCCGCCGACCGACCGCAGGAACGTCTCGACGACGATCCGGAACCACACCCAGTTGTTGTCCGGGTAGTCGAGATCACCGACGACGGACGCGAGGTACTCGACGGTCCGCTCCTGCACGTCGGGCGACAGGCGGTCCCAGATCCACGGCCGCGTCATGTCGAGGATCAGGGCGAGCGAGGCTGCCTCGACCTTGGCCTGGCCGTGCTCCTCGGGCCGGGTCCAGCGCTCGGGATGTGCGGGGTCGGTGCCCGCCGCCAGCCCTGCCGCGTACCGCGCGGCCAGACCCGTCGGGTCCGCCCCGTTCTCGCCCGCGAGCCGGAAGCCGGCCAGCAGGAACGTGCGCGCGAACCCCTCGAGGCCGTCGACGGCGGTGCCGTACCCGCCGGGCTTGCCGGGCAGCGTGATGAGCGACCCGCTCGGCGAGGCATAGGGCTGGACCCCGGCCAGGAGCCGGTCGGCGTAGGCGGCGAGCCAGGCACGGGCCTCTGGCCCGGTCTGCATGACGGGGACGTGGCGGCTCATGCGACGAACTCCATGTCGGCGCGGGTCACGGCGCTCCGTGGGGAGCCGCCCCGCGCGTACCGCTCCAGCTCGTCGAGCGCGGCGGCGGTCATCCGCCGCGTCTCGGTCCCGAGCGAACCGGCGATGTGCGGCGTGATCATGACGTTGGGCAGGTCGTACAGCACCGACGACGCCGGCAGCGGCTCCGGCTCGGTGACGTCGAGCATCGCGTAGATGCGGCCGGTCGCGCACTCGCGCTCCAGCGCGGCGGTGTCCACGACGGCGCCGCGGGCGGTGTTGATCAGGGTGGCGCCGTCCGGCATGAGCGCCAGCTCGCGCGCGCCGATCAGCTTGCGCGTCGAGGGCAGCTCGGGGACGTGCAGGGAGACGATGTCGGACGCGGCCAGCAGCTCGTCGAGCGGCACCAGTCGCGCACCGGCCTCGGCCACGGCGGCGGCGTCCGCGAACGGGTCCGCGACGAGGAGCTCGCGCGTCTCGGGGCCGGAGCCCTGCACGGTCAGCCGCGCCACCACCTGGCGCCCGGTCCGGGAGAAGCCGACGATCCCGACCACCCGGTCCCGGTTGGACAGGACCTCGTGCTCGCCCAGGTACGACCAGTCGTCGCGCCGCGTGCGGGCGATGTTCGCGAGGAACGGCGCCTTCTTGCCCGCCATGAAGATCGCGGCCACCGTGAACTCCGCGACCGGCAGCGCGTTCTCCGCGACGGCGTTGGTGACGAGCAGCCCGCGCCCCCACACGGCGTCGGACACGAGCGGCCGGACCGTGCCGGCGCAGTGCAGCACGGCGCGCAGGTTCGGCGCGAGGTCGAGGACCTCCGCGGTGATCCGGGGAGCGCCCCACGAGGTGAGGAGCACCTCGACGTCTGCCAGCCGTTCCTTGGCCTCGGGCGTGTCGTAGGCGGTGACGCGTACCGGCTCGCCGAGCCGTGCGAGCTCGCGCAGCCGGGTTTCCTCCTCAGGACCGAACTGCATCTTCCGCGCTCGGTCGTCCATGACGAGCAGGACCTCAGGTCGCCGCACCACCGCTCTCCTCCCCATCGAGTTCACGTTCGCCTGATCATCCAGCCGAACAGTTCCGATCAACTACGATCGGACGATGGCCCATTGAAGCCCACGCCACCTGGCCTTGGCAAGCCCCTGGCCCTGGGCGGGGAAATCCTCTACGATCATTTTCGATCACTGGAGGACAGCACATGACAGCAGCGCCGCTGCCTGCTCCCGACGTCGCCGACCGCGGCTTCTGGGCGTCCGACCGCGTCGTCGAGGCCCTCGCGCCAGCCGTGGCGACGGCGGACGCCGAGCGCGGAACTCCCTGGCCGCAGACCCTCGCCTCGCAGTACGCCAGGTTCTTCCGCGACGGTGACCGCACGGTCTACGAGGCGAACGTCGCCGCCCGGCACGCACGCCTCACCCGCGCCACGCTGGCGGCGCTGCTCGACCCGCGCACTGACCGTGTCGACGAGGTGGTCGACGGAGTCCTGCTGCTGTGCGAGCAGTCGACCTGGTGCTGGGCCGCCCACGACGACACGCACACCCGGTTCGGCCGGGTCACGCCGACCGTCACCGAGCCGTACCTGGACCTCGGGGCGGGCGAGGTCGCCGCTCAGCTCGCGTGGATCGACCACCTGATCGGCCCGGTGCTCGACGACCGTGCCCCCGGCGTGCGGTGGCGGATCCGGCAGGAGACCCAGGCCCGGGTGCTGCGGCCCTTCACCGAGCGCCGCGACTGGTGGTGGCTCGGCGTCGACCACCCGATCATGAACTGGAGCCCGTGGATCCAGGGGAACGTGCTGGCCGCCAACCTCGCACTGGAGGAGGACCCGGACCAGCGCCGGGCGGTCACCGCGCTCGTCGCGGAGGGGATAGCCGCCTACTGGGCGTCGCTGCCCGCCGACGGCGGGGTGGACGAGGGCTACAGCTACTGGTGGCAGGGCGCAGCCCGCGCGCTGGAAGCGCAGGACCTGCTCCGGTTCGCCGGGATCGAGCCGGAACCGGCGGCGCTCGACCGCATCCACGCGACCGTCACGTTCCCGCACTCCATGCATCTCGGCGGCGACTGGTACGTCAACGTGGCCGACAGCGTCGCGCGCCCGCTCGCGACCTGGCCGTGGAACGTCGTGCACGCCTGGGCGCTGCGCGTGGGCGACGGCGACGCCGCCCGGCACGCGGCCTCCTACCGCGGGCTGCCGGGTGGCCTGTTCGACGAGCGCTCCTCCCTCCCCCGGGCCGTCCGGATGCTCTCCGACGCCGCGTGGGCCGAGGCGCCGACCGCCGCTCCGCCCCTGGTCGGGCGGGCGCACTTCCCCTCGACGGGGATCGCCGTGACCCGCTCGGCGCCCGGGTCCGCGCGCGGCCTCGCGGTCTCGGTCAAGGGCGGGCACAACGGCGAGAACCACAACCACGTGGACGTGGGCTCGGTCATCGTGGCGCTCGACGGCGTGCCCCTGGTGGTCGACGCCGGCAAGCCCACGTACCGCGCCGGCACCTTCGGACCGGACCGGTACGAGCTGTGGGCGCTCCGCGGCGACTGGCACAACGTCCCCCGGATCCGCGGGGTGGAGCAGGCCCCGGGCGAGCAATACGCTGCCCGCGGCTTCGAGGTCTGGGACGACGAATCGCCGAGCCACCGTTGGTCGAGCCTGTCGAGACCTGGTGAGTCGCTTGCGGGGTCTCGACAGAGAGCAGGAGCTCACCGCCGGGTGCCTGGGCGATCGCGCTGAAGGCGCCCGACTCGTCCGCCTGGCCCGAGGGCTGGCCGTCCAGCTCGCGCTGGGCC
>NZ_JBFAAH010000021.1:0-108711 GCF_040639635.1 Promicromonospora sp. NPDC023805 | reverse complement strand
TCCCTGGTGACGGGAAGTGCGGTCGCCAGGCGGCGCGCGATCGTCATGTCCTTACTCGCCGTAGACGCAGAGATGCCTTCACGGACGCGGAGCCAAGACGTGAACGTACGAGCCATGCCACCGGACCGCCAGGAACCTTCATTCTCGATGCGGGGTAGCAGGGTGTAGCGGACACCGTCCAGGCGGCCCGTGACCCGCCGGATACGCGTGTGCGCGTCAACCAGGCGGCCGATGCTCGGGGCGTCCCACCCGGTCAGTGTCTCGGGATCGGTCAGAGCAGTCAGTTGCGCGGTCGCGGCCTCGATCAGGGCCACCACGTCCTCGATCGAGGCCGCACCGGGCAGGCCGCTGGCGGGTCCGCCGTTCGTCGTCTGATCCACCATGCCCACCACCGCCCATCTCGATCGCTCGCCTCTAGTACTCACTCCCTTAGCGCATCCATTATCTCGAACACTCGTACGCTCCGCACGACGGATTTGAGATCTGTGGATAACTCTCCGGGGCCCAGTGATGCCCGCGACCGTTCCGGAAGTCCGCCACGCAAGGCCCCCGGCCGAGTCCCCAAAAACGAGCGCCTCCCGCGTCCCGTAATAAAAACGGTCCCCGACCGCACACCATCCGGTGCGCGGTCGGGGACCGTGGTCGAGCCCGTACCTACGCCGTCAGGAGATCTTGCGGCGGTACGCGGCGGTGGCGAGGACGAAGGCGACGGCGAGGATGCCGACGCACCACCCCAGTGCCACCCAGATGTCGGCGCCGACCGGCTGCTGGGCGAGCAGGGCGCGGATCGTGTCGACGATCGACGTCACCGGCTGGTTCTCGGCGAACCAGCGCACCGGCCCGGGCATGGTTTCGGTCGGGACGAAGGCCGAGCTGATGAAGGGCAGGAAGATCAGCGGGTAGGAGAAGGCGCTCGCGCCGTCCACGGTCTTGGCGGACAGTCCGGCGATGACCGCGAGCCACGTCAGGGCCAGCGTGAAGAGAGTCAGGATGCCCGCGACGCCGAGCCAAGCCAGCACCCCTGCTCCCGAGCGGAAGCCCATGAGCAGGGCCACGAGCACGACGATGGCCACCGAGACCAGGTTGGCGACCAGCGACGTCAGCACGTGTCCCCAGAGCACCGCCGACCGGGCGATGGGCATGGACTGGAACCGCTCGAAGATGCCGCCCTGCATGTCCAGGAACAGGCGGTAGGCCGTGTACGCGATACCCGACGCGATGGTGATGAGCAGGATGCCGGGCAGCAGGTAGTTCACATAGCTGCCAGTGCCGGTGTTGATCGCGCCGCCGAAGACGTAGACGAACATCAGCATCATCGCGATCGGCGTGACCGCCGTCGTGATGATCGTGTCCGGGCTGCGCAGGATGTGGCTCAGGGACCGCCCGGTCAGGACGGCGGTGTCGCTGAAGAAGTGCTTGCTCATGGTCTCGTTCCTCACTTGTCCGCGCTGACGGGGCTGCTGGTCGGGCCGCCGGCGCTGCCCGCACTGGTGCCGGAAGCGCTGTCGCCGACGACGGCGAAGAACACGTCCTCGAGGGTGGGCTGCTTCTCTACGTACTCGACCTTGGCCGGGGGCAGCAGGGCCTTGAGCTCGGCCAGGGTGCCGTCGACGATGATGCGGCCCTGGTGCAGGATCGCTATCCGGTCGGCGAGCTGCTCGGCCTCGTCGAGGTACTGCGTGGTCAGCAGCACCGTCGTGCCGTTCCGGGCGAGCTCCTTGACGGCTTCCCACACCTCGATGCGGGCCTGCGGGTCGAGGCCGGTGGTCGGCTCGTCGAGGAAGATGATCGGCGGGTTGCCGATCAGGCTCATCGAGATGTCCAGCCGGCGCCGCATGCCACCCGAGTAGGTGGCGGCCTTGCGCCCGCCGGCCTCTGTGAGCGAGAACCGGGCCAGGAGGTCGTCGGCGATCTTGCCGGGGTTGGCCAGGTGCCGCAGCTTGGCGACCAGGACCAGGTTCTCCCGGCCGGTCAGGATCTCGTCGACCGCGGCGAACTGGCCGGTCAGGCTGATCGACTCCCGCACCTCGGCGGCCTGTGTGGCGACGTCGTACCCGTTCACGCTCGCGCTGCCGCCGTCGGCCTTGAGCAGGGTCGACAGGATCTTGATGACCGTGGTCTTACCTGCGCCGTTGGAGCCGAGCAGCGCGAAGATGCTGCCACGCTCGACCTGGAAGTCCACGCCCTTCAGGACGTGCAGGTCCTTGTACGACTTCTCGACGTTCTGCACGCGGATCGCGGGCTCGCGGCTCCGCTCGCTGTTCGTGCTCATGTTCTTCCCTTTCTGGGCGGGGTTCTGGGGATCGATTTTTGGGTAGGGGGTAGCCAGGGAGGTGGTTCGGGTTCTTTCTCGGGCCGACGACGCCGGTCCGGGCTTCAGGTCAGGCGGGGCTCACGCGCGCCCGGTGCTCAACGAAGTTCGGGGAACCTCAGGGCCGCCGGACGATGACGTCGCCCCAGCCCGTGCTGGCGTGGATCTCCGCGGTGGCCTCGTTCTCGACGGGGCCGTCCGTGGGGGTGAGCTGGTTGCGGACGGTCCCGTGCTCGGAGGCGATGTCGAGCCAGGCGGCGGTGCCCTCTGGCACGTCGACCTCGATCGAGCCGTAGGACGTCGTGAGCGTGACGCTGCCCGACTCGACGCGGTCGACGCGGATGCCTGCATGCGCCGACTTCACGGTGAGGGCGCCGTGGACGCGGCCCACGGTGATCTCGGAGTGCGCCCCGACGACGTCCAGCGTTCCCGTCACGGACCCGACGGTCGTCGTCCCGTTGCTGGCGCGGACGGTGCCCTCGCCGGAGAACTCGTTGATCCGGACGCCGCCGGCGCTCACCTTCATGGAGGTGGGTCCGGTGGCCCGGCCGACGACGACGGACCCGGCGGAGACCTTGAGGTCGAGCCGGGCTGCCTCGTCGATCCGGACGTCGCCGCCGTTGAGGGTGAGGTCGACGTTGCCGAGCCGGCCCTCGGCGTACAGGGAGCCGGCCTTGCCGCTGAGGTGCGAGCCGATCGGCAGCTCGATGTTGACCTTCGCGCCGCCGGCTGCGAACGGAAGGACGTACTGCTTCCAGGAAGACGGGTAGATGATCGTGACGGCGTCACCGTCACGCCCGACACGGGTCTCCTCGGCGGCGCGCACCGAACCCGACTTGGCGGGGTCGGCGGGCTCGACGGTCACGACGACGTCGTCGCGCTCCGAGGCGATCACGTGCAGGTTGCCGAAGGGCACGTCCACGATGACCGGGACGGGGCTGGCGGCGGGGAAAGTGGGCATGACGGCTCCAGGTGAGGACAAGGGCGGGAACGCGAGGGGGCAGCGGACGGGCTGCGAAGATGCGGCGAGAGGAGTGGTGTCGGAGTGGTGTCGCGACGGCGGGTCAGCGCACCCAGCCGGTGAGGCGGTTCCCGCTCGGCAGCCCGGGGCCGGGCTGCGGGGCGGGGCGCCCGGTGGGCTGGTCGAGCGCGGCGGCGACCGCGCGCACCAGCCAGGTGTTGACCGAGACGCCGTCGCGGGCGGCGGCGGCCTCGGCCTGCGTCTTGAGGTGGTCGGGCAGGCGCAGGGTGGTGCGCGTGGTGGCGCCCGCGTCGGCGTCGGCGGACGCGATGCCTGCGGACCCGGCGAGGGCGGACGACGGTGCCGACGTCGCAGCGTGCTCGGCGACGGCGGTGGGCCCGGTGGTGGGCACGGCAGCCGCGGGTGCGGCAGCCGCGGGTGCGGCGACGACGAACTCGGGCTCGCCGCCGCGCAGCCGCACGTCGACCGAGCCGGGTGCGAGCTCCGCGGAGATCTCGCCGGCCGCGGCGGACAGGGCCTCGAGCAGCACGAGCCGTGCGGCGGCGTCCAGCGGGGCGGTCAGCCGGCCGGCGATCTCGCGCACCTCTTCCCCGCCCGCGGCGGCCGCGGTGGAGAGCTGGCGCTGCAGCTCGTCGACATATCTCGTGAGGTCCATGACCCCACTATGACACCACTCGTGGTGTCAGTGCAAGAGTCGTGACGTCATTCGCGACACCAAAGCGGCGCCACGTGGTGTCACAGAGATAGAACCGCAGGTCAGCGGCGTGCCGCCTCAGCGACCACCCGGCTGGACGAGCCCGTTCTCGTACGCGGCGATGACGAGCTGCGCGCGGTCGTGCGCGTTCAGCTTCGTCATGACCCGGTTCACGTGCGTCTTGGCGGTGTGCGGAGAGATCGCCAGCAGCTCCGCGATATCGGCGTTGGAGCGGCCGGTGCCGACGAGCGCCAGCACCTCCGACTCGCGTTCGGTCAGGTCGTGCAGCGCCCGCGACGGCTCGCTGGTGTGCAGCCGCTCGGACCGCACGTACCTGTCGATCAGCGTCCGGGTGGCGACGGGGGAGAGCAGGGCATCACCCCGGTGGACCGCCCGGATCGCGGCGGCGATGTCGTCCCGCTCCGCCCCCTTGCCGATGAAGCCGCTCGCACCGGCACGCAGCGCGCCGACTATGTACTCGTCCTCCTCGAACGTCGTCAGCACGAGCACCCGGACCGCCGCGAGGTCCGGGTCCGCGCAGATCTCGCGCGTCGCGGCGATGCCGTCCAGGCCGGGCATCCGGATGTCCATCAGCACGAGGTCCGGACGGCGCTCGCGGGCCAGCGCGATCGCCTCGTACCCGTCCGCCGCCTCCCCGGCGATGGTCAGACCGTCGCTGTGCGTGATCAGGTCGGCGATCGCCGAGCGGATCAGCGCCTGGTCGTCGGCGATGAGCACGGAGATCACGGGCGGCTCCCTCGTCCGGGGGTGGGCAGGGCTACGGGGGTGGGCAGGTCCGCGTCCAGCGCCCACGAGCCGACGCCGGCCCGGCCGTGGGTGAGCGTGCCGCGGACTGCCTCGACGCGCTCGCGCGCCCCGACGAGGCCGTGCCCTGCGGCGGCACCCGTGACCCGAGTGGGCACGGGGTTGACCACGGTGAGGTGCAGCCGGTCGGGCAGGTACTCGAGCACGACGTGCGCACGGTGCTCGACGCCGTGCTTGTGGGCGTTGGTGAGCGCCTCCTGGATGACCCGCAGCGCGACGACGTCTACCGCGGCGGGCAGCTCGCGCGCCTCGCCGAGCCTGCGCACCGTGACGTCGAGGCCGTGCCCGCGGAACTGCCGCAGGATGTCGTCGAGCTGGGCCAGGCCGACCGGTACAACGCCCGGCCCAGTACTCGGCGAGCCGGGGTCGCGCAGCGTGGCGAGCAGGTCGCCGGTCTGGGTGAGCACGGTCCGCGAGGCCTGGCGGATGACGGCGAGCGAGTGCTCGGCGTCGTCGGGCCGCTCGCGCAGGGCGGAGCCTGCGACGCCCGCGTGCAGGTTGATGACGGCGATCTGGTGCGCGACGGCGTCGTGCAGGTCGCGGGCGATCGCTAGCCGGTCCTCCGCGACGCGCTGGTTGGCGAGGGCCTCCCGCGTCGCCTCGGCGCGCTCCGCGCGTTCCGTGATCGCCACGAACTGTTCGTGCTGCACGCGGACCAGGTCGCCCAGCGCGCCGAACAGCAGGATGAACAGCAGGTACTGCATGCCGCCGCGGCCGACGGCCACGGCTCCCGCTATCGCGACGAGGACGGCGGTGGGGATGGTCAGCCACAGGGCCTGCCGCCGGGTCAGCGCGCGGCTTGCGGTGAACGTGGCGATCGCGGCGGCGAGGACGACGCCGGGGTTGAACAGCTCGAGCGGCACGGCGACCCAGACGATGCCGACGGCAGCCGCGACGGTCGCGACGGGCAGCCGGCGGCGGAGGAGGAGCAGCGCCGCGGACACCACGGCGATGATCGCGAGACTGCTCTGCCAGTCCGGGGACTGGTCCTCCCGGACGGGGAGCGCGCTGGCGCAGACGACGGCGACCGTGGCGACCGCATGGCCGGCCCACGCGGGGGCGCGGTGGTGGAGCGGAGGGCCGAACGGCACGTCATCGCCTCGTGGCATCTGCCAAGCATCTCGCACGCCTTCTCCGGGCGCGTCCCGCTCAGGGGGTATCCCGGAGTACCACCACGGCGGTACACGAGAGTCACCGCAGGGCCGATTCGCGCGGCGTCGTCGTCGCCGAGAGTTGGTCACGTCAACAACTCCGGCACCACGAGAGAGGCGGCCGACGTGGTCTCCCCACTGCTCTCCGTCAGCAACCTGCACAAGACATACGGCTCCGGCCCCAGCGCCTTCGAGGCGCTCAGGGGCCTGGACCTGGACATCGCCGAGGGCGAGTCCCTGGCGATCATCGGCAGGAGCGGCTCGGGCAAGTCGACGCTCATGCACCTGCTCGCGCTGCTCGACCGGCCGACGTCGGGCAGCATCACGCTCGACGGGACGGACACGTCGAAGCTCTCCGCCAAGCAGCTCAACCAGACCCGCAACAGCGCCTTCGGGTTCGTGTTCCAGCAGTTCTTCCTCAATGCCCAGGCGAGCGTGCTGGACAACGTGACCCTGCCGCTGAAGATCGCCGGCGTGGCCCGCCGCGAGCGCCTCGCCCGCGGGATGGCGGCCCTGGCGCAGCTCGAGCTGGACGACAAGGCCGACAACAAGGCGAACGACCTGTCCGGCGGCCAGAAGCAGCGCGTGGTCATCGCGCGGGCGCTGATCAACGAGCCGCGCGTGATCTTCGCGGACGAGCCGACCGGGAACCTGGACACCGCTACGGGCGCCGTCGTCGAGGACATCCTCTTCGACCTCAACCGCAGGCGCGGTATCAACCTGGTGGTCGTCACGCACGACGAGGACCTGGCGTCCCGCTGCGACCGCAGCATCTTCATCCGCGACGGCCTGATCGCCGCGCGCGAGGCGGTGGCGGCATGAGGAGCGTCGACATAGTCTCCACCGCGTTCCGGAACGCCTTCCGGTCCAGGCTGCGCACCAGCCTCACCGTCCTGGCGATCTTCATCGGGGCGTTCACGCTCTCCCTGACCAACGGTCTGGGCACCGGCATCAACCAGTACATCGACGACACGGTCGCCTCGGTCGGCGTCGACGACGTCATGACGGTCACCAAGGCCAGCGACGAGCAGCCCGCCGAGGGCCCCACCGAGTACGACCCGAACCAGATCGAGGTGGAGAACGGCCCGCCCGGCCAGACGGCCACCGCGCTGACCGACGCCGACATCGACACGATCGCCGGTATCGACGGCGTGGAGAGTGTCGAGCCGAGCAAGAGCGTCATGGTCGACTACGTCCAGCACGACGACGGGACGAGGTACCAGCTCTCCGTCGCCGAGTTCGTGCCGGGGATGCGGCTCGAGCTCGCGGCCGGCGAACAGGTGGACCTCGACGCCGCCGAACCCGAGCTCGTGCTGCCCGAGAGCTATCTGGAGCCGCTGGACCTCGGTTCCGCGGCCGACGCCGTCGGGCAGAGCGTCGTCCTTGCCGTCACCGACGCCACGGGCGCACAGGTGACCACCGAGGCGACGGTCGTCGGCGTCGCCGAGCCGGGCGTGATCACCATGGGCGGTGCGATCCCGAACGACGTCCTCACGCAGGAGCTCTACGACCTGCAGACCACCGGGGCGCCCGAGGCGGAGACCACCCGCTACGCGCAGGCCTCGGTCTCGTTCGACACCTCGGGCGGCGCGACGGAGACGGAGGCCCTGCAGGACCGCCTGGCCGACGCCGGTTTCACCGGCAGCACGCTGGAGGACCAGCTCGGCACGATCACCGCCGTCATCGACGGCATAGTGCTCGTGCTCAACGGGTTCGCGGTGATCGCGCTGGTCGCGGCCGGTATCGGCATCATCAACACGCTGTTCATGGCGGTGCAGGAACGGACCCGCGAGGTCGGGCTCATGAAGGCCATGGGGCTCTCCAGCGGCCGCGTCTTCTCCCTGTTCAGCATCGAGGCAGTCGTGATCGGGCTGGCGGGCAGCGCGCTGGGTGTCCTCGGCGCGGTCGGTGCCGGGCAGCTCGTGAACGGTGTGGCGGGAGACCTCCTGGCGGACCTGCCGGGGCTGACCCTCATCGCCTTCGACCCGGTGAGCATCGCGACGGTGGTGCTGGGTGTCATGGCCATCGCGTTCCTGGCGGGCACCCTGCCGGCCCTGCGCGCGGCACGCCAGGACCCGATCTCGTCCCTCCGCTACGAATAGTCCCCACCCACCCCACCCGTTGAGTGCTGGGTATCTGTCGAATCTGACCCCTCAGATCGACAGATACCCAGCACTCGACGTGTGAGATGCGGGTGGGGGCGGCCGGTGCCAGCGTGGATGGATCCCACGACACAGACCGAGGAGCGGACGATGAGAGCACTCACGTGGCAGGGCCGGGAGCACGTCAGCGTCGAGACGGTCCCCGACCCGCGGATCGAGGAGCCGAACGACGCGATAGTGCGCGTGACCTCGACGGCCATCTGCGGGTCCGACCTGCACCTGTACGGCGTGCTCGGTGCGTTCCTCGACTCCGGTGACGTGCTCGGGCACGAGGCGATGGGCGTCGTCGAGGAGGTCGGCCCGCTGGCGGGGAACCTCCGTGTCGGCGACCGCGTGGTGGTCCCGTTCGGGATCGCCTGCGGGCAGTGCTGGATGTGCACGCACGGTCTGCAGTCGCAGTGCGAGACCACGCAGGTCACCGCCGAGGACAGCGGCGCGGCGCTCTTCGGCTACACCAAGCTCTACGGGCAGGTGCCGGGCGGCCAGGCGGAGTACCTCCGGGTGCCGCAGGCGCAGTACGGCCCTGTCGTCGTGCCGGACGACGGCGCGCCCGACGAGCGGTACCTGTACCTCTCGGACGTGCTGCCCACCGCGTGGCAGGCGGTCGAGTACGCGCAGGTGCCCGACGGCGGTTCGGTGGTCGTGCTCGGCCTCGGACCGATCGGCCAGATGGCGGCCCGGGTGGCCGCCCACCGCGGCGCCGGGCTCGTCATCGGCGTCGACCTGGTGCCGGAGCGGCTGGCGATGGCGGCCAGGCACGGCGTCACGGTCCTCGACTCCGAGCGCGACGACGTCCTGGCCGCTGTCCGCGACCTCACCGAGGGACGCGGCCCGGACGCGGTGATCGACGCCGTCGGTATGGAGGCGCACGGCTCGCCGGTCGCCGAGACCATGCAGAAGGCTGTGAGCTTCCTGCCGGACGTCGTCGGCAAGCCCCTGACCCAGCGCGCCGGCGTGGACCGCCTCGCCGCGCTGTACGCGGCCATCGACCTGGCGCGCCGGGGCGGCGTCATCTCCCTCTCCGGCGTGTACGGCGGCGTGCGGGACCCGCTGCCGATGCTGCGGCTGTTCGACAAGCAGGTGACGATCCGGCAGGGACAGGCGAACGTCCGGCGCTGGACCGACGAGCTGCTGCGGCTCGTGGCCGACCCCGCCGACCCGCTCGGAGTGCTCGACCTGCGGACCCACCGCTGGCCGCTCGAGCGCGCCGCCGAGGCCTACGCCATGTTCCAGCGCAAGGACGACGGCTGCGTGAAGGTGGTGCTCGACCCGGCGGCCTGAGCGGCTGGGGCGACAGGACCGTCAGGCCTGTCCTTACCCTGGTCCGCTCGCTCTCCGTATGACACTCCACGCATCGCGGACAGGGTGATATCGAGGCACTATGACCCCGTGCCGATGGTCACTGGACAACAACATAGAGCTGAGACCCCCGGAGCAGACGCCGGGGTAGCTGGTGTGGACATCGGCGGGACGGGGTCGCGCCTACGCGTCGACAACGGACGGCCCGGCGGGGTCTACGAGCTCACGGGCCCGCCCGCGACCATCGTGAACGGGCGCTCGACGGTGCCCGACGTGGTGCGGGGCCTCTGCCGCGACTTCGCTACCGAGTTCGGCGGGCGGCCCCGGGTCGCGGCCGCCGCCGTCGGGATGCGGGGGTTCCGCTCGCAGACGCAGTCGGGGAGCCTGGACCCGAACCGCGTGCACGACATCCTGGCCGAGGAGCTGCGCACCGACTCGACAGCGGTGTCGAGCGACGCGGTCACGGCCCACCTGGGTGCCCTCGGCCCCGGACCCGGCGCCACGCTCGCCGTCGGGACCGGCGCCGTGGCCGTGGCCTGCGACGACGTCGGCAGATGGCACCTCGCGGACGGCATGGGGCCACACGTGGGCGACAACGGCGGCGGCGCCTGGATCGGCCGGCGCGGGCTCGACGCGGCAGCCCGGTCGATGGACGGCCGCCGGATGGGCGCGTCGCCCGGCCTGGTCCAGTCCGCCGAGCGGCACTTCGGCCGGCGCGAGCAGTGGACGACCGTCAACGACGTCTCCCTGTTCGCCGGGTTCGCGCCGCAGGTCATCCAGGCGGCGAGCCGCGGCGACGCTGCATGCCGCGAGATCCTCGACGAGGCGGCCCGGTCCCTGGCGGACGGGTTGTGCGCGGTGCTGAACCACCCCGGCGTCGAGCCGATCGCGGTGACCACGGGGAAGCTCCTGATGCATGCGCCGTCGTTCCGGTCGATGGTGCTCCAGCAGCTCCTGGAGAAGCGCGACGACGTCCGTGTGCAGCCGAGCGCCGGGCTGCCGCTCGACGGCGCGCTGAGCCTGGCCAGGATGCTCGCCGCCCACCCGGCCGTCGTCCGGGAGCACGTACCCCTGATGGCGGTCCGGATCGGTGCCGCGGACTGGCTGGAGGACTCCATCACCATGCCACGCGTGGTGCTCCCGGTCGTCCGGCCGATCCGCGCGGAGAGCGAGCCCACCGCCTGGGCCGTCGAGATCCGGTCCGACTTCGAATGGTCCGCCGACCAGCTGCTGGAGGACGTCGTGGGACCGGCGACACCCACCGCCGCCGTCGTGCCGCTGACCGGAGCGCGCCTCGTGGTCGGCCGGGCGTCGCGCAGCCGCGGCGTCGTGCCCGACATCGTGTGCGAGGACACCGGCGTGTCCCGCAGGCACTGCGAGATCAGCTGGGTCGACGGCGGCTGGAGCGTCATCGACCTCGGCTCGGCCAACGGGACCTACGTCGCCCCGCGCGGCGAACCCGTCCCCGCGGAACCGCTGCGGTCGGAGGAACGGCGCTGGCTGTCCGACGGCGACCGCATCTATGTCGGCGGCTGGACCTGCCTGACGGCGCGGGTCGTGACCGCGAACGTGCACTGAGCCGGAGCGCGGGTCCGCCGAACTTCGGCGGATTCACCTGGACCGCTCCCGGCACTGCTCCTAGGTTGGCGGCATGTCCGGAATCGAGCTCGCCCGCGCGTACTGGGACGACGTCGTCCGCCCGATCCTCGACCGGAAGCTGCCCGGCGTACCGCGCGCCGCCGGGCGGCTCGGCACCGGCTCGGACGTGCTGGGGCTCGACGACGAGACGTCCCGCGACCACGACTGGGGGCTGCGGCTTACCCTGCTGGTCCCGGCGGACCAGGTGGTCGAGGCCGACCGGGTGCTGACCGCTTCGCTCCCGGCCTCCTTCCGGGGAACGCCGACGGCCTTCCCGTTCACCTCAGACATGACCGTCCGGCACCGGATCGAGGTCATGGCGCCGGCCCAGTTCGTGCGATCGCGCACCGGTCTCGACCTCGCGGGCGGCGAGAACAGCGCTCTGCGCATCACCGACTGGCTGTCGCTCACCGGCCAGTCGGTGCTGGAGGTCACCGCCGGGCCGGTGTTCGAGGACACGTCCGGCGAGATCACCACGCTGCGCGACCGGCTGACCTGGTACCCCCACGACGTGTGGCTGCACGTCCTGGCGGCGGACTGGACACGGATCGCGCAGGAGCTGCCGTTCGTCGGCCGCACCGGGCAGCGCGGCGACGACCTCGGCTCGCGGCTGATCGCGGCGCGGCTGGTCACGGCGCTCGTCCGGCTCGGCTTCCTGCTGGAACGGCGCTGGCCGCCCTACCCCAAGTGGGCGGGGACCCTGTTCGCGCGACTGCCCGTCGCGCCGTCGGCGGGCGGACCCCTGGCGGGGGCGCTCGCGGCGCCGACCTGGCAGGAGCGGGAAGCCGCCCTGCACGCGGCGTGCGAGGTGCTGCACGAGCGGCAGCGCGCCGTCGGGCTGCCCGCGCTGGACGGGGCGGCCTGCGAGCCCTTCTACGACAGACCCTTCACCGGGCTGCGTGACGTCGCGGGGGTGCTGCGCGCGGCGGTCACGGACCCGGAGGTGCGGGCGTTGGCGCACCGCGGGGGAGTCGAGCAGTGGGTGGACGACGTCGGGACGCTCACCGACGCGGAGATGCGGCGGCGGCTCGCCGCGTCCTGACCGGCCGGCTGTGAACGACGAGCTGTGGATTACGGCGCGGTGAATGTCACCGGTCCGACGTACTCTGACCGGCGATGATTACTCGTGCAGAGGGTGCGTACCTTGGCGCGCTCCGGGCCTTCCAGGAGCCGATGCTGGACCTGCTTCACCGCAGGTACGCGCCGCTCGTCGTGTCGCTGTTGTCCCTGGTGTTCACGCCCGAGCGTCCGACGGTCCCGGTCGCGGAGGCGCACACCGAGATCGGTGATGCGCTCGACCAGCTGCGCGCGCAGGGCCACGAGCTCAACGCCGACGGCACGCGCGCCATCCCGCTCGGCAGCGCGCGGGAGCTGTGCAGGCAGTGGTCCGACGTCGGCTGGCTGAAGCGCCAGATCGTCGACGGGGACGTCGAGGTCTACCAGCTCTCGGCACATGCGGTCGGCGCGCTCGAGGTGGCCGGGCGGGCCGGCGGCGCCCGGGCGCGGGTCTCGGAGTCGCGGGTCCGGACGCTCCTGGACGCCGTGGAGCGGCTGGCGCAGGACGCCGACCCGGACGTGGCGGTCCGCATGGCCCGCCTCCAGGCGCAGATCGACCGGCTGCAGGCCGAGCTGCTGCGGCTCGACAGGGGCGGGGAGGTCGACCAGGTGGCCGACGAGGAGCTGCTGGAGGAGGCGGAGAACGTCCTGCACCTGGTGCGCGAGCTGCCTGCGGACTTCGCGCGCGTGGCGGAGTCGATCAAGGCGATGCAGCGGGACGTGGTGACCGCGCTGCGCCAGGACGAGCGGCCCTCCGGCGACGTGCTGCGCGAGTACCTGGAGCGCGGCGAGCAGGTGATGACGACCACGCCGGAGGGCCGGGCCTTCGCCGGGGCGCTGCGGCTGATCGGTGATCCGCAGCGGATCGACGAGCTGTCGCTCCAGCTCGACACGGTGCTGCGCCACCGCTTCACGGGGCGGCTGGCGGGGCAGCAGCGTGCAGAGCTGCGCGACGTCGGACGGCGGATCGAGCAGGGTGTCGCCGAGGTCATCAAGGCTCAGCGCCAGGCGTCCCACGTCATCACCACGCAGGTGCGCAACCACGACCCGCTGCGCGACCGGCAGGTCGACGAGCTGCTGCGCGAGGTGATGATCAGCTTCCAGGCGTGGATGCCGACGACGCGCCGTGGCCAGGAGGTGGACCCGTTGCGCAGGCTGCCGGTGGCGGACGTCGCACACCTGCGCCAGTCGACGAGCGACCTGAGCCCGCCGCAACCCCCGGTCCCGCTGCAGGCACCGGACGACGGCGCGGACACCGACCTGGAGGACGGCGCCCGCGAGTGGGGCGGGCCCCACTACGCGGAGCTGCGCGAGCATCTCGCCTCGTTCGCGGGCGCGTTGACCGGCGACGGCGGTCGCGCCGACCTCGCCGCGGTGTTCAGCGCCGCACCCGAGTCGATCCGGCGGCCGGTGGACCTCCTCGGCCTGCTGGAGCTCGCGGACCACCAGGACATGACCGAGACCGACCAGGTGGCGGTGGTCGAGGCGATCCGGCCCGACGGCACGCGGCGGCGGTTCGCGTTCGGCGGCGTCACGGTGCGGACGGCGCTGGATACCGAGCAGGACACGAAGCAGGGCACCGAGCTGGATACCAAGCTGGACACCGAACGACGCACGAAGGACTACGCACATGAGTGAGACCGCCGTCGAGGAACACGTCGCAGAGACCGACGGCGAGGCAGAGACCGACGGCGGGTTCATCGAGCCGGTGCCGATGGAGGAGGATCCGGAAGGGCTGTTCGCCGGCGACTCCGGGACGCTGGACGCCGCGGTGCGCCGGGTGCTGGTGCGGCTGCTGCGGGGCAGGTTCCTCGTCGCGGACCGCAACCGGGCCCAGTGGCGGGTCCTCCTGGAGAACCAGCAGCTGATCGAGTCCCGGCTGCACGACCTGTTCATCCACCTCGTCGTGGACCACGACCGGGGGATCGCGTACAAGAAGCAGGTCCGCCCCGCCGAGCTGGACGTCCCGATCCTGCTGAAGGACGACCCGTACACCCGCGCCGAGACGCTGGTCCTGGTCCATCTGCGCACGGTCTTCCAGCGCGAGCAGGGCGCGGGGGAGTCCTCGGCCCGGGTGGACGTGGAGGAGGTCGAGCAGACGGTGCTGACGTTCTTCGACCCCGACGACAAGAACCTGGCCGCGCGGCAGACGGAGATCCGCACCGCCGTGCGGCGGCTGGAGAAGGAAGGGCTCATCGAGGAGGAGTCCGAGGGCCGGTTCCGCGTCACGCCGCTGGTCGAGATAGTGCTCAGCAACGAACGGCTCGGCGAGCTCCGGGAGTGGCTGCGTACGCAGAACGAGCAGAACCAGCAGAACCAGGAGAACCAGCGATGACGATGATCGACACCCTGTTCGGGATGATCCCGGCGGCGTCGACCGGGCAGCAGTGGGTCGCGCGTGATCTCCAGCTGGTCAACTGGGGCGGTTACGACGGTCACCACCAGGTGCGGCTGGCCACGACGGCGACCCTGCTCTCCGGCGGCTCCGGCTCCGGTAAGTCGACGCTCATGGACGCCTACATCGCGCTCCTCATGCCGCACACCACGCCGTTCAACGGCGCGTCCAACGGCAGCGTCGTCGGGCGGCCGCGCGGCAAGGACCAGCGCAACATCCTGTCCTACGCACGCGGCAAGATCGACGAGTCCCGGACCGACGACGGCACCCGTCAGCGCGTGCTGCGGGGCGACGGCCGGGACACCTGGTCGGCGATCGCCATGACCTGGGTGGACCAGTCCGGCACGAGCTTCACCGCCGTCCGCGCCTGGTACGTCCCGTCCGCCGCGCGCACCCTCGAAGAGGTGGTCCCGCTGCGTGCCACGTGCGACGGCGCCTTCGACCTGCGGGGCCTGGAGCGGGCAGCCGCCCAGCGGCTCGCCCGCACCGAGCTCACCGCGGCCGGGCTGACGTGCTTCGACACCGACCGGGAGTTCACGGCGCGCCTGCACTCGACGCTCGGCATCGGCGCGTCCGGCGACGGCAACAAGGCGGTGGCACTGCTCGGCCGCATCCAGGCCGGCCAGCAGATCACCACCGTGGACGCGCTCTACAAGGCGATGGTCCTGGAGGAGCCCGAGACCCTGGCCAAGGCGGACGAGGTGGTCGAGCACTTCGACAAGCTCGCCGGCACCCGCGAGCAGATGATCACGGCCCGCCAGCAGGTCAACGCGCTCTCCCCGATCCGCGGCTACCACGCGGCCATCGAGGGTGCGGTCGAGCGGCTGCGGGTCATCGACGAGATCGGTTCCTTCGCCGACGCAGCGTCGCCCGCGGCGCTGTGGCGCAACGGACGGCGGCTCGGCCTGCTGCGCGCCGTCGAGCACGATCTGCAGGCCGAGCACCGCGCGGCACTGGGGCGCGCCGAGGAGACCAGGGTCCGGATCACCGCTGCGAAGTCCGAGCTGGACGGCGTGCTGGAGACCCTCCGCGCATCGGGCGGCGACCGGCTGGCCACCGCGCAGCGTGAGCTGAAGGGCGTCGACTCGCGGCTGGCCGAGGTCGAGCGTGCCCGCGGCCGGCTGGACGACGCCCTGGGCGTGCTGGAAGCGGAGGCGGGTTCGGAGGCCGAGTTCTCGGCCGTGGCCGCGCGCGCCGGTGCGGCCCTGGCCGACGTCGGCACGAAGAAGGCCGCGCGTGACACGTTCGGCGAGGCGATGTCGGCCAGGAACGCCGCGCGTGCCGAACTAGCTGAGCTCGAGGCCGAACGGTCGGCGGCCGCCGACCGGCGCGGCAACATCCCCGATCACCTGCACCGGGCGCGCGCCACGCTGGCCGAGGCCGCCGGGCTGACCCCCGAGGACCTGCCCTTCGTGGGCGAGCTCCTGGAGGTCCGCACCGAGTTCGAACCCTGGCGCGGGGCCTTCAACCTCGCGCTGGGCGGCTTCGCGACCAAGATGCTCATCGACACGGCGCGCATCCAGGCCTTCCGCAAGGCGATCGACGCGGTCCCGACGTCCACCCGGATCCGGTTCGAGGGCGTGCCCACCGGGATGCGCGACGAGCTGGGCGTCGACACGCGGACCCTTCCCGGCCGGCTCGACGTCCGCGGCGGCCCCTTCGCCGGCTGGCTCAAGCACGAGCTGGCGCAGCGCTTCGCCTACGTCTGCGTGGACACCCCGGGGCAGCTGGGGCAGCACAAGATGGCGCTCACCCGGTCTGGCCAGCAGTCCGAGGGCTACCGGGGCGCGCACGGCGGCAACCTACGCTCCAACGTGCTGGGCTTCACCAACGGCCGCGCGCTGGCGGAGCTCGACGAACGCATCGCCCAGGCACGTGAACGGCTCGCCGAGGCGGAACGCCGTGTGGCGGACGCCGACGCGCGCCTCAACCGGCACGACGACGAGCTCGCCGCTTACCGCACGGTCAGCGGCCTGACCTGGGACGAGGTGGACGTCGCCGCCGTCGAGGCGGAACGGTCCCGCTGGATGCAGGTCATCCACGAGGTCACCGCGGGGAACCCCGAGATCACGCGCCTGCGGGACCAGTCAGGCACGCTCGAGAAGCAGATCGACGCCTTCAACCAGGACCTCGGCAAGACGACGGCGCGCGCCGACGCGCTGGAGACGCGCTGGACTGCCGTCACCGACGACGTCGACGCCGCCCAGCAGGCGCTCGACGACGCCGAGGCGGCCGAGGTCGCCGTCGGGCCGGAGCAGGGTGAGTACCTCGACGCGCTGTTCCGGGCCGCCGACCTCGACGCCACGAGCGGTGGCGCGGCGGCCGCGGCAGCACTCGAGGCGTTCGACGGTGCGCTGCGGCAGGCCACCGAACGGCTCAAGGCGGACCGGGAGGTCGCGCAGACGGCGCTCGGCACCGCCCGGGACGCGCTGCGCCGGACCTTCGAGAACTTCCACGAGCGCTGGCACGACCCGAACCTGGGGACGGACCCGGAGGAGTCCTTCGGCGACTACGACCGGATCCTGACGGACCTGGAGACCAGCGGGCTCCACGAGCTCGAGACGGACTGGCGCAACAGCCTCCTGCGCCTGTCCGGGAACGACCTCACCGACCTGTACCGGGCGCTGGCCGGCTCGGTCCGCGAGATCAAGGAGCGGATCGGCCCGGTCAACGACATCCTCGCGAACCTCCCGTTCGCCGACGACGCGCACCGCCTGCGGATCGACGCGCGCGACAACCAGTCCACCGTCGTCGGGTCGTTCCGCAAGGAGCTGCGCAACCTGCGCGATTCGCTGACCCGCGAGGCGACGGACGCCGAGCGCGAGCGCCGGTACCTGCGGATGGCCAAGGTGATCGACCGGATCCGGCGGAACGCGCCCGACTTCGCCGACCTCGTCGACGTCCGGCGGCACGTGCGGCTCAGCGCCGAGAAGGTCGACCTGGACGGCAACCACGTCGCGCACTACGACGGCATCGGCGAGAAGTCGGGCGGTGAGTCCCAGGAGCTCGTGGCGTTCATCGTCGGCGCGGCGCTGCGCTACCAGCTCGGCGACGCCGGGGCGGAGCGGCCGCGGTACGCGCCGGTGTTCCTCGACGAGGCGCTGATCAAGGCCGACGCCCGGTTCACGGGACGGGCCGTCGGCGCCTGGCGCGGTCTGGGCTTCCAGCTCATCATCGGTGCGCCCAACGACAAGTACAGCGCCCTGGAACCGCACGTCGACATGAAGTACGTGGTCCTCAAGGACGCCTCGGGCCGGTCCCGGACGAAGGCGGTTGCGGGGGTGGCGGAGCCCGCCGGTCAGTAGGTCGGCCCCATCGGGTGAGGAGCAGCGGTTCAGCCTGCCGCGTCCTTCAGCATCGGCGGGCAGGTGCCGCCCGGCTCGGTGAGCAGCTCGAAGTGCCAGATCTCGTTCTCGTACACCTGGCACAGCCCGTAGTCGGTGCCGTGCTGGATCATCCAGTAGTCCGCCTCGGTCGGCCCGATGTCGACGGCCTTGCCGCCGATGTGCCTGGACTCCTCGGGCGTGGCGACTTCGCGGCGGGCTGCCTCCAGGCTGCCGTGCTTCCGGACCGCCGCGTCCAGCAGCCCCTGCTGGTAGGCGGTGCTGCGCCAGCCGCTCGTGATCCAGAAGTCGATGTCGTCGGCCGCCGCGTCGGCAGCGGCCTGGCGGACGGCGTCGGCGAGCGCCGGTTCGAGGCCCGTGATGGCGGGGAGGTCGTCGTCGAGCGTCGCCACGCCGTCGGGGATCTCCCCGCCGTCCACGCCGGTCGGGCCGGACGCCGTCGTGCCCTGGTCCAGGGCGTCGTCGACCGCCTGGATGACCGGCGAGTCGGCGCGGTCGAGCAGGGGATAGACGCCGAAGAGGGTGGCCAGCAGCACTGCGGCCACCATGAGCACCGCCGGCATCCGGCGGCCACCCGGTCGACGGCGGGCGGGGGCGCCTGCGTGCGCGGGAGGAAGCTGCGCGGGAGGGAACTGCGCGGGAGGGAGCTGTGCAGGGGGGAGCTGGGTGAGGTCCTGTCGAGTCATGTCCCCAGCCCATCGCGGAGGACGTTGCCAGGGTGTCTCCGTTTTTTGATACACGCCCGATACACCGGGCGAGGACGGGCACGGTCACGCCCGCAGAGCGGCCCCCTGGGCGTGCATGACGGGCAGCTGGACCGTTACCCGGAGCCCGCCGTCCGCCCGGGTAGCGAGGGTGAGGGTGCCGTCGTGCGCGCCGGCGATGCTCTTGACGATCGCCAGCCCGAGGCCGACCCCCGCGTGGTCGCCGCGTACTCGTCCGGTGCCACGCTGGAACGGTTCGGTGAGGGTCGAGACCAACTGTGGCGTGAGCTGCTCCCCGGTGTTCTCGACGGTGAGCGCCACCGTTCCGGCCCGGACGCTGGTGGTGACCCGGACGCTGCCGCGCTCGGGGAGGTTGTGGACTATCGCGTTGTGGACGAGGTTGGTGGTCAGCTGCAGCAGGAGCGCGTACGAGCCGAGCGTGGGGGCGACGTCGCCGGAGGTCTCGATGGTGAGGCCGTGCTTCTCCGCCAGGGGTAGGAGGGTCTCCGTGGCTTCCTCCGCGATGAGGGACAGGTCCACGGGCTCGCGGGTGAAGGACCCCTGGTCGGCGCGGCTGAGCACGAGCAGCGCCTCCGTGAGGTCGATGGCCCGCGTGTTGACGTACCCGAGGCGGTCGATCAGCTCGTCGGTGTCGCGGTCCGGATCGTTGCGGGCGACCTCGAGGAGGGTCTGGGTGATCGCCAGCGGGGTGCGCAGCTCGTGGGAGGCGTTGGCGGCGAATCTCCGCTGTTCGGCGATGTGCGCCTCGAGCCGCGCGAGCATGGCGTCGAACGTGTCGGCCAGCTCGCGGAACTCGTCCTGGCGGCCCTCGAGCTGGATCCGGTGGGACAGCGACCCGGTCGTGCGGCGTGCGGCGTGGGTGATGCGGCGCAGCGGGCTGAGCATGCGGCCGGCGAGAACCCACCCGCCCAGGAGCCCGAGCACCAGCAGCAGCGCCAGAGCCGCCGTCGCCCGCGGGAAGAAGGCGCGCGCCAGATCGCCCTGGTTGGGGATGAACACGGATCCGAGGCCGCCGGGTGCCGAGCTCCCGGGGGCGTAGGTCTGCTCGGGTACATAGCGCAGGAGGAAGACCCACACGACCCCGAGCAGCAGGACGCCGGTGACCATGAGGAACCCGGCATAACTGAGGGTCAGCTTGAGGCGGACGCTCATCCCGGGCTCCCTGCCCGCATGCTCCCTAGCCATGGTCGGCGCCAGGTCCCGTGTCGATCCGGTAGCCGACGCCGGGCACCGTGGCGATGATCCACGGCTCGCCGAGCCGCTTGCGCAGTGCCGAGACGGTGATCCGCACCGCGTTGGTGAACGGGTCCGCGTTCTCGTCCCAGGCTCGCTCCAGCAGCTGCTCGGCGCTGACGACACCGCCCTCCGCCGCGACGAGTACCTCGAGGACGGCGAACTGCTTCCTGGTCAGCGCCACGTAGCGGCCGTCCCGGTAGACCTCCCGGCGGAACGGGTCCAGCCGGAGCCCCGCGAGCTCGCTGACCGGGGGCCTGGTGTGCCCGCGCCTGCGGTCGAGCGCCCGCAGCCGCAGCACGAGCTCGCGGAGCTCGAACGGCTTGGTGAGGTAGTCGTCGGCGCCGAGCTCGAACCCCGAGGCCTTGTCGTCTATCCGGTCGGCGGCGGTCAGCATCAGGATCGGGATGCCGCTGCCGGAGGCGACGATGCGCCTTGCGACCTCGTCACCGGACGGGCCGGGGATGTCGCGGTCGAGGACCGCGAGGTCGTAGGAGTTGATGCCGAGCAGCTCCAGGGCGGAGTCGCCGTCGCCGGCGATGTCGGCGGCGATGGCCTCCAGCCGCAGTCCGTCCCGGACGGCCTCGGCAAGGTAGGGCTCGTCCTCCACGATCAGCACGCGCATAGGGAGACCCTAGGCTGTGCGCGCCGGAGACGGCCGGACGCCCGACGCCGTCGTGCCGGGTGCACACCGGCGGCGTCGGGCGAGCGCCTGCCCGCCGTGCGCGTCAGCCCGCGGCCTGCAGCTGCGGGTACAGCGCCGACAGCGGCCCGGACAGCGCCTGCTTGACCTGGCGGCTCGTCTCGTCCGCGAGCACCTCGGGCTCGCCGGCCTCCAGCCCGTCGTAGATCGCCGCGACGATGTCCCGCGGGTCCTCCTTCGGCACGTCGAGGGCGGCGATCATCGGGGTGTCCGTGTAGCCGAGGTGCGCGCCCAGCAGGTGGGTCTTCTGGTCCAGCAGCTCCACGCGCAGCGCGTTGCTGAACGACCAGAAGGCGGCCTTCGTCGCCGAGTAGGTGCCGGTGGCGAGCCAACTGAGCGCGGAGTGCACGTTGATGACGCCGCCGCCGTCGTTCCGGGCCAGGACCGGCGCGAACGCCTGGGTGACCGCGAGCTGCGCGAACACGTTGGTCTCGAACACCGAGCGGACGGCGTCCAGCGGCGTGCTCAGGACCGGCTGTCCGGAGTCGGAGATACCCGCGTTGTTGATCAGGACGGTCGTGTCGGCGGCCTGCTCGGCCGCCGCGGCGATCGAGTCGGGCGAGCTGATGTCCAGCGCCAGCGGAACGACGCGCGCGTCGTCCCACTCCCGGGGGGTGCGGGCGGTGGCGTAGACCTTGGCGGCGCCGCGCTGGAGGGCTTCGGCGACGAACGCGCGGCCGAGGCCGCCGTTCGCGCCGGTGACCAGGACCACTGCGTTCTTGAGGGTAGTCATCGTGACGAGCTCGCTTTCATGAGGTTGTCGTGCGAGGTGGTGGCTTGCGAGGTGGGCAGGGCAGGGGCCGCACCGGGCGCGGACGCCCGGGAACGGACGGTGAGGAGGGCGGCGAGCGTGAGCGCGACGACCGTCGCGCTGCCCGCGACCAGCGCGGTCTGCAGGTCGACGGCGGTGCCCAGGGCGCCCACCCCGAGCGCGACCACTGCCTGGACGAGGTAGGCGACCAGGTAGGCCGACGACGTCGTCGCGGCCCGGTGCTCGGCCGGCGCGCTCTGGGTGACGAGCGTGACGCCGCCGGAGAAGAGGAGGCTGTAGCCGGCGCCGCCGACCAGCGAGTACAGGACGAGGAACGGCATCGAGTGGGTGGCGCCCGCCGTGACCATCAGCGCCTGCCCGGCCACCGCGGCGAGCGCGCCGAGGCGGAGCGCCGTGGTGGCCCTGAGCCGCCCCGCGAGGAGTGCGACGACGCCGATCGCCGCGGCGGAGATGGCCAGCACCGCGCCGTTGACGAAGGCGTCGTCGGAGCGCACGGTGTCGCGCGCGAACTGGGCGCCGACGCCGAGGAAGATCGCGCCGAGCGCGTAGGCGGCGGAGACGCCGAACGTCCCCGCCAGGAACGGCAGCCGGCGCTCCGGCACGGCCAGCCGCCGCGGGCGCCATCGGCCCGCGGTGGTGCGTGCTCGGCCGGGCAGGGAGCGGGGCAGAGCGCGGGGCAGGAACCAGACGGCGAGCACCGCGACGACGATGCCCGCGAGCAGGACGCCGTAGGCGGAGTGCAGCGGGCTGGGCCCGAACTGCACCGTCGCGCCGCCGACGAGCAGGGCAGTGATGATGCCTACCGAGCTCGCTCCGGCCGTGATGGCGCCTGTGCGCTCGCGGACGTCGTCGCGTCCCGCAGACGCGATGACGCTCGTCGCGGGGCCGAGGCTGAGCCCCACCCCGACGCCCATGAGCGCGCGGCCGGTGAGCAGGAGTGCCAGGTTCGGCGCGAGCAGGAAGGTGAGGGCGCCGAGCCCCAGGAACCCGAGGCCGGCGAGGATCGCGTTCCGGCTGCCCACCGTCTCCGCGAACCCGCCGAGCAGGAGCAGTGTGCCGATCAGCGCGACGGGGTAGGCGGCGAACACGGTGGTCGTGACGGCGGTCGTCAGGTGCCACTCGGCCGCGTACGCCGGATAGACGAGCGTCGGCGCGGCCGAGGCCCAGAGTGCGAGTGCCACGGCTGACGCCGCGGCCCAGCGACTGCCCCGCGGCGCCCAGGTGAAGGCCATCGGAACTCCCATCTGAGTTGGAAATGCCAACTTAGCAAGTCTAAGTTTGGATTGACAACTCAGGTGGGTAGGATGTGGGCATGAGCACAACGCCCCGCGAACGCAATGCCCGCTGCTCTGTGGCCAGGAGCCTGGACGTACTGGGGGAGAAGTGGACGCTGCTCGTCGTCCGGGAGGCCTTCTTCGGGGCGACGCGGTTCGCGGACTTCCGCGCGCGCCTTGGGGTTGCCCCCGATGTGCTGACCGCCCGGCTGGAGACGCTCGTCGAGGGCGGCGTGCTGGCGCGCCGGCCGTACCGGGACGAGGGGCAGCGGCAGCGCGAGGAGTATGTGCTCACCGAGGCGGGGGCGGAGCTCAAGACGATCCTTGCGGCGTTCGTCGCGTGGGGCGACGTGCACCGGCCCTCGGGTTTCGGGCCCTCGACGGTCTACGTCGACCGTGACACGGAGGAGCCGGTGCGCATCGCCTTCCTGACCGACGACGGGCGGGAGCTGGGACCCGAGGAGGTCTCGGTCGCACCAGGGCCGGGGGCGCTGAGCCGCTCGGCGTGACCCGTCGGCTACTCGACGGCCGGCAGGGCGCTCCACACGCCCGCGGCGACACCAGCCGCACGGTCTGCGTCACCGGCAGCACACGCCTCGATGAGCTCGTCGTGCCGGTCGGCGGACGCGCTCCCGGCCACCGACGAGAAGGCCAGGCGCTCCGCCCGGCGTAGCACCGGCGTGAACTGCTCCAGCACCGTCGCCAGCGCCCGGTTCGAGGCGACGGAGACGGGGACGTCGTGCAGCGCGTCGTCCGCGACCAGGGCTGCCTCGATGTCGCCCTTCTTGATGGCGGCGCGGAACCGGGTGTTGGCCTTGCGCATCGTGTCGAGGTGAGCCTCGGTGAGGTGGGGCACGGACTCGCGGACTGCCAGCTGGTGCATGGCCGCCACCACGTCGCGTGCCTCGCGGACCGTGCGCTCGCTCAGGGAGCTCACCGTGGTCGAGCGGCCGGGCTGGGCCGCGACCAGCCCCGCTTCCGCGAGCCGCAGCAGCGCCTCGCGCACGGGGGTGCGGCTGACGCCGAGCCAGGCGGCCAGGTCGCCGTCGCGCAGCTGTTCGCCGGGGGCCAGGGTGCCGTCGACTATCGCTTCGCGGAGCCGGTGATAGACGTCGTCACGGAGGAGGCGTCGGTCGATCACCGGGGTGTTCCGGGGGATGGGCATGCAATATATTGCTCCGCCTCCAGGAACAACTGCAAGCCGCCGCACGCGCCACCACCAGCTGACCGGACGGCTCGGCTAGCCCGCCTGCGTCGCGTGCAGGGTCGCGTAGCGGCCACCGCTCGCGACGAGCTGGTCGTGCGTGCCCTGCTCCACGATCCGGCCGTGCTCCAGCACGACTATGCGGTCGGCCTGGCGGATCGTCGACAGGCGGTGGGCGACCACCAGCGTCGTCCGACCGCGCATGAGGCGGCCCAGCGCCTCCTTGACGAGCAGCTCCGACTCGGTGTCCAGGGCGCTGGTCGCCTCGTCGAGCAGGAGGATGCGCGGGTCGCGCACCAGCGCGCGGGCGATCGCTATGCGCTGCCGCTGCCCGCCCGAGAGCCGGGCACCGCGTTCGCCGACGACGGTGTCCCAGCCCTTCGGCTGGGCGTCCACGAAGTCCAGCGCGTTGGCGTCCCGCAGCGCGGCGCGGACGACGTCGTCGGGCGCGTCCGGGAGGCCGTAGGTGACGTTCTCGCGGATGGTGCCCTCGAACAGCACCGACTCCTGCGGGACCACGGACACGTGGCGGCGCACCGTGCGCAGGTCCAGCTCCTGCGCGTCGGCGCCGTCGACGAGCACCCGGCCCGACGTCGGGCGGATGAAGCCAAGCACCAGGTTGAGCAGCGTGGACTTGCCCGAGCCGGACGAGCCGACGAACGCGACGGTCTCGCCCGCCGGGATCGTGAGTGTGACGTCGTGCAGGGCGTCGTCGTCCGAGCCGGGGTAGCGGTGATGCACGTGGTCCAGCGCCAGCTCGCCGCCGACGGCGTCTACGGTGCGGCGGCCGGCGTTCTCCTCGAGGTCGGGCTCCTCCAGGACCTCGGCGATCGAGCGCACGGACTCCATGCCGCGCGCCGTGACCGGGATCAGCATGAGCAGCTGGGTGAGCCCCTGGGTGAGCAGCGCGAAGTAGCTCGACAGCAGCACGACCTCGCCGGGCGTGACCGGCAGGAACCCCGTGAGGGAGAAGATCGCGGCCAGGGCGAGGCAGGTGACGCCGAGCAGCTGCATGATCACCCAGGACAGTGATGCGACCCGCCCGTTGAGCATGTCGAGGTGCAGGCCCGCGCGGCGGACGCCGTCGGCGCCGTCGGCCAGGCGGTTGACCGCCGTCTGCTCCAGGCCGTGCGCGCGGGTGATCGGGATGAGCGAGGCCATCTCGCCCACGCGGGACGCGAAGCCCTCGACCTCGCGGCGGAAGTGCTCGTTGCGGTCCCGGGACCGGCGCGCCGTCGCCCAGCGCATGCCGAGCGCGAGCGGCACGGCGAGCACGTAGACGGGCAGGAACTCGGGGACCTTGAGGGCGGTCATGGTCAGGGCGCCCGCGAGCACCATGAGCGACGAGAGCAGCGGGTGCGTGACCTGCTGGAGCATCACCTCGATGTTCTCGACGTCGCGCACGACCTTGGACTGCACCACCGACGAGCTGGCGCGCGTGTGGTAGCCGATCGACAGGCTCTGCAGGCGGGCGGCGAGCGCGTTGCGCAGGCCGGCGCCGGTGTCCCGGACCACCGTCATGAAGTTGCGGGTGTAGACGAGGTGGTTCGGGAAGTTCTGCAGGAGCAGCGCGGCGGCGATCGCGAACCAGACGAGCACGTCGCGCACCGGTCCGCCCGTGGCCACTATGTCGATGACGGACGCCGTGACGACCGGCAGGAACCACATCGGGACCTCTTTGAGCGTGAACGCCCCGATCGCCACCGACATGCGCCCGGGCCGCCGGGCGAGCAGGCGCAGGACGGACCGTGCGGGCCGTGAGCTGTCGATGCGGATGGGGGCGGTAAGCGCTTTCTCAACAGCCATGCCGCCATGCTATGGCCGGGGCCGGAGAAGTCCGCCTCGATCAAGCGGTTACGCATGCTCCGGGGCCCGGAACCATGCCCAACCGCTTGATCGAGGCGGACCTTCACGGCTAGCGGGTCATCAGGGTGTATTGCATTGCCACCTCGCGGGGCGTGATCGCGCGGTCCAGGAGCTGGATCGTGTCCATCGTGCAGTTGCAGGGGTTCCGCTCCTGCGTGTCCTGCGGGAAGCTGCCTCCGATCTTGATCCCGCGGGGCGTCGTCGCCGAGGCGCCCGTGCCGTCCACCTGCCACGGGTCGCCGTCGACCACGTAGAAGCCCGGAACGCGCTCGCCGTTGCGGTACAGCGCCATCCGACCGGTCGTGTAGTCGAACGTCGCGGCCAGGTGCACCCACTCGTCCTGCGGCAGCAGGGTGCGCCAGTCCTCGTGCGCGGCGAAGATCTGCGACTCGCCGCCGTCGAGCCGCCGGCCGAGCGCGACGAGCCGCAGCTCGCCGTCCACCTCGATGATCTCCAGGAGGGCGCGCACGGCGTGCCCGTCGGAGTTGCCGCTCAGCACGCCCGCCAGGCCGACGGCGCCGTAGCGGTCGTCAGGGTCGGCCGTCGTCGTGTTGAGGCTCGGGTTCTGGCCGGTCATCCGGACCCAGCCCAGCACCGTCATCCCGTCCACGCCGCTCAGGGCGGACAGGGTGCCCACCCCGGCGGCGTTGTACACGCCGGCCTTCCAGTCGTCGTTGCCCGCCGCCAGCGGGTTCACCTGGCCGAGCTGTATCGAGTTGTTGCTGCCCGGGTAGGCGCCCCCGGCGACGCGCATGTCCTCGCCGCCGTTGATGAGGTTCAGATACGTGCGGGACGCGCCGCGGTCGATCTCCACCGCGCCGTCCTGCTGGAACGGGTGCTCGAAGTCGTAGAAGCTCACCGAGTTCCCCCGCAGGGAGCGGGGGACGTCCTGCGGTACCGGTGCGCGCACCGTGTCGACGACCTTCCAGATCTTCCCGTTCGCCTTGGCGATCAGGTACAGGTCGCCCGCCCGGTCGCGGCCCATGCGCAGGTCGGCCCGTTCGTCGCCCGTGAAGTCGGGCATCCGCTTGCGGGTGCCGTCGGTGTCGTAGAGCGCGAGCTCGTACATCTGCGCCTCGGGGCCGCCGCGCCGCATCCGCGACTCCTCGGCGTAGAAGACCCGCCCCTCGACCAGGTCCGTGAACAGGTACTTGCCGCTCAGCGCGGGCAGGTCGGTCCCGCGATAGACGAACCCGCCGCTGATCGCGTAACCGCTGTCCGACGTGCAGGGCCAGCCAGGCGGCGGGTCGTGGTCGTAGGCCACCACGGGATAGGTGAAGCCGAGGTCGGCGTCGTTCTCCGGCAGCGGGTAGAGGTTGCAGCGGTCGGCCGCGTCGAAGACGTACTTGCCCTCCCGGTCGCCCCAGCCGAAGTTGTCGCCCGCGCGCACGTCGTAGACGGCCTCGATCGCGTGCTCGCCGATGTGGCCGAGGAACATGCGCGGCTCAGCGTGCCGGGCCTTCCGGTCCCAGCTGAACCGGTGCGGGTCGCGCATGCCGACGGCGTAGATCTCGCCCAGCGCGCCGGCCGTCCCCACGAACGGGTTCGACGGCGGGATGCCGTACGTCCCGCCCGGCCCGTCGGTGCCTGCCGGGTCGATGCGGAGGATCTTGCCCGCCGGTGTCCCCATGTCCTGCGGGATACCCGTGCCCACGCCCCGGCCGCCGTCGCCCACGGCGAGGTAGAGCAGGCCGTAGTCCTCGCTGCCGGGCCGCGCCGTCGGGTTGAAGTCGATCTGCTGGATCGCGTGGACCTGCCCGGCGAACCCGAGGCGCAGCACCTCGCGGCTCGTCCCCGAGAACGTGTCGGACGCCGGGTCGTCGGCCACCCACTCGGTCACCACCGAGTGCAGGAACGTGGGAACCTGCGGCGGGTACGTAGTGGGGTCGGACGGTGGCCCGGCGTTGCCGGGGCGCTCGGTGTGCACCGTGTAGAACGTGCCGTTGTCCTCGAAGTCCGGGTGGAACGTCGCGAACCCGAAGCCGCTGCCCATGCCGCGCCCCGAGAAGAACTCCGGCGCGAACTCGGCAGCCACGTCCAGGTAGACCTGCG
This sequence comes from Promicromonospora sp. NPDC023805, assembly GCF_040639635.1. Taxonomy (NCBI): domain Bacteria; kingdom Bacillati; phylum Actinomycetota; class Actinomycetes; order Micrococcales; family Promicromonosporaceae; genus Promicromonospora; species Promicromonospora sp. NPDC023805. The sequence continues at coordinate 81,025 of NZ_JBFAAH010000021.1, read as the reverse complement.
GCTCGCCGTCCTCCACGAAGTACAGGGGACCGTTGAGGTCAGGCACGTACGTGCGGCCCGACCCGTCGGGCAGCTCGCCCAGGCCGTTGATCCGGGCGTGCCGCATCAGCCGGCGGTCGACCGGCGCCGGGATCGGCTCGGTCTTGGGGAACTGGGCGTACTCCTCCAGGACCAGACCCAGCGTGGACTGGATCTCCTCGGGCGCCGGGTCGGTGATCGGGCCGGGTTCGGCCGCCGCGGTGGTCATCGTCGCCGTGGTCAGCCCGGTCAGCGCGGTAGCGGTGATCGCCATCGCGGCCACCGCCGACCGCCATCGTCTGTTGCTTGTGGTGCCTCTGCTCATGGTGCCTCCAGAACGTCGTCGTCGTCATCGCGGAGTGCGTTGTGTTGGTCGGGCGCAGGAGAACTACCGGCAGAACGGCCGCGCCCCGGCAGCGCTGAGGATTCCGCCCACCACGTGCGTCTCGAACGACTCGGCGCCCGCGAGGGCCGAGTCCTCGGTCCAGGCGGCCGGGTCGTGGCCGAGCGTGGTGACCCATGCGCGTCCGCCGTCGTAGTACTGGCACCACGAGACCGGGTGGTCGTCCAGGTGCCCGGGGTGGCCGTTGAACCCGGTGTGGTCGCCGATGGTCGCGGTGTCCACCTCGGCAAGGAACCGCACACCGGTGGGGAACGGTTCGAGGTGGTACCACTCGTCGCGGAAGTCCCACCGGCGCGGCAGGTCGCGCGTCGAGGCGTCGCGCCGGTCGACGGTCACCACCTGCCCGTCGCGGTGCGGCCCGTGGTCGTAGAAGTTGGCCCCGCCGAGCAGGCCCTGGAACCACGGCCAGTGGTACATCGCGCCGAGCGTGTTGTGGATCGCGACGAAGCCGCCGCCCGACCGGACGTACTGCAGCAGCGCGGTCTGGGACGCGTCGTCGAGCATGGTGCGGGAGTTGCTGAGGAAGACGACTGCGTCGTACGGCGCGAGCTTGGCCGGGGCGTCGAGCTGGCGCACGTCCTCGGTCCAGTCGACGTCGAACCCGTGCTCCTGGCCCCAGCGGATCACGGCGTTCTGCGCGACGTGCGTCGACGTGAGCGGCGGGTTCATCCCCGCGGGCAGCAGCGGCCCGAGGTGCGCGTGCCGGGAGCTGCCGGTCGCGGTGAGGACGAGCACGCGCACGACGCCGTCGTCGTGGCGCGGCAGGTCCCAGTCGTTGTAGCAGTCGGGGTCGACGCCCCGGCAGACGCCGTGGTCGGCGAGCTTGTCGCGGTAGGGATCCTGGCGGCCCGCGGACGACGACGCTGTCGCGCCGGACGAGCCCCCGCCGATGGCGGGCGTGAGATGCAGCCCGGCGAGCAGCGCGGCCAGGATCGCCAGGCCGAGCACCACCTGTCCGGCACTGCCGAGCGACTTTCCCAGGGCGGATCGAAGCGACATGACAGTTCTCCTTTGAACGGCCGGCAGTCGGTCCTGTCTCGTTGAGTGCGGGGTATTCGCCCTTTCACGGGGCGCAGAAGGGCGAATACCCAGCACTCAACGGTGGGTCAGGCGGCCTCCTTCGGGCGGCCGCCCAGGTAGAGCTGGGCCAGGCGCGGGTCGGCGAGGAGATCCGGGGCCGGGCCCGTGATGTGGACGCGGCCCAGGTCCAGCACACAGCCGACGTCGGCCGCCTCCAGCGCCCGGCGCGCGTTCTGCTCGACCAGGAGCACCGCCGTACCGGCGTCGCGCATGCGCTGCACCTGCTCGAACACGATGGCCGTCGCCTTGGGGTCCAGCCCCATCGACGGCTCGTCCAGGAGGACGACCTTGGGCCGCACCATGAGCGAGCGGGCGAACTCGACCTGCTTCTGCTGCCCGCCCGATAGCGCACCCGCCAGCGCCGACCACCGCTCGCCGACCAGGGGGAACAGCCCCGTGACGAAGTCGGTGCGCTCGGCGACCAGCGCCTTGTCGCGCACCGTGTAGGCGCCGAGCAGCACGTTCTCCGCGACCGTCATCTCGGGGAACACGCTGTGCCCCTGCGGCACGTGGGACAGCCCGGCGGCCAGGAGCTGCTGCGGGGTGCGCCCGGTGACGTCGACGCCGTCGACCACCACGTGCCCCGAGCGCGGCTTGAGCATGCCGCTGGCGACCTTGAGCACCGTCGACTTGCCGGCGCCGTTCGGCCCGACGAGGCAGACCACGCTGCCCGGCGCGACCGTCACGGACAGCCCGCGCAGCACGAGCGCGGCGCGGCCGTAGCCGGCCTGCACGTCGGTCAGGCGCAGGAGGGGTTCGACGGGGGGCTCGACGGCGGGCTCGACGGCGGGCCTGCCGTCGGGCAGGGCTCCAGGTGCTGGTTCAGACGCCAAGGTATGCCTCCAGGACCAGGGGGTCGTCCTGCACGACGGCGGGAGCACCCTGCGCGATCGGCCGCCCCCTGTCGAACACGACCACGTTGTCGCTCAGGCCCATGACGAGCTCCATGTTGTGCTCCACGATGATGAAGGTGCGGCCCTCGGCGTTGAGCTCCCGCACGAGATCGGCTATACGGTCCACGAGCGCCGGGTTCACGCCGCCGGCCGGCTCGTCGAGCATGATCGTGCGCGGGTCGCCCATGAGCACCCCGGCGAGCTCGAGCAGCTTCTGCTGGCCGTAGGAGATGTCGCGCGCCTCGGCGTGCTCCAGGTGGTCGATGCCGACGCGCGCCAGCAGCTCGCGCGCCCGCCCGACGTCGGCGGCGTTGCGCGAACCCCGCAGCCGCTGCAGCAGCCCGTGCGGCTGTACCGCGACCAACATGTTCTCCAGCACGGTGAGCCGGGGGAAGATCCGGCAGAGCTGGAAGCTCCGGCCGATCCCCGACCGGGCGATCCGGTGCGGCGGGAGCCCCGTCACGTCGCGGCCCTGGTAGGTGACGGTGCCGGAGTCGGGCTTGATCATGCCGGTGACGCAGTTGAAGAACGTCGTCTTGCCGGAGCCGTTGGGGCCGATCAGGGCGTTGATCCTGCCCTCGTGGAAGGCGACGGAGGCGCCGTCGATCGCGCGGACGCCGCCGAACGACTTGGTCAGGTCGTGCGTGGTCACCGAACCAAGGGACGTGCTCATCGGGCTGCCTCCTCGCGCTGCTTCGCCAGCTCCTCGGCGCTCTCCTCGCGGATCGACGCCGCCCCGCGCCGCCGGTTCAGGGCCGAGGTCAGGGCCGGCAAAACGCCGTCGGGCATGAACAGGACGACCAGGCCGAGCAGGATGCCCGTGGCGACCAGGTGGAACTGCGTGTCGCCGTACTGGGACTTGAACACCTCTACCGCGTACCCCACGACGACGGCTCCCAGCAGCGGCCCGAAGAGGCTGCGCACCCCGCCGAGCAGCGACATGAGCACCATGTACGTGCCCACGAGGATCGAGAACTGGAAGATCGGGTCGAGGTAGCCGAACCACAGCGCGTACAGGCCGCCGCCCAGCGCGGTGAAGAACGCGCTCACCACGAGCGCCGTCAGCTTGTACGCGAACGTGGGCACGCCCAGGGCCTGCGCCTTGTCCTCGTCCTCGCGGATCGCCTTGAGCCCGGCGCCGAGCCGGGACCGCTCGATCGCCCACCAGGTCAGCAGCGCCAGCGCGAGCAGCACGGCGTGCAGGTAGAAGAACCGCTCGTGCTGCTCGGGCCGCAGCACCTCCGTGCCGAACGGACGCGGCACCCGCAGCCCGTTCGAGCCACCGGTGAACGTGTGCCAGCTCTGGAACGTGAGCTGGAGGATCAGCACCAGCGCTATCGACGCGATGACGAACGACGCGCCGCGCACCCGCAGCGACGCGATGCCCACGGGGATCGCTATGACGGCGACGATCACACCGCCCACGAGCAGCGCGAGCCACGGGTTCATCCCGGTACGGAGGATGAGCAGCGCCGTCGCGTAGCCGCCGAGGCCCGAGTAGGCGGCGTGGCCCAGCGAGATGTACCCGGTGAACCCGCCCACGAGGTTCCAGGACGTCGCGAGCACCGCATAGCTGAGGATCACCACGCCGACGGACAGGATGAACGGGTCGGGGGCGAGGGACGGGAACAGGAGCACCACGGCGACGAGGGCGAGCAGGGCGGCGATGCGGGCCACGCGCGCCGTCGTCGGCCCCGCCTTGAGATCAGAAGCGTTGGGCAAGGCGACCTCCGAAGAATCCCTGCGGACGGATCATGAGGGTCACGAACAGGGCCAGGTAGAAGACGGTCTGTGCCCAGGTGGTGCCGAGCGGCACCTGCAACAGGCTCGCGGCCACGCCGAGCAGGAGGGCCGCTATCGCGGCCCCTGGGATGCTGCCCAGCCCGCCGACGACGATGATCGCCATCAGCGGACCGATCCAGTGCCAGTGCAGCGACGGGTAGATCGTGTAGTCGAGCGCGAGCGCCGTCCCGCCGATCGCCGCCGTCGCGAGCCCCAGCCCGAAGCCGAGCCCGGCCACGCGGTCGGTGTTGATGCCGACCAGCCGCGCGGCCTCGGGGTGCTGGGTGGTCGCGCGCAGGGCCCGCCCGAACGACGTCTTGCGCAGGATCACGTACAGCGCCCCGAGCGAGAGGGCCGCCAGGGCGAACGCGATGAGCTTGACGACGGCGATGCTCACGCCGAACACCTCGATGCTCGTGCCCGAGTACGCGAGCTGGACGCGGCGCTGCGTGCCGGTCCAGACGAACCCGAGGAGGCCCTCGATGGTCAGGGCCACGGCGAACGTCAGCAGCACCGACATGGTGGTGAGGCTGATGGGCCGCAGCCGGGACACGAGGAACCGCTGCATCCCGTACCCGACGACGAAGAAGAGCGGCACCGTGATGACCAGCGACAGCAGCGGGTCCAGGCCGGAGGTCTCGTGGAAGAACCAGGCGAGGTAGGCGCTAAGGATCAGGAACGCCGAGTGGGCGATCATGACCACCCGCATGACGCCGAAGTACAGCGTCAGGCCCGCCGCCAGGAGGGCGTAGAGCCCGCCCAGCAGGATGCCCAGCACCAGGCTCTGCGCGAACAGGGCACCGGTCATGCGATCACCACTCGGGCTTCGGGTGGACGAGGTCGGCTTCCTTGACGTCGTCGGGCAGCACGATCTTGATCTCGCCGTCGACGTACTGCTGGATGAGGTGGGCGCTCTGCGGGCGGCCCTGCGCGTCCCAGCTCAGCGGTCCGACCACGGTCTCCACCTCGTTCTCGTGCAGCCAGTCGATGAGCTGCTGCTGGCACTCGGGCGAGGGGTCGGCGCAGCCAACGGCCTCGACCGCCGCGGCGACGACCTGCCCGGTGGTCCAGGCGTTCGCCTCGTCCTCGGCGGGCGGGGCGTCGTGCTCGGCCGTGTAGGCCGCGACGAAGTCCTCGTTCGAGGGGTAGGGCGCCGTCGTCGTGTAACCGGTGGGCGCGAGGATGCCCTCGGTCTTCTCGCCGATCGCGGCGGGGAACTCGGCGTTCGTCGGCGCGCCGGAGATCGCCGCCATGTCGGGCTGGTAGCCCTGCTGCTGCAGCGCGACGACGAGGTTGACGCCGTCCTGGTACTGCGACCCGACGACGAGCAGGTCTGCCTCGGAGTCCGCGATCTTCGCGGCGATACCGCTGAAGTCGGTGGTGTTCGGCGGGTAGACCTCGTCCTCGACCACCTCGATGCCCTCGGCGGCGAGCTTGTCCCGCAGGCCGTACGCGGTGCCCTGGGCGAACGGGTCGTCCATGGAGGCGACGGCGACGGTCTCGGGCCGTTCGTCCTCGGGCAGGGCAAGGATGTATGCGGCGAGGTGGTCGTAGTGGTCGTCGGCGATGGCCGGCGCCGCGTAGAAGAGGTTGTCGAACCCCTGCTCGAACACCTCGGCGGCGGCCCCTGCGGGCTCCACGAAGAGGAAGCCGTAGTCCTGTGCCACCTGGGCGGCGGGAATCACGAGCCGGGTCGAGAACGGCCCGAAGACGAGGTCGACGCCGTCCTGGTTGATCAGCCGCTCGTAGTCCGAGGCGACCCGGTCCGCGTTGGACTGGTCGTCGACGACGATCAGCTCCACCTGGCGGCCCAGCAACCCGCCGTTCTCGTTCACGTGCGCCGCCCAGGCCTCGTAGCCGCGCTGCACGCCCTTGCCGGGTTCCGCGAAGTCCCCGGTCAGCGGCAGCGAGACGCCGATGACTATCGGGTCGTCGGGGCCGGCGGACTCGCCGCCCTGGCCACCACCCCCGCCGGGGCTGGCCAGACAGGCGGACAGGGTAATAGCCGTGGTCGCGGCGATAGCCGCTACCGTCAGGCGTCGGGTTGCTCTCATGGTCCACTCCCTTGTGGCAAGCGCTTCCGTAACCGCTTACGGCACTCTAGGAACTGGGACGCTGGGTGGCAAGGGATTTGGCACCGTCCATTACGTATCCGTGCTCATGTCTGGCGAGGAGATCTGATGCGGAAGCACACCGCCGGGCTGCGCCTGGTCGACGTCGCCGAGCAGGCCGGGGTGTCCATCGCCACCGCGTCGCGCGCGCTGTCCGGCGCGGCGGGCGTGTCCGAGGCGCTGGCCGAACGGGTGCGGGCCGTGGCGCGCGACCTGGGCTACGTCGCGAACGTGCACGCGCGGTCGCTCGCGAGCGGCGCTAGCCCCGGCGTCGGGCTCGTGGTGCACGAGATCGGCGACCCGTACTTCGCCGAGATCGCCAGCGGCGTGCTCGAGGTCGCGGGTACGCACGGGCGCATGGTGCAGATCTGCCACACGGGCCGCGACCCGTTCACCGAGGTGGCGCAGCTGCGGGCGCTCGTGAACGCCCGCGTCGGGATCATCGTCGTCGCGGGGTCCGGGCACCTCGACCGTGACGTGCAGTCGCGGATGAAGGCCGAGGTACAGGCCTTCGAGTCGGCCGGCGGGCGGGTCGCCGTCATCGGCAGACATCCTCACCTGGGCGTCGACGCCGTGGTACCGGCCAACGTCGAGGGCGGCCGGGCGATCGCCGGGCACCTGCTCGGGCTCGGGCACCGCCGCATCGGCATCGCGGCCGGCTCACGCATGCTCGCCACCATGGCCGACCGCCTCGACGGCGTCTCGCGTGCGCTGGGCGAGCACGGGCTGACGCTCGACGACCTGCCCGTGGTCGAGGCGGAGTTCACGCTCGACGGCGGCAAGGAGGCCGCCCGTCGCATCCTCGACGAGCACCCGGACGTCACGGCGATCCTCGCGCTCAACGACGACATGGCGGTCGGCGTGCTGTCGGTGCTGGGGGAGCGCGGCGTCGCGGTCCCCGGCGAGGTCTCGGTAACGGGGTTCGACGACGTCACCGTGGCAGGGCACCTGTCGCCCGCCCTGACGACGGTGCGCCTGCCGATGAAGGACATGGGACGTCAGGCGCTCGAGCTCGCGCTCCTGCCGCGGGCCGCGCGCCCCCGCCGTCGGACCGCGGAGCAGGAGCTCATGGTGCGGGCCTCGACGGCGCGGGTGGGGGCGATACGTCAGGCCCGGACCAGCCAGCCCGGGTTGAACCGGCGGAGCACCACGGCGCACGATGAGTCGTAGTTCAGGTCATTCTGCGAGGGGTTGTCGACCTGTACCCTGCGCGCCTCGACCAGAGCGAGAACGATGCCACTACCGGTCGAGGTCAACGCCGAGTAGCCGCCCTCACGCAGGTTGCCGACGAGGTCTCCCTGGCTCGCCAGCGGGTCGTTGCTCAACGGCCTCTGATAGAGCTTCCATGTCTCACCGTCGTCGGCGCTCGCGCGTAGCGTCATCGCATAGCGGTTGTCACGTGTCGAGCTGTTGGAGTTGAGGTGGATGAGGTGGGGCTTGCCACCGATCGTGTGGGAGATCTGAGCGCCATGGCTGCCCGGGTCGATGATCTGCGTGCGCCAGTGTTCCGCGCCGAACATCTGCCAGTCACCCGGGTTCCCGATGGCGACGCGACGGGCCATGGGGAAGCCCCGGTCGAGCTCCCAGTTCGTAGCGCGATAGTTGAGGATCAGTTGCCCGTCGGAGCGCTCCGCGACGGTTCCCTCGCCGTAAGGGTGCGGACGATTCCCCGCCGCGTTCACGTACAAGCCGTTGGGGACGTCGTGATTGGTCCAGTCCCCGGTCGGTTCCTTGATGATCAGGCGTCCACGCGCCGGGACCACCAGGCTGCCGTCGGCGCGCTGGATCCCGTTGCCGGGCCCGATGAAGTCGTTGCCGGTCCCTGGTTGGTCCAGGTCGGTCCGCGCCATCGGGGCGGTCCAGCTGGCACCGTTGTTGTCCGACGTCGCGAGGTGGACCTTGGGATCTATCTCGATGAGCTCTCCGGACTGGCGACGCAGCATGAAGCAGTACAGCCGGCCCGTGGTCCGGTCATGGACCAGCGTCGGGTTGGACCAGCAGTCGAGGCTGGCCCCGGCAAGCACCGTCGCGCCGCTCCAGGTCAGCCCGGAGTCCGTCGATCGGCGCATCAGCAGGTTGAAGTTTCCGCTGGCATCGAGATTGTCGTTCGGCCGGCCCTCCACGATCGCGATGACAACGCTCGTGCCCGGGATCGCGAGGATCGCGGGGATCCGGCACGAGTGGTAGTTGCCGCCGCCGCCCTCCTTCGGGATGGACGAGGCTCCCGCCTGCGCGTCCCCGAAGAGCATCTTGCTCTCCATGCCGTCAGGGTCGAGGGCGAATGCCCGCTGCGGGGACGCCACCCCCGCTCCGGTGAGTCCGATCGCAGCAACACTGGCCGCTCCACCAAGAAACATCCGACGCGACAGCGTCATGCCCCATCCCTCACAGACTTCATAGGAAGACGCCGGCTCGGCAGGTTCTGCCCGGTCGGCCGGGGTCAACGGTGCTCCGGGCCTCCAGCACCGTCAAGGAATGACCGCTCAGGCGGCGGGTGAACTTTCGGCCGAAGCGGGCCCGTCCCATCTGCTCAGATGCGTGCTGCACCGACCGGGAGCAGCGCGGGGGAGGGCTGGCCTGTCGCCAGCCAGTGGGCAAGCGTTTCGTGGAACAGCTCGGGGTTCTCGACGTCCCAGACGTGGTGCATCCCTGGTGCGAGCCGCGCCACCGCGTGGGGCACGCGGGAGGTCACCTCGTCCAGCGCGTCCCGGATGACACGAGGCTCCTTCTCGCCGACGATCGCGAGGACCGGTCCGGTGAACCGGCGGAGACCGTCGAGGTCGCCGGCCGGGACGCCGTCGTAGATCTCCGGGACCATCCGGCGGATCGAGTAGCGGTCGATCCCGACTCCTGTCGTGACGAACTGGTCGATCGAGTCCGGTGGCAGGCGGTACACCCTTGCCATCGTCTTCCAGTACCCGGGGAGGCCGAAGAGGCGCATCTGCGCCAGCCCGGCCCGGCGGGCGAACCCGCGCACACCCTGCAGGATCGCTCCGGTCACGAAGACGCTCCGGATCACGTCCGGGTGGCGCGCCGCGAGGGCGGTCCCGACGACGCCGCCGAGCGACAGCCCGACCACGTGGGCCCGACCATCGTGGCCGCGCTCGCGGACGAGGTCGGCGAGCTCGTCGGCCGTCGTCGAGAGGTCGACCCAGGGATGCCGTGCCGACGCGCCGAACCCCGGCAGGTCCGGGAGGAGGGAGTGGTGGTCGGGGAGCGCCTTGGCCTGCTCGGTCCACGACCAGCCGGCGACGCTGCCGCCGTGCAGGAACAGCACCGACTCGTCCGCGTCGGGGTGGTGCTCGGTGAGCTGGATGTTCACAGTGCGGCCTCCAGCTCGTCGAGCCACGTGAGCTCGGCCTGGACCTCGAGGATCCCCTTGCGCAGCGTCGCCGACCGGAGCCGGGCGGACAGGTCGCCGTCCACGACCGGAAGGTTCTCCAGCGTGGCGAGCAGATGATGCGCCGAGTCCCGGCGCTCCGCGAGGAGCGCCCGGACCAGCTCGGGGTCGCCCTCCCGCCCGACGAAGAAGAGCTTGCCGAGGAACGGCTCGCGGGGCTTCTCGTCGGGCAGGGGGGACCGCAGCCACTCGGTGAGCCTGGTGCGGCCGCCGTCGGTGAGCCGGTGCTCGCGGCGGTCGGGCCTGCCGGCCTGCGGCACGACGCGGACGTCGACGAGGCCGTCCTGCTCGAGCCGGGTGAGCGTGCGGTAGATCTGCGACTGGTCGGCGGACCAGAAGTGGGCGACGGTGCCGTCGAACGCCTTCTTGAGGTCGTAGCCGGTCATGGGGCGCAGGTCGAGGAGGCCGAGGATCAGGGCGTCGAGTGCCATGCCGCATACCCTACAACACATATATGAGACAGTGCATATATGGGTGGTGCCGATGTGCCGCGGGGCCGGCGAGCGGTCATGCGACCTTGGGGCCGCAGCGCATGCCGATGTAGACGCAGGCCGTACCGTCCGGCAGCGTGGAGAAGACGACGGGGATGTAGTCCTCGCTGAAGGCCGCGCCCACCCCGGTGCCGGCGAACACGGTCTCCGTGACCGGCACGAGATCGCACTCCAAGGGCTCCGAGAAGTCCTTCATGCCGCCGACGAACTCGTACACCAGGCGGCCCGCGCCGTCCCGCTCGGTCACGGTGATGACCACGCCCTCGCGCTGGTAGGTGCCGACGAGTGGTCCGTAGTCCACGGTGGGCGGCTCGGCCGGCGGTGCGAAAGGTTCGGGCATCGTCACCCCGGCCAGCTCGGCGAGAAGATCCCGGAAGAGCGCCGCGTACAGCTCGCGCGCTCCGCCGCCGTTGGTCAGCAGCGCCACCGCGACGCCCGCCGACGGCACGACGCGCAGGTAGGCGTACTGCCCGATGGAGGCGCCGTCGTGCCCGTAGCCCTGGACGCCGTCCCAGTCGTACAGGGTCCAGCCCAGGCCCCAGCCGTCCGCGCTGACCGTCCACTTGTCGGGGGAGTCCACGACCCTGTGCTGCATCAGCGCGACCGTCTCCGCGGCGAGCACCCGTGTGCCGTCCTGCGCCACGCCGCCGTCGAGGTGCAGGCGCGCGAGCCGGGCGAGGTCCCCGGCGCTGGCGATGACCCGGCCGTACGGGCCCGCCGAACGCGGCATCAGGTCCCAGGACGGCGCCGGGTCCGGGTCCTGGCCGGCCTCGCCCAGGTGGCCCATCGCCGCACGGAACCGGAGGGCCTCCTCGGGCAGCGTCATGGTGTGCGTGAGGCCGAGCGGGGTCAGGAGCAGATCCTTGAGCGCCTCGTCCCAGACCTTGCCGGTCACCACCTCGATGATGCGGCCGAGCACGTTGTAACCGACGCTGCTGTACGAGATCGCCGTGCCCGGCGGGCAGTCGAGCGCCACGTCCTTCGCTGCCTCGACGTACTTGGCCAGGCAGTCGTCGCCGCGTCCGCTGTCGTGGTTGAAATCGCAGGTGAGGCCGCTCGTGTGGCTGAGCAGCTGGCGTGTGGTGATCGCCTTGGTCGCCTCGGCGTCGGCCACCGAGAACTCCGGGAGCACCTCGACGACGGGAGCGTCCAGGTCCAGCTCGCCGGCCTCGACGAGCCGCATGATCAGGGTGGCCGTGTAGACCTTGGCGATCGAGCCCATCTGGAAGACGGAGTCGGTAGTGGCCTCCACGCCCGTCCCGCGGTGCAGCACGCCGCTGGCCAGCTCGTGGACCGTGCCGTCCACGAGGAGTGCCAGGGATGCGCCGGGGACGTGGTGCTCGGCGCGCAGTGCGTCGAGGCGGGCCTGCCAGTGGGCGAGGTTCTCAGTCATGTTCATTGCTCCTTCGATGCGTACGACGTTCCTCGAGGTGAACACTGTACGCACGGCGTAACGCTGTACGCAAGCAGCGTACGGTGTCCGCTAGTCTGTGGTCGAAGAGGCGCGACGAGAGGAAGTGGGCTGCATGCCGGTCGACCCGAAGGTGCCCGGATCGGTGTGGACCCGTCCGGGCCGCCCGCAGCGGGAACAGCTGACACGCGAGCAGATAGTGGCCGCCACGATCGAGCTGCTGGACGCCGAGGGCGTCGGGGAGCTCAGCATGCGCAAGCTCGGCACACGCCTGGACGCCGCCGCGACGTCGCTCTACCGGCACGTCGCCAACAAGGACGAGCTGATGGAGCTCGTGGTGGACGACATCTACGGCGAGCTCGAGATCCCGGTGGCCGGCGGGCCCGCCGACTGGCGTGCGGCCGCCACCCGCGCCGCGTCCGACCTGCGGGCGATGGCCCTGCGGCATCCGTGGATCGCCCCTGAGCTCGGTCAGGCCGGCCTGACTCATGTCGGCCCCAACACCATGCGGGTCTCCTCGGAGCTGCTCGCGCTGTTCGAGGCGGCAGGCTTCCCGGCGCAGGAGAAGGACCGGGCGATGGGGACGCTGATGGCCTACGTCATCGGCATCGCGACCTCGGAGGCTGCGTACCTCTCGCTGATCGCCCGTAGCGGCAGGACGGAGAGCGAGTGGGTGGCGGACCAGCGACCTCGCTTCGACGAGGCGTCCCAGGAGCACCCGCGGCTGCGCGAGGGGGGCTCCGCCCAGCAGGACGTGGACCCGAAGAAGATCCGCGACGACGACTTCGCGTACGGGCTCGACCGGATCCTGGACGGCCTGGCTGCGCGGCTCGACGCCTGAACGACTCCGCGTTCCCGCCGGACAAGCCTGGGCTCGTACCCGACATCGGCGAGGCCTGGAATGGCGAAAGCAGTCTATTTTGACTGGTTTAGGCCTTCTTTGATTCGCATCTGAGTGAGACAGTCACGCCGTTGAGAAGTAATCTGGGGGCTAGAGAAGGCGGGGCCCTCGTTCGGGGCGTCGCCTTTGTGCTTCCTTCGCCCTTCACAAGGACTTCAGTGCCGATTCCCCGCAAACCCGCCGCAGACCCGCCCTTTGCGCGCGATAGCCACGTGTTCGTCGACTAGTCGAAAGATCGGTCATTCCTGTTTGCGGCTGTGGTGGTCGCGCCGCACGCCGTCCACGTCCTGCGAAGAGATCTACGTGCCGCTCGGCCAAAGGGTCGTCGGGATATCCACTTCAACGGTGCCCGGCCAGACCTGCGCGACGAAGTCGTACGAATCCTCGTGGGACACGAGGTCAGTTCTGTCGTGTTCCGCGCGAAGTCCGCCAAGGGTCGCAACCCTCGGGAGGACTGCGTTCGTGCGACGGCGAGGTTCGCCGTCTCGATCACTGCGCATTCCGTAGTGCTCGACCGGGACGAGAGCCTCGAAGCGCGGGATCGACGTTGGCTCTTCCAGGAGCTGCACAAGAGCGGAATCCGCTACGACCACCTGCACCGCCACGAAGAGCCGCTTCTCTGGGCAGCGGACGCGATCGCCTGGTGCTGGCAGCGCGGCGGTGCCTGGAAGGACAAGGTGCGTCCGCTCGTCATGCGGACGACGGACCTGTCGTCCTAGACAGCGCGAAGCCCGGGTTACCCACCTGATGGGTAGGCTCCCGGGCTCACTTCTCGGGGCTATTGCCCCTCGCACCACTAATAGTACTGTTTCCGGCCCGCGTGACAACCGATGAGGGCTGGACCGCTGGCCGATCACGAGGCCGGTCGTACTTTTCCACAAGCATCGCCGGATGGACGAGAACGACCCGAGGATCCGTGGCAGGCTGTGCGCCATGTTGAGAACGACTATCGTTCGCGCCCGCCTCGACGGAGGGTGCTGACGTGGCGAACCTGCTCATGATCGAGAGCTGGCTGCAGTCCACGGGCCTCATGCTCCCGCCCCTGCTGCGTGACGGCGGCCACCGCTACGTCCTGGTGACCCGCGACCCCGACCTCTACCGCCTGCCCGACGGCGAGCCCCATCCCGTCCTGGCGCTCGCCGATGAGGTGGTGGTGGCGGAGACCAACGACGACGCCGCGCTCGTCGCCGCGGCCAGGGCGGTTGCGGGTCGGCAGGGGATCGACGGCGTGCTGACCACCTGCGACTACTACCTGCCGGCCGTCGCGCTCGTCGCCGGGGAGCTGGGCCTGCCCGGCGCGCCCGCCGACGTCCTGCACACCGCCACGCGCAAGCATCTGGTGCGCCAGGTGCTCGCGGCCAAGGGTGTGCCGGACGTGCCGTACGCGGTGGCGTCCACCTGGGCGCAGGCGCACAAGGCGGCCGCCGATCTCGGCTATCCGCTGGTGGTCAAACCCGTCGACATGAACTCCGGGACCGGTGTGCGCAAGGTGCACGACGAGGCCGGGCTGGCTGTCGCCTTCGCCGAGGCGACGGCGCCCGAGCGCAACACCCGCGACCAGCCGCTGGAGCGGCTCGCGCTGCTCGAGCGTGTGCTGGAGGGGCCGGAGTACAGCGTGGAGTCCGTGACCAGGGACGGCGTCACACGGGTGCTGGGCATCACCGCGAAGTCCGTGGCGGAGCCGGGCGTCGAGGCCGGGTCCGGGTTCGTCGAGTCGGGGCACCTGTTCCCGGCGCCGCTCCCGCCCGACGAGCGTGCCGCGATCGAGCGCCACGTCGTGGCGGTGCTCGACGCCGTCAGGCTCACGCACGGGATCAGCCACACGGAGGTGCGGGTCACCGCCGCCGGGCCGCGCCTGATCGAGCTGAACCCGCGGCAGGGCGGCGGCTACATCTTCGAGCTCGTGCGTCTCGTGACCGGGTTCAACCCGCTGCAGGTGCTGGTGGACCTGGCGCTCGGCCGGGAGCCGGTGCCCGGGCCCTCGGTCGCGGCCAGCGCGGCGGTGACGTTCCTGCTGCCGCCGTCCGACGGCGTGGTGCGCGCGGTGCTGGGCGCTGAGCGCCTGGCCGAGGACGACCGCGTGGTCGGCTACGAGACGCCGTCGGCGGGCCGCGAGGTGCGGCCCGGTGACAACAACGAGCGGATCGGCCACGTGCTGGTTGCGGACCCGCGGGGTCAGGACGCGAAGACCTGGGCCGACGAGCTGGCGGCAGGCCTCGACGTCCGGATCGACACGATGGTCGCTACCCGCTGACCGAGCGCTTCGTCGCGTGCACAGCAAACGCCCCGGCGCTGAGCGCCGGGGCGTCGTGCGTGGTGCGTAATGTCAGTCCGGGACGATCAGTCCGGGACGATCAGGCCACGCCGGACGGCGGGGACCAGCCGGGCCGGGACCTTCACCTGGCGTCCGTCCACGGTGGTCACCGGGACGAGCTCTGGCACCTGGGCCTTCCACTGCGAGCGCCGGGCTCGCGTGTTCGACCGGGACATCTTTCTCTTGGGGACCGCCATGACGGCCTCCTTTCTGTCAGCGCTCCTCGCGGAAGTCCACGTGCTTGCGGATCACGGGGTCGAACTTGCGCAGGATGAGCCGGTCGGGGGTGTTGCGGCGGTTCTTGCGGGTCACGTAGGTGAAGCCCGTGCCCGCCGTCGAGCGCAGCTTGATGACCGGTCGGAGGTCAACGCGTGAGGCCATCAGTTACCGCCCTTGCTGTCGTCGGTGCTGTTGTCGGTGCTGCTGTTGCCGTGCTTGGCGTAGCGCTGGCGGAACTTCTCGATGCGGCCGGCGGTGTCGACCACGCGGGCCGAGCCGGTCCAGAACGGGTGGCTCTCGCTGCTGATCTCGATGTCGACCACGGGGTACGTGTTCCCGTCGGACCACTCGATGGTGGCCGTCGGGCGGCCCGGTCCGCCGGCGGTGTCACCGGCGAGCGTCGAGCGGGTGAGGAACGTGTAGCCCGCGCTCGTGTCCCGGAAAACCACTGGGCCGTAGGTGGGGTGGATGTTCTTCATGACAGGCTCCTCTCGCTCAGCCCTGGCGCGCCTTCCAGCGCGGGTTGAGCTTGTTGATCACGAACGTCTTGCCGTGCCGGCGCACTACCTTCGCGCCGGGCTTGTTCTTCAGGGACCGCAGGGACGCGCGAACCTTCATGTGTCACTCCTTCGATGTGGGGGCCTGGGACCTGTGATCGGCGCTCCGGTGGGTCGCCGGCCGGTCGTCACCAGCTGGACTTCGTCACCCCGGGCAGCTCGCCCCGGTGCGCCATGTCGCGCAGCCGGATGCGGGACAGGCCGAACTTCCGCGAGTACGCGCGGGGCCGGCCGTCGACGATGTCGCGGTTGCGCAGCCGCGTCGGGCTGGCGTCGCGCGGCTGCTTGGCTAGCTCGCTGACGGCGGCGGCGCGCACCACGGCGTCGAGCTTCAGGTTCCGGATGATGCCGCGCAGCTCGGCGCGTCGCTCGGCGTACCGGGCGACCACCTCGCGACGTCGGGCGTCGGCGGCGATCTTCGACTTCTTGGCCATCAGACCTTCTCCCCTCGGGCAAGGATCTGGGCCACGACCACGTCGATGCCCTTGCGATCGATGGTCTTGATGCCCTTGGCACTCACGCGGAGCGTGACGTTGCGGCCGAGCGACGGAACCCAGTAGCGCTTCTTCTGGATGTTCGGGTTGAACCGGCGCTTGGTACGCACGTGGGAGTGCGAGACCGAGTGGCCGAAACCTGGCACGGTGCCCAGCACCTGGCATCTGGCTGACACATGACCTCCTGCTGTTGCGACGGCGACATGGCCGCCGCGTGTGAGAACGGTTCTCATAACGCGCTACAGTGAACCAGAACTGAGAACGGTTATCAATAATTCCCGGCTGGACCGGGGCGAGGAGGCAGCATGTACCGAACCGGCAAGAACCGCGGAACCATCCCGGTGAGCGTCCTGGCCACCACCGATCCGGTGCTGCGCGACTCCGCGCTGTTCGGCCTCCTCATGGACGCGCCAGGGGTCGTCGCCGTGCGGCACGACATCCACGCCGACCACCTGCGCCGCGTCGTCCTCGACGCAACCGGCGTCATCGAGGACGTGATCGTGCCGCTCGAGCACGCCTGCCTCTCGTGCGCCGTCCGCGAGGACGCCGTCCCCACCATCGCGCGCCTCGCCCGCGACGGCCGCTGGGCCCAGGTGCTGCTCGCCCTGCCCGTCAGCGCCGAACCGCTCCCCGCCGCCCGCGCCCTCGCGATCGCCGCGGAACCCGGGGGAGCGCTGGACCACACGCGTGTCGCGACGTCCTTCGCCGTCGTCGACCTCGACGCGCTCCAGCAGGACCTCTTCGGCGACGACACCCTCGTCGAACGCGGCCTCGAGCTCACCGCAGACGACGAACGCTCGGTCGGCGAGGCGCTCGCGGCCCAGATCGAACAGGCGGACCTGATCGTGACGAGCTCGTCGTCGACCGCGCCCGCAGCGCCTGCCGGGCCGTCATCGCTGGTCGAGCCTGTCGAGACCCCCTCCGCCGAGACCCCCTCCGCCGAGACCCCCTCCGCCGAGACCCCCTCCGCCGAGACCCCCTCCGCCGAGACCCCCTCCGCCGAGACCTGGTCCGCGACGTCCTCCGGCCTGCTCGACCGCCTCCGCGGCGCCGGGACGCGGCGCGTCGACGGTCTGCACGCGCTCTCGGCGTCGCACCTCGCCGCCGCCACGCACTCGCCGGCCCGTGCCGAGCGCCGGGCCCACCCCCTGGGCGCGGTGGTGTTCAGCGGTCCCGGCGGTCTGCCCGGCGACCGGAGCTGGACGCTCGAGCTGCGCTCGGCGCTGCCCTTCCACCCAGAGCGGGTGCTCGACCACATCGAGGAGCTGAGCGCGGGCGGCCTCCGGGCGCGTGGCGTGTTCCACGTCGCCGACCGGCCAGGGCTCGCCTGCCTGTGGGACGGCGCCGGCGGGCAGCTGGCCTTCGCGGACCTGGGGCCCTGGTCGGAGGTGTGCGCGGGGACGATGCCGCACACCCGGATAGTGGTGGTCGGCGTGGCCGACGACCGTGGACTCGGCCTGGACGACGAGCGGGAGCGGCTGCGCGATGCCTTCCACGCCGCGCTGTGCACCCCCGAGGAGGTGGCCGCCGGCGTCGAGTGGCTGTGGCGCGAGGACCACCTGGCCCCCTGGCTGGGCGCCCGCTCCGTCTAACCCTCCGCTGAGTGCTGGGTATTTGCCCTCTCGGAACGTTCCGACAGGGCAAATACCCAGCACTCAACGGATGTCAGCGGGGGGAGAGGTAGGCGGCAGCCTGCGGGCGCGCGCCGGACGGGTCCGTCCAGCTCGCCGGCCCGGAGGTTACGCGGGTCCAGCCGAGGCGTTCGTAGAGGCGGACGGCGGGGCCGCCGTCGTCGACGACGTCGAGGACGAGCCGGCGTCCGCGGCGGGGTGGCAGGTCCTCGACCCGCTCCAGGAGGGTGGTGGCCACGCCTGTGCCGCGGGCAGCCGGGGTGACGAACAGGCGGCTGACGCCGGCGAGGCCGGTGACCGGGACGTTGGCGGCTTCCGCGAGCTCGGCGGCGTACTCGACCTTGCCGCCCTCGACGATCATCACGTGGCCGACGATCTCGCCGTCGGCCAGGGCCACCCAGGCGCCCAGGGTGCCGTCGGGCGTGAGCCAGGCGATCGGGTCGTCCGGCCAGACCATCGGGTAGCGGTCGCTCTCGTGGACCAGCCGCAGTGCGTCCGCCACCCGGTCGAGGTGGGCGGCGTGGCGCGGGGCGATCATGAGGGCGGGCACGGGGCTCAAGGTATCTGACGTCGATTGCGCCGGTGTTGCGTGTGTCGTGGTGGACGCCCCGCTTACGCGGCCACCGCCCGGGCCAGCACGGCGAACGTCGGATCGGCGTCGATCCGCTCCGGCGGCTGCGGCTTGTCGAGCTGTCCGGCCCGCAGGCGCCACGCGCCCTGGGCGTCGATCTTGACGGCGGCCGTCCGAACCGCCCCGCTCGACCCGGTCACCTCGATGCTTCCGCCGAACGGACCGCGA
Source organism: Promicromonospora sp. NPDC023805 (assembly GCF_040639635.1). NCBI lineage: Bacteria > Bacillati > Actinomycetota > Actinomycetes > Micrococcales > Promicromonosporaceae > Promicromonospora > Promicromonospora sp. NPDC023805. The sequence continues at coordinate 62,521 of NZ_JBFAAH010000021.1, read as the reverse complement.
CCAGCCTTCTCGAACCCCCCGCGCACGTAGCCGGCCGCCGCCTGCTCGACAGGTAGGCCAGGTTTGACCGGGCAGACGATCCACAGCCCGTGCGGCGCGGGTTCGAAGAACACCGTCCCGTCGGGCGCGGACACGAACACGGCGACGGCCTTCTTGTCGCCGATCACCGCGACCGCCTCGATCCACGTCGTCGCCGTGCCGCAGATCCCGGCGAGTGCCGCCGCCTCGTTCACCGGCCGGAGTCCGTCGCCGCTGGTGTCGACCTGGCCACGGGCGATCAGCGTGCTCATCCCGATGCCGACGGCGGGGGAGTCGGCGCCCACCGCGGGCAGGTGCAGCATCTCGCGGGTGCGCAGCGCGGCCTCGGAACCGGTCGCGGACAGGATCGCGGTGACCTCGAACCCGGTGAACTCCGTCACGATGTCCCGGAGGTCAGGCGGGGCGGTCTGGTTCGTCATGAGCTACCTCTCGTCGTGCGCGCTCGTGCGGCGGTCGTCGTCACGCCAGGCTTGACGCGAGCACCTGGAAGGTCGGGTCGGGACTCGTGGGGGCCGGTTCCGGGATGTCGCCGCCCGGGCCGCTCGACACGCTCCAGGACTGGTCGTCGGCCACTGTGACGACGGCCGACCTCGTCGTGCCGTCGCTGTTGATGACCCGGACGGCGCCGGCGAACGGCCGGTTCTCCGACAGGCTGCCGAATGCCGCCGCGACGAGTCGTGACCCGATCACGGGCAGCGGGTCCTCCTGCGGCATCGGCCAGACGTACCACACGTCGTACGGGCGCGGCTCGAGCAGCAGCGTTCCCGTGCGGGAGCGGACCAGCGCGGCGACCTTCGTCGCGTCGTCGGTGGACCCGATCGCCTCGGCCCACTCCTCGCCGTCCATCAGGATCGACGCGATCTCGTTCACCGGACCCTGCGGCGCGAGGCGCCCCTCGACCACCTGGGCCATACGCCGGACGAGCAGCGATCCGACCCCTGCCGTGGTGACCGGCGAGTTGAGGCCGTCAGAGGGCAGGCTGAGCAGGACACGGGCCCGATCCGTCGCCGCGTTACGGCGCATGGAGACGAGGGCGAGGAGCTCGACCGAGGCGAGATCGATCCGGGCGCCACCGCCCTTCGTGCCGCCCCCTGGTGCCTCGACAGTGATCTCGGTCATCGTCATGCCCTTCCTCCGATGCAGCCTTCACGCCCTAGCGTGCCTTGTCCGGTCATTACCAGAGCCCGAGCAGGTCACCGGCACCGTCCACCAGGTCGCCACCGGCGTCGACGACGTCTCCCACGAGTTCACCGGCCGAATCGACCGCGGAATCGGCGACGTCCGCGATGTCCTCCGAGAGTTCGGTGTCGGAGGAGGAGTTGTAGAGAAGACCAACCGCACTCGTGTCGACCAGGTTCTGCGTGAGCGGACGGTGCGACGTGCGGTCGTTGACGAGGGATGCCACGCCCCAGAATATTCCCCCGATGGCGAAGGCCGGTGCGGCCAGCCCGCCGAAGAACGTACCCCCGGCGAGAACCGCCTCGACCGCCCCGTCACCGGCGCCGTACAAGTTGTCGGATCCGCCTTCGCGCAGGAAGTCGAGCCCCGAGTCGATGGCCTGATATCCGCCGGTCACCAGACTGACGGCGGTGAAGATCGGGCCGGCAGCCTTGAAGGGATCCATCCAGCGCATCGCGTCCGCGCCGAGTCCGCCGATCGTGGCCGACAGGCCCAAGGAATCGACGAGTTTCCGGATGCTGTCCGGCAGGTCGGGGACGGAGCTGCGCCAGTCGGACTCGCCGCCCCAGCTCCCGCCGCCACCACCACCGCCGCCTCCGCCTACGCCGCCTCCGCCGCTGCCACCGTTCAGATTGGCCGACGTGGTCTCCTGCTCGTCGGCGTTCCTGCGCAGGGTATCCACGACCGCGGCCAGAGCCTGAGCCGACGCCGCGATCGAGGGACCGTGCGACCCGTACCACTCGTCCCGGAAGCTCTCGGCGTCCGGGCCGCTCCACTGCTCCGGGACGGGCATGGCGGACTCCACGGCGCGGACGGCGCCGTCCAGCACCTCACCACCTCGGGTGATGCGATCCGCGAGCTGCCGCAACGCCTCGATGTCGGCGCCGTACATGTTGCCGCTCATCTGCGTCTCCCCTTGCTTCGCAGCCCCTGATGCCCGGTGAATCACCTGTGACCCACCGGTCACTTGAAGCGCATCCAATCAGATATTTCAGCCAGGAGACATGAAAGTGTTCCCTGGTGCGCCAGGCGACGAGCTGGACCATCCACTCAGGTCGGCGCCGCGCACCAGCGAACGGGCCTTCCGCGAGGGAGGCCCGTTCGCTGCGCCCTTGAACGGAAGGCTGCACGACGACGCCGCGGATCTTGTCGCGCCGTCGTTATTGACCTCGAAGTGAGCGGCAGGATCGTGCCAGGATCCGCCCTATGAAGACGGTGACACTGTGGCGGCCGACCGGGCCTACGGAGCTGGCCCTGGTCGAGGAGGCGAGCTGGCGCGCCTGGCCGCAACGCCTGCCGGACCAGCCGATCTTCTACCCGGTGCTGAACGAGGACTACGCGACCCGGATCGCACGTGACTGGAACGTCAAGGCGAGTGGCGTCGGGTACGTGACGCGGTTCGACGTCGTCAAGGAGTTTCTCGACCGGTACGAGGTCCAGCAGGCCGGTGGTCAGACGATCCTCGAGTACTGGATCCCCGCGGAGGACCTCGACGAGCTCAACGAGAACATCGTCGGCCGGATCGAGGTCGTGGCGGAGTTCCGGTGATCCGTGCGCGTGCGTGGCGGCGTCTCGGAGAAATGGGCGCACTGAGGAAAAGGCCTCGATATGCCCCGACCGCGTGTGCCAGGGTCGTCCCATGTTGATCGCTCCCGAGCAGCGCCTCCTCGACGCGGCGCTCGACACCGCCTCCCGCCTCCCGGTGGACGGCACCTACCTGAACACCGTCGCGTCCGCGGTGATGGACGTCCACGGCGACATCTACACCGGCGTGAACGTCTACCACTTCACCGGCGGCCCGTGTGCCGAGCTGGTCACGCTCGGGGTGGCTGTGGCCGCTGGGGCCGGCCCGATCGCGCTGATCGTCGCGGCAGGTGACGAGGACCGCGGCCTCATGCCCCCGTGCGGACGATGCCGCCAGGTCCTGTTGGACCAGCAGCCGGACTGCCGCGTCATCGTGCCCGACGGCGACGATGCGACCTCGGTCCCGGCTCGCGAGCTGCTTCCGTACCCGTCCCCGCACCCGGACGCCAAGCCGCCGCGCCTGCTGTGGTTCAGCGCGAGACACTGGGACAACGTGGTCGACGGCGTCAAGACCGCCACCACCCGCTTCGACGACCCCGCGGTGCCGGGGCCAGCCACGTTCCTGTTCGAGTTCGACGACCGGTACCGGTCCCTCCCGGGGGTGGTCGAGTCCGTCGAGCAGGTCCGCTTCGCCGACATCACCGACGCCCAGGCCGCCCTGGAGGGCTGCACCGCCGACGAGCTGCGCACGGCGCTGCGGACCTACTACTACCCCGGGATCGTCGACGACGACATCGTCGACTTCGTGCAATTCCGGGTTCTCGGAAAGGGCTGACGGTCGTCTGCGCCCGGGCGGCTATGGCGCGTCGATCGCGACGGTCGCGTTCATCCGGGACCAACGGGCCAGCGCCGCGATCGCCACGACGTCGAGGATCACGACGCATCGCTCGACCAGGCCGAGCGCCGAATCGGTGAGCGCCCCTGGTCCGCTGTCTGCCAGGAGAACCACGGCGAACGGCACCACGCAGGCCATGGTCAGGCCGGCCACGACGCCGACGGTCCTCGCGTGCGAGCGCCAGCGGGACTCTCCGCGATGCCGCCACCACAGCAGCGCGCAGAGCGCGGGCAGGCTGACGAAGTTCACGACGGTGCAGAGCATGTGCACGGTGCCGAACCAGGTGCCCGGCCCTCCGGCAGGGTCCTTGAGGAAGATGGTCAGGCCGAGCAGGCTGAGACACCACAGCGCCAGGAGCGCGGTCGCCACCGGGCGGGACCGCAGCAGTCCGTCCCGCACCCAGTGCGCACCCAGCAGCACGACGGCGAGGTTCGCCCCCAGCAGGGCCAACGTATAGGCCACGCCGGGTATCGCGGTGCGCACCGGGTACTCGGACATGAGGTCGCGGACCGGGTCCACCCCGCCGGAGCCGGGCAGCAGATGCACGCCGACCAGGGTCACGAGCGCCGCCCCGGCCAGGTAGAGCGACTGTCTCGGGTGCGGGCGCGGCGGCGTGATCTCCATGGCCCCGAAACTAGGTAACGAGCACCCGGCCCAGGAATGGTGTTCGCCGCCGTGTTCGGGTGGGGTTGTCCTCCGTCGGCAGCCTTCAGACCTGGGGCCGCAGCGCGGCGAAGCTGCGTTCGAGCAGCTCGGAGATCGTGGTGTCGTCGTCGACGTTCGCCCAGGTGGTGAACGCGACGTCGAGGCAGGCGAGCGCCGCCTGGACGATGATCTCGGCGCGGAGTGCGGTGTCGTCGTCGTCGGCCAGCCGGGCGGCGACGAGCGGGACGAGCATGCGTCCCCACAGCTGATGCTTCTCGAGGTTGCGGGCCCGCAGGGACGTGGTGCTGACGAGCACGCGCATGGCCACCTTGCCGCGCTGGACGCGGCCGTTCTGCTCCAGGAGGCCGACGAACGCCACGAAGGAGGCCAGGAGCGAGTCCCAGACGGGCTCGTCGGCGGGGCGGGCCGCGAAGGCGTCGCGCACGAACTCGCCCCACTGCTCGGGCTCGCCGACGACGACGTCCTCCTTGGCGGGGAAGTAGCGGTGGAACGTGCGCCCCGACATGCCCGCGGCGGCGGCGATCTGGTCGACGGTCACCTGGTCGAAGCCGTGCTCGGCGAACAGGTCGAGCGCGATCTCGGTGATGCGTGCGCGCATGGCGTCGCGGCCTATCTCGCGCAGGCTCGGGCCGCTGTTCGTCGTGCTCGACATGGCTCAAGACTACCGTCGATGCCATTCATGTCAGTGACTGACAGATATGGCGTATGCTGACAAACGTTGCCTCACAGCTAAGGAGTCTCACCATGGAGACGCGCACACTGGGCCGGCAGGGCCTCACCGTTTCGGCGCTGGGCTACGGCGCGATGGGGACGGTGGCGTTCTACGGGCCCGCCGACGACACAGAGTCGATCGCCACGATCCGGCGCGCCCACGACGAGGGCGTCACCTTCTTCGACACGGCCGAGCTGTACGGCTGGGGCGAGGGGGAGAAGCTGCTCGGTCACGCGCTCGCACCGATCCGCGACGAGGTGGTGATCGCCACGAAGTTCGGCTTCACCGAGACGTACGGGTCCGACTCGCGGCCGGGCCACATCCGCGAGGTGGTCGACAACAGCCTGCGGAACCTGAACGTCGACACCATCGACGTGCTCTACCAGCACATCCCGGACCCGAACGTCCCGATCGAGGACGTCGTGGGCGTGATGAAGGAGTACGTGGACGCCGGCAAGGTCAAGTACCTCGGCCTCTCGAACGCCGACGAGGACACGATCCGGCGGGCGCATGCGGTGCACCCGATCTCGGTGGTGCAGGAGGAGTACTCGATCTTCGACCGGGAGTCCGAGGCTCTGCGGCCGGTGCTCGAGGAGCTCGGGATCGGGTTCGTCGCCTACTCGCCCCTGGCGCGTGGCTTCCTGAGCGGCGCTACCAAGCCACGCGACCAGTACGAAGCCGACGACGTACGCCAGATGATCGGCTGGTGGGCTCCCGAGAACTTCGACGCCAACGTCGAGATCGCGAGCCGGCTCGGCGAGCTCGCCGCGAGCAAGGGCATCACGCTCGCGCAGCTCTCGCTGGCCTGGCTGCTCGCCCAGAAGGACTACGTCGTGCCGATCCCGGGGTCACGCAGCCCTGGGCGCGTGGCGCAGAACGTGGCGGCGGTCGGCATCACCCTGACGGACGACGGCCTGGCGCGGATCGCTCAGATCGTGCCGGACGGGGCGGTGGGGAGCCGGGGCGTCTGACGCTGGGGTCCTAGGGGCTCGGGGCGAAGAAATGACCATGCAATTGCTGCCAAGCTGCTGCGCGTCCTGGCAGCAACTGCATGGTCATCTCGCCTGATGCGGCCGCTATCGTGCCGGGATGACCGGTGCCGCGCGCCCCATCCTGTTCCTCGACGTCCACGGGACGCTCCTACCGTTCGGTGGATCCGGCATGCCGACCCTGCCGGAGTGACGCCTCGCCACGCTTGTGACATTGCTGGGGCGGTGGGAGCAGGGCGGATCCGGTCACGGGCGGGTCGAGATCTGCTGGACCGACCAGGCGTTGCCGTCCGGGTCGTTGAAGAAGCAGAATCCCACGTTGTCGAGCGGCTCCGGCATCGGCGTCGGGTTCTCGCCGAGGACCTGGACCTCGCTCACCTCGACACCTCGTTCGGCCAGCTCCGCCCGAGCCTTCGTGACGTCGTTGACGACGAGCTGCAGGCCCTTGAGCGATCCTGGCGGCATGGCCGCAACGACACCTTCGCCGATGACGACCGAACATCCCGATCCAGGCGGGGTGAGCTGGACGATGCGCTGGCCCTCGCCGATCTTGGTGTCGTGGTCGACGTGGAAGCCGACCTTGTCGCTGTAGAAAGCCTTGGCGCGGTCGACGTCGGAGACCGGCACGACGACGACTTCGAGGGTCCACTTCATGGTTGCTTCTCCTGTGCTCTGGCGAGTTCGGTGAGGATTGCGTCGAGCCGGTCGTACGCCTGACCGACTCCTCGGGTCATGGGGTAGCGGAGCACGATCTCGCGCGCTTCCGGAGACGGGTAGCGCAGCGTGCTGGTCAACGTCGTGGCGTCGGCGCGCTCGGTGAGCTGGTGCTCGATCAGCGTCTCGCCGGGATAGGACTGGTCGTCGAACACCTCGGTGTAGACAAGCCGCGACGGTCGCTCGACCTCGCGGTACGTCCCGGACTGGGCCAGCTCGGCGTCGTCGGGGCCGCGGGAGACGAACCGGTAGTGCCCGCCGACACGCAGATCGATCGTGCAGGTGACGAGATTCCAGCCGCGGGCGCCGTACCAGCGGGTCAGCAGCTCTGGTTGCGTCAGCGTGTCGAAGAGGAGACCTGCGGGAGCGTCGAACGTCCGCGACAGCACGATCTCGCGGTCACCCGGCGCGGCGACGCGCAGGCGACTGTCGGCACTCACGACCGGCCGTCCTGAGGGGTCGCGGCGGAGCCCCCGTCGGCCGTGAGTTCGGTGAGTAGCGCATCAAGCCGTTGATAGCTCTCGCCCCAGTAGTCGCGGTAGTTCGCCAGCCACGCGGTGGCGTCCCGCAGCGGCCCTGCCTGAAGCCGACACGGCCGGCGCTGCGCCTGCCGGCTCCGCGTGACCAGTCCCGCTCGCTCGAGCACCTTCACGTGCTTCGAGATTGCGGGCTGGCTGATGTTGAACGGCGCGGCCAGCTCTGTGATCGTCGCTTCGCCCGAGGCGAGCCGGGCCACGATGGCGCGGCGCGTCGGGTCGGCGAGGGCGGCGAATGTCGCATCGAGCCGCTCAGCGGTGACGGTTCCCATAACCAACCAGTTTCATAACCATATGGTGATGGAACCGCATCTGCGGCCGGCCTGTCAAGACTGGGGGTCGTGAGCGGTGCGGCTGGTGACTTCAGGAGCGTTTGGAGCGCTCGAAAAGCAGTGGATCAGCGCTGCTGTGCGCCATTAGCGTGCTGCCGAACGAAGTCGTCGAGCCAAGGTCGTGCCGTTGTACACCCTGTGAGATCTCCCGAGTGCTGATGTGTCGCGCGTCGCGCCTGTGCGCCGCGCACCTTTTTGCTGCGGACCTCTCACTGAGACCGGTGTACTTCTATGCTCAAAACCTGGGCAGTCATGCCCACCTGCCTGCCGCTCGTTCGCCGCCGTTGTCACGCGTGCGAGTCCGAGCGCTTCCGGGCAAGCGGAAAATTCCGCGTCAACGCACACCACAAAATCATCGACGCCTGGCTTCTCGCGCTCTGTACCGTCTGCGAGGAGACCGTCAAGCTCACGGTTCTGGAACGGGTCAAGGTGCGTTCCATCCGCCCTGAGCTACTGGACCGGCTGCACAACAACGATCCTGGCCTGATACCTCAGGTGCTCCAGGATCCGGCGGTGCAGCGCCGCAATCGCATCACCCTCGACTGGGACGGCGCCTGGCGTCTCGACACGGGCGGACCGGACGGCCTGGACCACTCGGATGAACTGGACCACGAGGTGCTCGACGTCTCGGTCCGTTTCGCGGCGCGGATCCCGGTCCGGCCGATGCGACTGATCGCTGAAGGGTGCGGTCTTTCGCGGGGCGAGGTCGAGAGGCTGCTCGTTGCGGGGAAACTCGTCTCGGCGGTCCGGTTGAGCGGCAAGCTCTCCGGCGACTTCGCCTTCACGCTCAAGCGCTGACCCGCGCTTGGGATTGCGGCCTGTCCGGCATCATCTGCCGGACAGGCCGCACTGAGCCCGGGTCTACTCGGAGACGAACGTCCGAGCCAGCTCCACCATCGCGTCCCTGACCTCCGCCAGGTCTCTGCCCTCCTCGGTCAGCCAGTGCGCGATCATCTCGCCCGACAGCGCCGCCAGGAGCGCGTCCGCGCGCAGCACGGGGGAGGGCGTGCCGGCGAGGCTCAGCAGATGACGGCAGTGCGTGCGCCAGAGGGCGTGCGCCCCGCTGCGGAACCGCGCGCCCGGAGCCGCCGTCTGCGACAGCAGCACCAGCTCCAGCTGTTCGGCGACGAGCTCGGTGTACCCGGCGACGAACGCCGTCAGCCGCTCGACAGGCTCCGCTCCCGGGCCGAGCGGGGGAGGCCCGGAGATCATCAGCTCCTGGAACTGGCGCTCGCGCTCGCCGAGCAGGGCCATCGCCAGCCCGGCCTTGTCGCCGAAGCCCCGATAGAGCGTCCCAACGCCGACGCCGGCCTCCTTGGCCACGGCCTGCATGGTCACGCGCTCCACACCGTCGCGCGCGAAGAGCCGCTCCGCCGCGTCGAGCACCTTGCCCTGGTTGCGGGCGGCGTCCGCGCGCCGGGTGCGGGCCGCGCCTTCAGGCTGCCCGTGCACGGGCAGGGGAAGGCTCGTTGACAAAGCGGAATCGGTTCCGCTAACTTCCTTCATGAAGCGGAACCTATTCCGGTTTCGCGTTGCCGTCGATCCGACACACCGGAGCTGACCATGACCCGACTGTTGCATATCAGCGCTTCCCCACGCGGCGAGGCGTCCGAGTCCCTGGGCCTTGCCACCGCGTTCCTGGACGCTTATGGCCAGGCTAACCCCGGCGTCGACGTCGAGCACTTCGACCTGTGGGACGGCACGCTGCCGGAGTTCGGCCCCGCCGCGGCGAAGGCAAAGATGGACGTCTTCGCCGGCGTCGAGCCGAGCGGGGAGGGCATCGCCGCGTGGGAGGCGGCCAAGGCGACATTCGCCCGGTTCGACGCCGCCGACCGGTACCTGTTCAGCGTTCCGATGTGGAACTCGGGCGTGCCCTACGTCCTCAAGCAGTTCATCGACGTCGTCTCGCAGCCGGGCATGGTGTTCGGCTTCGACCCGGTGACCGGCTACGAGGGCCTGCTGACGGGCAAGAAGGCCGCGGTGATCTACACCGGCGCGGTCTGGGGCGAGGGCCGCGGGCCGGAGTTCGGCAGCGATTTCCAGAAGCCCTTCTTCGAGGGGTGGCTGCGGTGGGCGGGGATCAGCGACATTGCGAGCGTCCGGTTCCAGCCGAATCTTGCTGCGGCGGATGTCGACCTGGCGCGCAAGAAGGCGCATGCTGCGGTGCTCGACACCGCTGGGTCGTTCTGAATCTTGGTCAGCCGCAGGGATCTCCGCCCGAGTAGCACGGGTCGTAGTCCACGTTTTGCTCCACGGGTGGGGGATCGTTGAGGGATCGCCAGTCCACCTGGGGAACGATCAGCAGCACGATCGCCGCGACCGCCCAGATCCCGACCAGCACGTGCCAGATGTACGCGATGATGCGCGCGTTCCGCCGTCGGGCAGAGAGGAAAGTCCAGGTGACACCGGCCAGCATGATCGCGGCGACGACCGCGTAGAAGGTGGTGTGCCGTGGCTCGGGTGTGGACGGCGCCAGGAATCCGTAGGCGTCCACCGTGTTCATCAGCAGCGCCACGGGGCCCGCGAGGGCGACGAGCGATGCGACAACTTCGAATGCCACGCCGGGACCTGCGTTGGCGAGTCTCTCGTCCTGGCTGCTCATCGTGACGGCTCCTGATCCTCAAAGGTGGCATGGTTCCGTGAGAGATCAGGCGAGGAACCGCGAGGCGCGCGCGATCAGGCTCTCATCCCGGGCGATCACGGCCCATCCGACGGCGGTACCGAGGCGGTTGCGATCCTCGAACAGTTCGCGGGCGATAGGGCCGAATATCTTCCGGGCGGCGGGGATGTCCCGCACTTCATTCAGGACGATGGCAACGACGCGCCAGGCCCAGTGGTCCTGGCGCGCGATCCTGACGAGGACTTCCCCTTCCTCGGCCCCTCCGTGCAACAGGTACAACGCTGCCGCGGCGGTCGGGCGCATCGCCTTGCTGTCGTCGAGGAGCTTCCGCAACCTGGCGACGTCGGACCCTGTGGCATGCGGCCGGGTGGCGATATACGGCAGGACGTGGTCGGACAGCGACACGGCATCGTGCCTCGTCGTGATCGCCGCGTCCAGAACCCGGCTCAGGGTCTGGTCGCCGAACACGTCGCGCCCGGTCAGGCGGCGGTAGGCCCAGGCAGCAAGGCCGTCGTCCTGCTCGGCACGCCGCGCGAGCAACCGTGCCGCACGACGATGCTGACCGAAAGCAACCGCACTGAGGCTCCCGATCGCCAGGGCTGCATGCCGCCACTTCTCGTCATCCTTCAGCAGGTCCACGACGCCTGCGGGCACTTCTCCGCGAATATCCCAGTCCTGGAGCACCTCGGCCAGGCGTAGCGTCAGGAAGGGCCGTTCGTTGCGGGCCATGGCGCGCAAGACGTCCGCCAGCAGTGCATCGGCGTACGCGTGCAGGGGGCGCACCAGGTCGTCGATACTTACGTCCCGCACGGTGAAGTAGGAGCCGCCCGAGCTGTACTTCGTCGCAGAGAACAGGTTCGTGCGCCCATCCAGCTCATCGCGTACGTACGGCAGGCACCTCGGGTCACCGATCCGAGCCATTGCCCAGACGGCGGCCGCTGCGACCACTCGGCGAGCGTGGCGCTCCTCGTTGATGGCTCGGTCCTGGAGCAACAGGGCAATCTCGTCGGCGTAGGGCCGGGCAGCATCGCCCGTGCAGGCGAGCAGGTAGCAGGCTGTGTACCGCACGCCAGGGTCGGGAGACGCTAGATAGGGAGCGATCAGAGGCACCACCTGGCCGGCCGCATCGCGCTGACGCGACAGCAGTCGGCCGCAGCCTTCCAGTGCCCGCTGCGCGAGCTCGTCAGGCACTGCCTCACCCGCTTCTGGGGCGAGGAACTTCTTGAGCAGCTTGAGGTAGGTGACTTGGTCCGGTAAGACGGCGTTCAGAATCGCGAACAGCACACCACCCGCACCGACGTCGTAGGCCGCTGCTTCCTTCCACGGCCTTGCATCCATGTCGACGAGCGACTGTGCAGCGACGACTAGACGCACGGCGCGATCCGTGGCGTCTGGGAGCTCAAGCAGCGCCGCGATCGACAGCTGTGCGTCGCCACCAGTGGCAGTCTCCTCCAGCACCGCACGCACCCGCGCCCGCTCTGGGTCGCGCTTGAGCACTACCGACAAGGCATCGATGAGGTCGATCCGCGTCGCCTGGTCCAGCTCGGTTTCCCATAGGCCGAGCAGCAGCGTCTCCGCTGCCTGTGGCTCGAGCAGCCCGGCCGCTACATGGATTGCCGGCCGACGTACCAGTGGATCGTGGTCCGCGACCACAGCACGGACCCGCGGTTCTACGGAACGGACGGCCGCCGGCCACGCGCGGTCGATCCATTTGTCGTCCGCCGTCTGCCACGTGAGGCAGTGGTCCCAGACCAGGTGTACGAACGCGGCCCGGTGGTGGGTCGCGGAGGCGGCGAGGTGTAGAAGGAACGGCAAGGCGGCTGACGACGCCGAGCAGATCCAACCTCCTTGGTGGTGCAGCGCGCTATCGAGTTCTGAGATCGCCTCGGCGACTTCATCGGCGTCGGTGGATGTGCAGCGCTGCAGAAGGTGTGGGATGTCCGCGGCAGAGCCGTAGTTGTGCTCCAACGACGCCCAGTCGATCCCGTCCCACGCTTGCATTCCCAGACGGTACGACACTTCCCAGGGGTGCCGGGCTGGTCACCGCGCGGGTTCCTGGCAAGGTGAAGGACCTCGCCGCCCGGGCAGAATCAACCCCATGAACAACGACGCCACGATCGAGTCCGTACGCGCCAGGCTCCGCGACTTCGCTGCAGCTCGGGACTGGGGTCAGTTCCACAAGCCAAGAATCTCGCGATGGCGCTCGCGGGCGAGGTGGGTGAGCTTCTCGCCGAGATGCAGTGGCTGACGGACGATCAGGTCCACGAGAAGCTGGCGGACCCCGAGACTCGAAACGGTGTCGAGGAAGAGTTTGCTGACGTCTTCCTATATCTGGTGCAGCTGGCCGACGTCTGCGGCGTGGACCTGGTCCAGGCGGCGCACGCGAAGATCACGAGAAACGATCAGCGGTTTCCACCGGGGCAACCGAGAACCCGGCTGTAGGTGGTCAGCAACTCGCCGACGGTCAAGGCCCCGAATCCGGAGTCATCGTCTGTGGATGCTGTTGCCGCTGTCGACGTCGACCTCGAGAAGTGCATGTGCAACTGCTCGACTTGCTCGGCGGTGAGCGTCCACGGGCTGCCAAGTTCCACGGGATGCCGCCAGCCTTGCCGCCGCATCCAGCCCCGCATTGTCTTCGCGGCTATACCAAGCTCCACTGCGAGCTCTGAAACGGTAGGTGTGGTCCTATCCATCGCCAGAGGTTAGCGCGAATCGATTTCCGAGAGACGTGTAACGACCGATGCCGAAGACTGTGGACCAACGGGGGACTGCCTCAGGAATGGGCGACACGTCGGTTGCAGTCGGCGAGAGCTCACACGGCTGACAGTCGTCGGTCACTTAGCCTTCCGTGTCGTTTCCCCGCCGACGGAGCGCTCGCTCGGCAATCCCGCTGGATAGCTTGCCCGTCACGGAACGGGCCTTGTCGAAGGTTTCGTTCCCGAGGCGCCTAGCTGTGCCGACGCCCTCGGCTCCGGTCTCGAGCGCCTTGTCCTTCACCTCAGTGGCCGCATCGACCCATCGCCTCGCCTCCAGTGCCTGTCGATCGCTCTCGATCCCGAGCAGCCCATGGAAGTCGACGACGGCGGTCGTGACACGGCTGCTCGAATACACCACTGCTCGTGACGTGGTCGGGTGCAGCAACACTTTCGCGTTCGCAATGCCCGCTGCCGTCTCGATCCGGTCCATTAGGTGCTTGGTGCTCTGCGAGATGAGATCCAGGCGGTTGCGACGGGCGACCCTCAGTGCGAGACGATGCTGATCTAGTTCATCCGGCGATGCATCTAGCACGCGGTCCAGCTCGAGCACGGCGATCGCATCCTGCAGCTGGAAACAACGTGCCAGAACGGCGAGCCACTCCAAAACCTTGGACTCGGCTTCCTTGGATGTCTTGGCGAGATCGGCGACGTTGGCCTTGTGCTCCAACTTCTCCGCGAGGGCGTCGAGCTGACGCAACACATACGCCTGAGTTCGTGCGATCGTCATCGGTGTGGCTTGGACCTTCGACCAGGTGACCTCGGAGACCCGACCTACATGCTCTCGGACGGTCATGGCTTCTTCGATAACGAGGTTCACGCCGATCATGTCCGCCAACACAGCGTCCTTCTGGGCGCGGAGCACGTCGTCGACTTTCTCGTCGATCGTTGCGAGGTAGTCGGCTATCTCGTCCATGGCCTGTTGCATCGCGAGCTGCGCCATGATCCCTGCGGCACCAGCAAGGATCGCCGGGTTGGTCAGAAGAGACCCGTGCCCCTTCGCGAATTCGACGAACCCCTTGATCTGACCGCTGTTCCCCTTCAGTACACCTGAGCTGAGCCCTGTTTTCGAACTCGTCCTCAGCCCGTGTTCGGTGACAAGCCGAGCCGACTCCTCAGTTAGCTTGAGCCAGCGACCGGAGTTGGCAGCGATCTCGGAACTTGCCTGCGCGGCCCCAGCCGCGGTGCCAAGGACCGGCCCTAGCCGGTGCAGTCCGAGGTCCTTCGACGGCAGCCCTTTAGAGTCAAGGAAGCGTTCGACAACCATCGGATCGCCGATGAGCGCTAGACCATCGCCGTCACTGATCAGCTGAATCCCGTGGTCCACCGTTGGCTCCTGAGATGTGAAGGTAGTGGTCTGCGATGGACTTGGACTACTCGGTGGTGTCGCCGGTCCCCACTGGAAGTCCGCGGCGCTGCTCGTCCGTATCGACAAACAGGACGCCAAGTCCTGCTCGAACCTAGCCGCTGGATGGGCGCTGCCTACGGATCAGGGCGGGTGAACCTGCGAAACCCGACAACAGCGCGTCGTGCGGCGCAGTGCCGCCGGCTACGACATGGGAATCGAAAACACCACCCGAGACTCGGAACCGGTGCAGCCGGTGGGCGTTTCCTCTCCAGCGTGCCTGAAACGGCGCAGCGACGGGCCGTGGAAAGGCACCACGACGACGGTCACGCCAGCCAGCTAGATGCCCGGAGAGCCGTGCGTCGACGACGAAAACTGTTTCGGCTGATTGATCCCGAACAGCTCGCGGACTGGCAGCACACCTTCGAGCGTGATCTCAGCGCGGAGATCGTCTGGGCGGGCATCCCATAGCTCTTGAGCCATGCGGTAGCGGTTCTCGATGGCCGAGTGCCCTTCTCGAGGGACCAGCCTCGACCCGTTTGCCGCGTACCCAACGCGTCGGGAGACGGCGTTCGAGGCAGGATTATCGTCGTAGGCCTCGCTGAGCATCTCTGCGGCATCGAGTCCTTCGAAAGCCAGGTGCAGCGCCATGAGCCGCATCCGGGTACCGATGCCTTGGCCGTGGTGCTGGAGCCCGAGCCAGGAGCCGGTGTGCGCGGAACGCGTGACCGGGAAGTTCTTCGCAGAGATCTGTTGTTCCCCGACGATCTCGCCGTTCCGGACCACGGCAAGTGACAGCACCCAGTCGTCGGGTGCGGCCCGAGCCCGGTTCTTCCACTTGTGCGCGAGGACATTCCGCTTGACGTCCTCGCTTGTGCCGCGGGTCCACGCCCAGGAGAACGGGACGACCTCGGAGTTGTGCACGCCATCGGCCGCGAGGTCGGCGAGTGCGAGGAGCTCGGCATCGTCGGGCAGCCGAAGCTCCAAGTCATCCCAACGGACCCGAAGCCCGAACGTCGGCATGACAGCGCTCAGAGCGGCCCTGGTCGGCCAATAGGACTCCATGTCGCCGCGTCACATCCTCTCGGGAGCCCGGATGCCGAGGAGGTCCAGGCCGGCAGCGAGGGTCCGACCGGTGAGGTCGCACAGAGCCACGCGGTTGGACCGCACGGCGTCGTCAGGGGCCCTCAGGACGGGGCAGGCCTCGTAGAACTTGGTGAACGCAGTTGCCACGTCGTACAGGTACCCGCACAGTCGGTGCGGTTCGAGCGTGACTCCGACGTCGTGCAGGGCAGCGCCGAAGGCATCGAGGGTAAGCGCGAGGCTCTTCTCCGTGGCGTGCGCCGGGAGAGTGGCGTCCACGAGGCCGACGCCGGTCGCGGCCGACCCGTCCGACGTCATCGCGGCGGACGCCTTGCGCAGGATGGAGCGGACGCGTGCGTGCGCGTACTGCAGGTAGACGCCGGTGTTGCCGTTCGTGGCGACCATCTGGTCCACATCGAACACGTAGTCCTTGGTGCGGGTGTTGGACAGGTCGGCGTACTTGATCGCTGCGATCCCGGCGGCGTGGACGATGGCGTCGAGCTCGGCGTCGGTGAAGTCGTGCTCCTTCGACTCGAGGACGGTGCGGATGGCGGCCTCGGCGTCGTCCAGCAGGTCGGCCAGCCGCACGGTCTTGCCGGAGCGGGTCTTGAACGGCCGCCCGTCGGTGCCGAGCACCGTGCCGAACGGGACGTGCTCTGCCTGGACGGTGTCGGGCAGCCAGCCGGCGCGGCGGGCTGTGTCGAAGACCATGCGGAAGTGCAGGGCCTGTCGGGCGTCGACGACGTAGAGGATGCGGTCGGCCTTGTAGTGGTCCACCCGCAGCTGGAGCGTGGCCAGGTCGGTCGCCGCGTAGCCGAAGCCGCCGTCCTTCTTCCGCACGATCAACGGCACGGGCTCGCCCTCGGGCCCGGTGACGCCGTCGGTGAAGGTGACCACGGCGCCGTCGGACTCGGTGGCGATCCCTGTGCGGAGCAGGTGGTCGACGACGTCGGCCAGGGCGTCGTTGTAGCGGGACTCGCCGTCGAAGTCTCCGCCGTCGAGCAGGATCCCGAGCCGGTCGTAGATGACCTCGAACGCCTTCTCCGACTCGGCGACCAGGTCCCGCCACACGGCCAAGGTCGCGTCGTCACCGGACTGCAGGGCCACGACGCGGGCCCTGGAGCGGTCCGCGAATGCCGGGTCGGCCTCGAACTCGGCCCGGGCAGCCTTGTACAGGCCATCGAGTGCAGACATCGTCTCGGCGCCTCGGCCCTTCCACGACACCTGGGGGTGTTCGTCGAGGTACTGGATGAGCATGCCGAACTGGGTGCCCCAGTCCCCGATGTGGTTCTGGCGGGTCACGTCCGCGCCCAGCTGCGTGAGGACGCGCACGAGTGCGTCGCCTATCACGGACGAGCGTAGGTGGCCGACGTGCATCTCCTTGGCCACGTTGGGCGCCGAGTAGTCGACCACTACCCGCTCGCCCGAGCGGGGTGTGGTCAGGCCGAGCCGGTCGTCGGCGAGCCGTGCCGCGACGGCCGACCACACCAGGTCGTCTGGGACGGTGATGTTCAGGAATCCCGGACCCGAGACCTCGGCCGTGAGTCCGGTCAGGCGCTCGGCGACGTCGGTCCCGATGTCGCGCGGGGCGCGGCTGGCCTTCTTGGCCACGGCGAGTGTGCCGTTGGCCTGGAAGTCGGCGCGGTCGGATCGTCGGACCACCGGGTCGGTGTCGGCCAGCTCGGCCGGGAGCACCTGGGACAGGGCGGCCTGTACGGCTGCCTCAACCTGGTCCTTGATCGCCACGACGTCGTGCACGCGTGAGCCTTTCCTTTGAGTTGTGTGAGACCTCTACGTCGCTGAGGGTGCCATGCGGGGTGGTGGCACACCACGTGAATTAGGTGCCGAGCAGGGCGGCCTCGTCGCCGAGCTTGAACCTCCGGATGATGGAGCCCTTCGCGCCGCGAGGGCCGGCATGAGCGACGTCGATGTGTGCGACTCGGCAGCCAGCGATGCGCTGGTCCGCTCGGGTCAGTAGGTCGTCGACGGCGACGCCGTGCTCGTCGACGACGGCGACCGTCAGGTGGGGCTCGTCGGTAGTACGCCCCAGCCCGCTCAGGTGGTTGGCGATCCTCGCGCGCAGAGCGCTTCGCCACTGACGAATCGAACCCGGCAAGTACACGTCGGCCAACACGTATCGTCCGGTGACGGCCTTCCGGGCAACAGGGCCGAAGGCAAGCAGGAAGGGCTCCGTCGTGCGGGCAGCCTTCTCTACGAGTGCGATCACGTGGGCAAGCGAAGCCTGATCCGCCTCGCCCAGTGCGACCGTCACATGTGGCCGGCTGTTCCCGTCCCGGCCGAACCTGACTTGGGAACCGAACGAGCCCGCGATCGCGGTGTGCAGTCGGACGACGTCGTCTGCGGCAGTGCCTTCGACGGCAAAGGACACACCTATCTTCTGTGACACCTCAGACACGGGGACGTCGCCTCCTTCCGGTTCACGATGTCGACCGTCAGGCTGACCGCTCGGTCGGTTGCTCGGCAGACCGCCCGGCCGCCGACCGCAGCAGCGATGCCAGCACCACCGCAGCGCCGTCCTCGTCGATCGTGCCGGTGACCTCGTCGGCTGCCTCGCGCACGGCCTCGGCAGCGTGACCCATCGCTACGCCTCGGCCGGCCCAGGCCAGGGCTTCGATGTCGTTGGCCCCGTCGCCGATCGCGACGGTGTGCTCGATAGCGACCCCGAGCTTGGCCCGGAGTCGCTCGAGCGTCGTGGCCTTCGAGACGCCCGGTCCGGTCACGTCGAGCCAGTCCGGTCCCGCGGTCGTGACGGTCATTCCCGTCGCTCGCAGCGCTTCCAGGTGCAGTCGGATCTCAGGTGCGGCCAACGAGATCCGGCAGGCCGGCCCCGCGCATAGATCCACCACGGTGGCCTGCGTCTGCTCGCCGTTGAGCAGGCTCGGGTCGAACGGGCGGTTCACCTTCCAGCCTCTGACGAGTTCCTCGACCCCGACGAGGACACTCGGAGCGAGTGAGAGGGCAGCCTGGATCACTACTGCCGGGTCGAACATCCGAGCGTTCGCGAACCGGTAGCCGTCCGGAGCGCTGGGATCCAGACGGATCGTCAGCCCGCCGTTGGCCGCCACGGCATATCCGGTGGTCAGCCCGAGCCGTTCGGCGATCGGTAGGAGCCCGTCCAAGCCTCGACCGGTAGCGAGAATGAGGTGGTGCCCGGCGGCTTGGGCGCGGTCGATCGCCTCGTGGACGACGTCGCTGATGTGGCTGTTGGCGTGCAGCAGGGTGCCGTCGATATCGAGGGCGATCAGCATCGGCGAAGCGATGTCGACGTTGTCGTGTGTGGTCACGGTGATCTCCGATGGGTCAGGTCTGAGGTGCCCGACGTCGGCGGGGGAGCCATCGCCGTCAGGCAGAACCACCCTCCCGCTGCCTACGGGTGGAAGATCCGCCTGTCCAAGGAAGAACGCGATCCGAGTCTAGGTGCAGCAGGAACGTGGTCTCGGGCCTCCACAACTTCCAGAACCTGGAAACTTCCGCCAAGCGAAGGGCCCCGACAAGCTGCCGTCACTACGCTGTCTAGAGGCGGACGCCGACAGCACGTTGTGAGAACGGAAAGGAGGTGGGGAGTGGCCAAGAGCGCGAAGGCATCGCGGGAGCAGATCCGGCAGGAGCTATTCCGTCGAGGCATGCCTGCCAAGGATGTCGCGGTCGAACTGGCCCACCGACTGCACGTGCGGCCGCGCGTGGCCTGGCGATACGCGATGGGCTGGCCGCAATGGAAGCTCGTGCAGGAGTTCCGTTCCGACAACCCGCATCTGGCCGTTCGTGAGAGTCGCGTCTCCGAGTGGGAGTCATGGCCGTTCGGCGGATCGCGCCCGTCCTTGGAGGTCCTCGCCGCGCTCGCCGCTACGTTCGGCCATGGCTGCGTGGTCGCCGACCTCCTTGACGAGGCAGACCTCGACCGAATGTCGGCTGCGGAGCGCCGACTCGTGGCGGTGACACATGGTCGCACCGAGCCGGATCGGTCGTCGTTCCGAGTCTCTGCTGCACACGTGGAACGGATGGCGCCTGGAGCCCCCAAGCCTGAGCCCGCGAGCGCGTTCGAGAGCCTCGGTCGGGCGCTGACCGCGTACGCGCCGGCTGATCTGTCCCAGTACGCGTCGGGTCAGATGCTGGAGGTGAGTGTTGCTGCGGCGTTCACCGCCTTTCAGGCGTCGGACTTCGTGCTCGCAGCGGTCCACGCCACGAAAGCGCTCGGGATGGTCGACGCGATCACAACGTCGGACCGCACTTGTGCGTTCGCCTACCAGATCGCCGCCGCCCTGCTCTCGAAGACCGGACGGGTGGACTTGTCCTGGATCGCGGCGGACCGCGGCGTCGCGGCCGCTAACAGGAGCAACGATCGAGACGTGCACGTGTCGCTGCTGCGTACGACGGCATTCGCCATGGCGTCTTCGGGTCGACCAGCCGATGCTCTCGAAGTGATCGCGGGCACGGCACGGAGCCTCCAGTCGGAGATGGCGCGGACATCGACTTCGGCCTCGGTGTACGGCACGTTGCTGCTGACAGGTGCCGTGATCAGTGCCGGTCACGGCAACATGGCGGATGCGAACGCCTACCTGGATGAGGCCGATACTGCGGCCGTCGTGGTGGGGAGCGATCGCAACGAGCTCTGGACTGCCTTCGGGCCGACGAACGTTGTGATTCATCGGGCGAACGTGGCTGCCGCGGTGTCGGACATGGACACAGTCCTGACGACCGGCGGAAGCTTGCACGTGGACCACATGCCGACCGAGCGGCGTGTGCGGCTTCACCTCGACATCGCGCGTGCAAGCCTCGCAGTGGGGGACAGGGAGGATGCACTGGCTACGCTCGTGCGGGCCGAGGCATCGGCACCTTCCCAGGTCCGCCACCACCGCATCACGAAGGACGTTGTGAACTCTCTCGTCGAGACCGCCGCCAGACGCCCCGGGGTCGAGCTGACCCGGCTCGCACGCGCGGTGGGAGTCGCCGTATGACCGCCGATCCCACTGCACGGTTCGCGACGCCTCGTGTCGCGGCGGGCGCTCTGTTCGCGACAGACGATGCTGTGTTTCTGGTGCACAAGACCTACAGCAACGGGTGGGACCTTCCAGGCGGATACGTCGACATCGGGGAGTCTCCAGCTGCGGCATGCGAGCGGGAGTTACGTGAGGAACTCGGCCTGGAGCGGATTGCGCGGCGGATGCTGGCCAACGACTGGGCGCCGAACGATCGTGAAGGGGACAAGATCCTCTACCTGTTCGACTGCGGTCCGCTGGGCGACGACGAGTCACTGATTCGACTGGACGACGTAGAGCTTGATGCTTATGAGTGGGTCGATCTCGGAAAACTGAGTGACTACCTAATTCCCCGCCTTGAGCGGCGGATCCGGCAGGCGCATATGGCATGGCTCGCTGAGAGTGCCGTGTATTTGGAGCATGGTCGATCGCGGTAATCGCGGTTCAGCTTGTGCCGCCTGTGGCCAAGGCGTGGGTGCCCACGCGGCAGGGCATCATGAGCCCATGAACGACGACGCCACGATCGAGTCCGTACGCGCCAGGCTCCGCGATTTCGCTGTTGCCCGAGGCTGGGGCCAGTTCCACAAGCCCAAGAATCTTGCGATGGCGCTCGCGGGTGAGGTGGGCGAGCTTCTCGCCGAGATGCAGTGGCTGACGGACGACCAGGTCCACGAGAAGCTGGCGGACCCCGACACTCGAAACGGTGTCGAGGAAGAGTTCGCAGACGTCTTCCTGTATCTGGTGCAGTTGGCCGACGTCTGCGGGGTGGACTTGATACAGGCGGCGCACGCGAAGATCACGAGGAACGACGAGCGGTTTCCGCCGGGGCAACCGGTGGTCTGACTACGCGAATCACCCCATGTGTTGCCCGGCCCTCGACGCCTGACCTGCATAGACTCGCACTGCCCACGCGGCATCGACGGACTTCCGCTCCGACAAGCGGACATGTCCCCGCCGCACGTTCATTCGTGCTGCTCAGGGGACGTTCTTGTCGGTCATCCGCTATTCCGCGGCATCGTTGTCGTCGTCGCTCAACTCAGACTCATCTGCCGTGGAGACACACCTCGCTGAGCAACTCTCGCGCCAGGGCGTGCACGTAGGAGTGGGGGAGCGCCGTTCGTGGCACAACTCCCTGCCCGCGCTCGCGCGCGACCTCACTGATGCAGGCCTGGACCAGGTCGAGGTGCTTCTTGAGCACCGGCTACCGCTGACGTCGAAGCGCGCTGACGCGATCCTTGCTGGTGTGCACCCACGGACGGGGAAGCACTCTTATGTGGTCGTCGAGCTCAAGCAGTGGAGCCAAGCGAACCTGTGGGAGGACAACGACGCGCTCGTCGAGATCGATGGCGCCCGCTATCTGTCGTCGCATCCGAGCACCCAGGTCGCAGGCTATGTCCAATACCTGCGCGACTTCTCGCGAGCCTTTGAGCACACGCCCGAGGAACTGCAGGGAGTCGCTTACCTGCACAACGCGACCGACTTCGGCGTCAGCGATCTGCTTGCCAGCAAGGAACTTGCGCAGGCGCCGATGTTCACGGGGGAGCGTCGTGGCCAGTTCATTGAGCATCTGCAGTCGCTCCTGGCCAAGGGCGCGTCAGGCGTCGACGCTGCAGATCGACTGGTGAGCTCGAAGACCGCGCCGTCGAAGCAGTTGATGGCGGTCGTGGCAAAAGAGATTCGCGAGCAGGAGCAGTTCGTCCTGCTCGACGAGCAGAAGACGGTCCGTGATGTGGTCCTGCATCAGGTGAAGAAGGCGGCGTCGGCTGACTCCAAGTCGGTAATTCTGGTGACGGGCGGCCCCGGCTCCGGGAAGTCGGTGATTGCTCTGTCGCTGATGGGCGAGCTAGCTCGCGAGGGGCGCGCGGCGATTCACGCAACCGGATCACGGAGTTTCACCCAAACCCTGCGGAAGGTAGCTGGCAAGGGGTCGTCGCGGACGCAGGGGCTGTTCAAGTACTTCAACAACTTCATGGAGGCCGAGCGCAACGGTCTTGAGGTACTGATCCTGGATGAGGCCCACCGCATCCGCGAGAAGTCCGTCGATAGGTACACCCGCAAGGAGCTTCGAGAGAAGGCTCGTGCACAGGTGGATGAGTTGCTCGACGCCGCTCGGGTCCCGGTGTTCCTCCTGGACCAGAACCAGGTCGTGCGTCCTGGAGAGATGGGGACGCCGGACGATATTCGCATCGCCGCAGAGTCCAAGGGCCTCCAGGTCCACAAGATCGACCTCGCCGACCAGTTCCGTTCAGGTGGGAGTCTCGCGTATATCGAGTGGGTAGAGAGACTCCTCGGTCTGCGCGATGTGGAGGCCGGCCCTCAGCCATGGGAAGGTGTCGACGAGAACTTCGAGGTCGACGTCGTGGACTCACCCCAGGAACTTGAGGGTCGACTGCAGGCATACCGCAACACGGGCAAGGGCGCTCGCATGACGGCGGGCTTCTGCTGGCCTTGGTCTGATCCGCGTGACGACGGTTCCCTGGTTTCCGACGTCAAGATCGGGTCCTGGGCGCGTCCATGGAACCTCCGAGGTGAACGTTCGGTAGGTGGGGCTCCTCCCTCGGCTCTCTGGGCGACCGACCCGGCTGGTTTCGGCCAGGTCGGCTGCGTCTATACGGCACAGGGCTTCGAGTACGACTGGAACGGCGTGATCCTAGGACCGGACATGGTCTGGCGGCAGACAGCCGACGGCGGTCGAGGTGCCTGGTTGGTTCGGCGTGCGGAGAGCCGCGACGGAGAACTGACCAAGAAGAGCGTCACAGACGTGCAGTTCGACAGGCTCACTCGGAACACTTACAAGGTATTGCTCACCCGCGGGATGGTTGGCACGCTGATCTACTCGACGGACGAGGAGACGAGAAGGTTCCTCAAAATTATGGTGCCTACGGGAAGTGCCACCCAGGCGCTGACACCTGAATAGGTTCGTCTGCAGCACGGCATCGACCTTATGGAGCTGCTGTCGCCACGAACTTGAACGAACTGAGCACCTGAATCGTGACCGAGAATTAGGCACGCGCCGCTCGTCGGCTGCTGCAGCTCGGGTCCTGACCGGGTGTCGTCGTCGCAACGGCTCTGCGAAATCACCCCGAGTACCGTTGCAGGAATCAGTCGGACCGGCCACGCTCAGAGACCAGTCTGGCACTACATGCCTTGGAGGCGCGCCATGTCCGATCTGCCGGTACGAGTACGGGTTGGCGAACACACGGTGCTCGTGATGGCCGAAGCCATCGGAGATAGCGGCGCAAGACTAGAAGGCGAGAGCCCGGTCAGCGAGCGGACACCGCGCATGGAAGAAGCGATCGCCGCGGCTGCTTCTGCTGCAGAAGAAGCCGCGCGCGCCTTCCTTGCTGGAGGAATCGCGTCGGTCACCGTTGAGATTGGCATCGAGTTCGCCATCGAGAGTGGGAGCCTTATCGCGGTCATCGGAAAGGCTTCGTCGAAGTCATCGATTAAAGTAATCGCGAACTATGAGCGCCCTGCGGGTTGATTGGCTCAAATGAGCTCAACAATGACAGGCGAGGACCTTGTCCGGGGCGTAACTTATCTCGTGGAAGCGGTGTATCCCGACAGTGATGGTCGGGGAACCGCATTCGCAGTCACTCCGCGGCATCTTCTAACCGCTCGACACGTGGTTGAAGGTGCGGAAAGTATCACCATCGTTGGACCAGTGTCAGCCGATGGCGCGCCGATTCCACGACAGGTGAGCGTGCTCTGGAGTTCAGAGACCCACGGTTTGGACTGTGACGTTGCCATTCTCGAACTCGATGAAGGGTCAGACTTACCCCTGGTCCCATTGCTTGGATCACCTAACGTCGAATACCCGGAACTGTCGGGATTTGGCTTCTCCTCCGGAAAGTACACCGCTGGCGGGGACCCGTTTCTTGTTAGGGTCCTAGGCGGCGGGAAACTGTCAATTGCCGGACCGGAACTCTTTAAGCTAGAGGGTACCCCGATCCACTCCGGAGTGAGCGGAAGCCCGCTCTTTGACGCGGCGACCGGGTTCATATGTGGTGTCGTTGTCGTATCCGACCGAAATGGGGTTGCTCGGGCTTTTCCGACGGCCCATCTGTTCGAGAGGTACCTGTCTCCCAAACTCGCGAACGTGAACGCCTACCTGGCTGATAGAACGACTTTCGACGCGTGGGTGGGACATCTCGAGGATACACAGATTCGGACAGCGAGACTGCCGCGTGTCACTCGAGAACTGCGTCGTTTCATCTCTACGGTGGGTGCTCATGCCGCGCAAGACCGATCCGGCGTACTGGCGGAAGATGGCGAACTACCTCCGCTCGCCAACGTTTACGAAATTCCAACACTCGTCCGGCACGACACCGGAACGAAAGACGTGCGTTCTGCAACATTGTATGACCTGCTCAAATCCGATGAATCGTTTATTCTAGTCGCTGGACCAGGCGGCGGAAAATCTGCGGCTCTGAGAATGTGTTGCGTCGGAGCAGAGGTAGCAATGGGCATGCACGGCATTCCTCACATTGTTCCGGTACCTGTGCTGGCGTCGGATATCGACCCCAGCGAGCCAATCACATCTTCCTTATGGCGATCGCTCAATCGCATTCCATCGTTCTCGGAATCTAAATGGTCGGAAGATCTTTTCGACAACGCGCCAATCCCAGGTCACCGGTGGTGTCTCCTGGTGGACGGACTCGACGAAGTGGTCGACCGAAATAGGCGTGTAAGAATAGTGGCAAAATTGCACGAAGTACTACGGTCGCATAAGCAATTGCGAATCGTAATTGCGACACGGCCGCTGGCGCTAGCCGAGCATTCTGGGCTCGGTCGACTCGTTGGGCCTGTTTGGTTGCTAGAGCCGCTCACGCGACTCCAGCAAGTTGCGGTCGTCAGGAGATGGATTGGCGACGCCGGCGACGCCGGCGACGTTGATCGCCGTGTTGTCGGTATTCTCGCGCAGACCCCAGCAGACTTGCTGGGGAACCCACTTCTTCTCTCCATTGCTTGTCGTATCCGGGCGATCGATGCCTCAGCTGAAATCCCTGGCTCGCGATACGGGTTGCTGCAAGCCTATTGCGACGCGGTGCGGCGGGTGTTCTATCGGCCGGAAGGGCGGCCGCTGATCGACGAGGCGATTGAAGCGGCGGCTCCATTTGGTCCAAGAAGCAAGCTTGCTGCGCAGGAAGTCATCGAAGGGACGTACCATTACCTTGGTGGATCTGCGTTGTCATGGATCGAATCCGGTCGTGATCGGCCGATCGTGGAGATGCCGTCACCTCCTGCCGGCTCGGGAATGGGCAAAGCGGAGTGGGAAGATCTCTGTCGCAACATCTATCGGCGCAGTGGTCTAGTGCATCTCGAGGAGCATGAAGTATTATTCGTTCATCAGATAGTTGCTGAATTTGCCGCGGCCGACGAGTGCGCCCGGGACGAGGTTCGCGGTGCGCGGCTTCTGACGGTGCTTGTCGGTGAGACTCCTCCAATGGATATCTGGGCGAACCATTCGTTTATGCGGTTTGTTTCGTCACGATGGATCGAAGAAGATCGCTTTCTGGAGTATCTGAGTGTATCGATTGCTCGCGGCGACCAGCATGCCCTCGATTTAATAGCCGGCCTAGCTGCCGATCGAATCGCGGTGCCGCGTTCCCTGGTTCCCATTGTTTCCGCTGCGATGGCCATGTCTTTCGATGACCATACCGACCTTTTTGCCTTAGAGATGGCGATTGACGTACGAACGGCGATCGCGGACTTGCAACTAGTGCCGGATCTTTTAACTCTCAGCGAGTCGTCTGAGGCGCGGCCGGACGTTCGGATGCGCGCATATCTGGCTGCGGTGGGGCGCCACATGGGTTCAGCCAGCCCGAGCGACGGTGAGCTAGTCGGTTGGAGCGACGGTCTCAGGTTCGACCTGAGGAAATGGTTCTCGGGCACGGAGGAATGGATTCTGAACGGGGCGGTCAGCCTGGCACGCGACGACCGAATTGGGTACTTTGATCGGCTGGAACTAGTTGAAGCTCTTTCCTTTGTCGGCAACGAAGCCGCGTCAGAGTTAAGTGGAATTCTTGGCCAAAGTCGTATCGTTCCACTACTGCGTGCTGTTCGCAGCGGTCACCCAAACTCGGATGTCGCGTTGATCGAGCGTGCATTTCAGGTGGCTGAGAGGGCTCATCGAGGGCAGGCGAATAGGAACAGTGACTCGTACGTCACGCATCCGGTCGCTGTGGCCACGATCCTTGCGGATCTCGGTTTCGAGGGCACCACGATTGCTGGAGCGATGCTGCGCAATACGGTGGGGGAAGCCGACTATTCGCTTGATCTACTTCGTAACGACTTCGGTGACGATGTCGCGTTGCTTGTTGACGGTGTAGCCCAGTTGGACAAGGTCCAATACGGAGACAGTGCGCATGCTGACGAGGTTCGTAAGATGGTGGTCGCGATGGCGAAGGATATTAGGGTGCTCGTCATAAAGCTCGCGGATCGGCTGCACAACGCCCGAACCTGGTTGGGCGAACGGTCGAAGTCTGCGGAGCGGAGTGCGATCGAGACTCTTGAGATCTATGCCCCGTTGGCTCATCGACTCGGTATGGGCGTAGTGAAACGGGAGTTGGAGGAGCTGTCTTTCCAAGCGCTGTATCCCAAGGTATACGAAGAGATCGTCCACCTTGTGGCCGAGCGGACACCGGCACGTGACGAGGCTCTCAGAGAGGTCAATGATTGGATCGATTCCGACCTGCGTGCTTCAGGCATTGAGGCAGTTGTGACGGGGCGTCCGAATCATTACTACTCGATCTATCGGAAGATGGTCGTACGTGGTCATGACTTCGCAGAAACGTACGATTTGACTGCAACCCAAATCTTGGTTGACTCGGTAAGTGACTGCTATGCAGCTCTTGGCGTGATGCACGCTCGATGGAATCCGATCCCGGGTACATTCGAAGACAAGATCGCGATGCCTGAGTTCGGTATGTATCAGTCCTTGGAAACAACTGTGATTGGCCCAGGCGGAAGGCCGGTGGAGATCCAGATTCGTACGCACGACATGCGTCGCCGCGCTGAGTACGGCATCGGTGCTGGTCTGAGAAAGCATAAGGAGGAGGCGGATAGGCGTGCGGGGGCAATTGCGCTTGGAGGCGACTCGGAAGGCGAACCTGGTCAGCCGGAGATGGAGTGGCTGCGCCAGTTGGTCGATTGGCAGCGTGAGACGGCCGACCCGCTGGAGTTCTTAGATTTTCTCCGCTTTGAGATCAGCGGCGGCGAGGTCTACGTTTTCACGCCGAAGGGCGCGGCGATGGCGCTGCCCGCTGGCGCAACTCCGGTCGACTTTGCCTATGGTTTGGATGGTGACGTGGGCCGTCGAACCATGGGGGCGCGGGTAAATGGCCGCTTGGTGCCGCTGGATTCGCCTCTGGAAAGCGGCGACGTCGTCGACATTCTCACCTCGAAGTCAGAAGCCGCCGGGCCGAGCGCTGACTGGCTAGCGTTCGTGAAATCGCCAAGGGCGCGGAACAGGATCCGGCAGTGGTTCACGAAAGAGCGCCGCGAGGAGGCGATTGGCAAAGAGGCGATAGCCAAATCTATGCGGGACCAGGGTCTGCCAAGCCATCGAATTATATCGGACGAGACGCTTATAGAGGTCGCGAATGCGATGGGTTTTTCTGATGCTTCCGGACTTTATGCGGCGGTTGGCGAGGGGCGGATAGCTGTTGTCGATGCGGCACTTAACCTCATCGAGGCATCGACGGCACGTTTGAGGCTGGCGTCAAGCAGAGGGTCTATTTCGGGCGGTGTCGCGTCGCGGCGTGTGCGCGCGATCGACCCGGGCGTCGTACTTAAGCGCTCCGGTTCCTCAACTGTATGGATCAAACTCGCTAAATGCTGTGCCCCGCTACCGGGTGATGACATTGCTGGTTTCGTAACGCGTGGCCAGGGTATAAGCGTGCATCACACGGACTGCGTGAATTTGGTTAGGTTGGGTAGGCAGCCGGAGCGTACAGTCGAGGTGGAATGGACTGACACGGAAGGCAGCATTGTTTGGGTGCAGATTCACGTTGAGGCGCTGGACCGGACTGGGCTGCTCTCCGACATCGCGCAAGTCCTGGCAGACAATAGAGTGAATATAATATCGGCCTTTGGATCAGTTTCACAGGAGCGGCTGGTTACCTTGCGTTTCAGTCTTCAGTTGGCTGAGCTTGCGCAGTTGGGGAAGGCTTTCGTGGCAGTGCGGGCCGTCGACGGTGTTTTTGACTTGACGCGTTCATCGAGCGTCGAGGCAGAAGACCGCCGGCACTACCCGATCTGAACTAGGTCGACATTCGTCTGGATACCCGTGCCTCGCCCTCGGCATCCTGCAGTTGCTGCCTAGCACGTACGGCGTCCAGCCTCCGACCAGCCCTGCGGCGGCCAGGGCTGAGGACATGGGAGGCCAACTGCTCGGTTACGTCACCTACGCCAACCGGCGCGACGACGACTTCATTTCGTTCGCGGCCGCCACCGGGGCGGCGTACTGCCTGACACGACGGGAAGTTGAGTCAATCCTTCGGATCAGCCAGCACGAAGCTCCCAGGTGCCGCGTCCACCAACGGAACCGTCCGCTGAGCAGCATCGCTCACATGGATCCGCGGGTGCGCAGGGAGATCCGCCTCGTAGTACGTGCCCGGACCGTAGAACTGCCCATACCGAACCACGACCCCACCCGCGTCCAGCACGGCAGCCTCGTGCCAGGCCACGGCGTCGCCCCGCCCAGGCGATCGACTGCGCCAGCATCCGCGCCCCACCCGCAGCCAACGCCGCCGCGAGCAGATTGGCCGTCCCCTCGGTCCGCATCCGTGAATTCGCGGCGGCGCGCGCCGGGATGTCCGCGGCGTTGTCAGGCAGGTCTGTGAGTTGGTGCATCACCAGATCAGGCTGGGATTCGATGACGGCGGCGGTGAGCGCGTCGACGTCGTACACGTCCACGACGACCGGAGTGCCGCCGGCCTTCTCGATCATGCCCGCGCGCTCGGCCGAGCGTGTCGTCCCCGTGACGTCATGGCCGGCGGCAACGAGCAGAGGTAGGAGTCGGGACCCGATCACGCCGGTCGGTCCGGCAAGGAAGATGCGCACCGGACAACCCTAGGAGACGTGCCGGATCACGCGGCCGAGCCCGGCCAATTGCCCACGGACCGCGACCGTAGCGAACCCACCCGTGTAGAAGGCGTCGATCATCTAGAAGCGAGGCCCACCGCGACGACGAGGAGGGTGAGTGCGACCCCAATCCCGCTGAGAGCGGTGGCCCACACCACGCTGCTCTGACGGTTGCCGGACTGGAGCTCGAGGATCGAGACGGCCAGGCCAGCTATCGCAACCAACGGACCGAAGGGTGGGAGAAGAAGCATGGGGAGGGCCGCTATCCCGAGGCCGAGCGCCCAGCGCGCCCGGGTCTTGCTGCGGAGAGTGCTTGCCAAAGCAGGCTGGGGCCGCCGCGCCTTTGCGGGAGGTACAAAAGGAGTCTTGGGTGCACCCCATGTTGATCCGTCCCACCAGCGCTCCACACCGGGGTCGATCGGATCCGGGTACCACCCTGGACCAGCCGAGCCTGCGGAATTTGGGTGCGTCACTGAGTCTCCTGTGTGTCGTCTCGCAGCGCGACGTCGTTGCGCCTCCCCAATGAAAGCCGACCGCTGACGCGCGGTTGACCACATGGCGGGTGATCTTCATTGCGGCGTGTGATTCACCTGGCCAGCAGTTTTACGTAGCCTTGAAGCCTGTCCGTACGCGAGGAGGTCGCTGATGGCTGGTCTATGGGGTAGGAAGTCTCGCGCGAAGAGCTTGAAGCGAGGCACGTGGGGAAGCACGACAAAGGGCCGCAGCAAGAGCCTGTTCAAGAGGCTGTGGGGCGGCGGTAGCAGCACCAAGCGCCGCAAAGGCGGCGGCCTGTGGTGAACGCATAAAGCGAAGGGCCTGGACCGTCGAGATCGACGGTCTGGGCCCTTAGGGCATCACGACTCCAGATACCGAGCATCGCCTACCCGGTGTGAAGCCCAGCACAACCCCTTCCCGCGCCCGTGATTCCTGCCTGTCAGTGACCCGTGGAACCATGGCGTGCTGTGACCACCCCCGCAGATGATCAGCAGCTCCCGGACAGCACTGATACAGCGGTGCCGTCTGGCGCGTATGCCCCGTTCACCTATCTGAACACGCCCAACGCCGCCCTGTACCGGCGGGTCATGCGTGCTCTGGTGACAGAGAAGGAGCGGTTCACGGTCCACGTGCGCCCCGAGCAGGTGCACAGGGCGCTGCATGCGGACGGCGGCGAGCCCGTCACCGAGGACGCCGTGGCCGACGCGCTCGGGAGGCTGGCGAACCCGGTGTGGGGCAACCTGCTCGCTTTTCCGGACTCCAGCCGGGTCACCGCGCTGGAGGACTTCTACCGGCGGCGCATGCTGTATCAGCTGTCCCGTGAGGGGGAGGCCGCCGAGCGCGCGCTGGCGCAGTACGACACCGCGCTCGGCACCCGGGGTGCGCTCCAAGCCGTGGCGCTGGAGGACATCGTGGTGCTGCTGACCAGTTTGCGGGACGCCACGCGCGGGCGGGCCGACTTGGCGCCGGGGGCAGATGCCGCGACGACTCACCAGGCGATGCGCAGCCTGCGGGAGCGGTTCACAGAGCTCGCCGACAACGCCGTGGCGTTCATGGGGTCGATCCAGCGCACCATCGACCTGCACGACGCTGACGTCGAGGCCTTCCTGGCCTACAAGGAACAGCTGATCGAGTACCTGGAGCGGTTCATCGACGACCTGGTCACCCGGGGCGCCCGGATCGCGGCCCTGCTGAGCGAGATCCCGCCGGACGCCGTCCGGCTGCTCGTGACGGTGGCTGCCGAACGCGAGGCGCAGGACGCGGCGCCGGGTGAGGCGGAGAGCGCGGTGGTCACGGCCCAGGAGACCTGGCTACGGCAGTGGGCGGGCCTGGCCGACTGGTTCGTCAGCACGCCTGGTAGGGAGAGCGAGGCCAAGCTCCTGCGGTCCCGCGCCCGCGCTGCGATCCCTGCTCTCCTCGCCGTCGTGCGCGCCTTGCACGACCGCGCCGGCGGACGCACAGACCGAACCCAGGACTTCCTCACCCTGGCCCGGTGGTTCGCCGACCTGCCGGACGACGGCGCCCGCCATCGGCTGTGGCGTTCGGCGTTCGGGCTGTCGTCGGCGCGGCACCTGACGGTTACCGGGGAGACGGTGGAAGCCTGGGAGGAGGCGCGACTGGGCAACTCCGTGCCGTGGGCCGAGGCTCCGCCGCTGGAGATCAGCCCGCAGCTGCGCCGCACCGGGTCGTACGAGCGGCGCGGCAAGCCCAACCGCGTGCAGGACAGGCGCGAGGCCAAGGCGATCCTCGCCGCGCGCTCCCGGCACCAGGCGGAGCAGACGGCGGCTGCCCGACGTCACATCCTGACCTCTGGGCCGCGTCCTCTGTCAGCCTTCGGCGAGCTGGACCCGCAGGCCTTCAAGCTGTTCCTGGGGCTGCTCGGGGACGGCCTGGCCGCGATGGGTCCCGACGCGACCACGGCGCAGGTCCACACGTCCGACGGCGAGCTGACGGTGACGCTCACCCGGGTTCCAGAGGCGGGCGTCGCCGTGCTGCGGACGCCGGACGGCGAGTTCTCCGGACCGGACCACCTCGTGGACATCGCATCTTCGGTGGCCGGACCGGAGCAACCGCCGCCGGTCATCACGGACGACGCGCGCCAAGCCGTGGAGGTCCCGGTATGAGTCGAGTCGAGCTGGCCGGGCACATCTCCGGCGCCCTCGAACGGCACGACGCTGAGGGCCGTCGTCGCGCACTGCGAGCGCTGCTCGCGCGTCCCGTGCTGCGCTCGCCGGCCGACGGCGAGCTGTTCCGTCTCGCCCGGCGGCACGCCGACGAGCTGCGGCAGTGGTTCGACCGGGAGACCGGGTGGCGGTTGGTGGTCGAGCCGCAGACCATCCGGCTGCTGGTCTCGCACGTCCCGCAGGGGCCGACGGCGGTCTCCATCGCCGAGCGCCATCCGGCCCGGGCCCGCAGGGGTGACGCGCCGTTCACCCGCCGCCGATACGTGCTGTTCTGCCTCGCGTTGGCGGTCCTCGAACGGTCGGACCCGCAGATCTCCCTGGCCCGCCTGGCGGACTCGATAGTGCTGATCGCGAGGCAACCCGGCTTGGAGAGCGTGGAGTTCACCCTGGCCGGCCGGGAGGAGCGGTCTGACCTGGTCGCGGCGATCAGGCTGCTGCTCGGGTACGGGGTGCTGGCCAGGGTCGCCGGTGACGAGGAGTCCTATGTGGCCTCCGGCGGCGACGCGCTCTACGACGTCGACCGGCGGGTGCTGTCCACGATGCTGTCCACGGCCCACGCGCCGGGACTGGTGGCGGGCCGGCTTGGTGAGCACCCGGCGATCGCGGACATGGAGGTGGCACTGCACGAGCAGCCGCCCGCGTACACCGAGGAGGAGGCCAACGTCCGGCTGCGGCACCGGGTGTCGCGACGCCTGCTGCTGGACCCCGTCGTCTACTACTCCGAGCTCGACGAGGCGGAACGGTTCTACCTGACCCACCAGCGCGTGAACGTCACGGCCCGGCTCGCCGAGGCTACGGGCCTGATCCCAGAGCTTCGCGCAGAGGGCATTGCTCTGGTGGATCCCGATGACCAGCTCACCGACGTCCGGATGCCGGAGTCCGGCACCGACGGGCACGCCACGCTGCTGCTGGCCGAGAAGCTCGCGACGTCCGGTCCCACCACGGTCGCCGTGCTGCGCGGGCTCGTCCGCCGGCTGGCGCGGGAGCACGCCTCGTACTGGCGCAAGACCGCCCGGGAGCCCGGCGCGGAGAACGCTCTGGTTGACGCCGCGCTCGACCGTCTGGTCGGACTCGGCTTGGCCGCTGTGGTCGACGGCGGAGACCCGGCCGATGCCGTGGTGCATCCGCTGCCCGCCCTCGGAAGGTTCGCTGTCGCCGCCCCCACGATCCGTGAGAGGAAGACCCGATGACCACGACCACCACGCCGCCGGGGGACACGAACTGGCTGTATCCCGGGCCGATCACCGAGCCCGGAGCATTGCCGCGGGCGACGACCCGGCGCTGGCAGCCGCTCCGGCTCGGCCTTGTCGACTTCTTCTATTACGACGACGAGCAGTTCTGGTTCCACGACGGCCGGCTGCTGCTGCGTGGGAACAACGGCACCGGCAAGTCCAAGGTGCTGGCGCTCACGCTCCCGTTCCTGCTTGACGGGCGGATTGACGCCCACCGGGTGGAACCGGATGCGGACCCCAAGAAGAAGATGGAGTGGAACTTGCTGCTGGGCGGAGCCCATCCGCACAACGAGCGCACCGGGTACTCGTGGATCGAGTTCGGGCGGGTGGACGCCGATGGTGTTGAGCACTACTGCACTCTCGGTATCGGGCTCAAGGCGGCTACCGGCCGCGGGATCGTGAAGCGCTGGTACTTCGTCACGGAGCGCCGGATCGGCGACCTGCGGCTCATGGACCAGACGCGGACGGTTCTCAGTCAGGAGCGGCTGCGTGATGAGCTCGAGGGCACAGGTACAGGCCAGGTGTTCAGCACGCAGGAGCCCTACCGCCGCGCCGTGGACGAGGCGCTGTTCCGGCTCGGTGAGGAACGCTACGGCGCACTGGTGGACCTCCTGATCCAGCTGCGTCAGCCGCAGCTGTCCAAGAAGCCGGACGAGAAGGCGCTGTCCGCGGCGCTCACCGAGGCGCTGGCGCCGCTGGACCAGGCAGTGGTTTCCGACGTCGCGGAGTCGTTCCGGTCGCTGGAGGAGGAGCGCGACGGGATCGCCGCCCAGACCGCGACGCTGAGCGCCGCGAACCGGTTCCTCGACCAGTACCGCGGCTATGCCCGCGTGGCCGCTCGCCGGAGCACGACGACGGTGCGTCTGGCCAACAGCGACTACGAGCAGGTGGGTCGCGACCAGCGTGAGGTCGACGCGGCGCTGGAGGCCGCGGAGGCCGAGGTCGAGGCTCTCGCCGAGCAGCAGACCGCCGCGGAGGTGCGGCAGAACAAGCTTGAGGGTGACGAATCGGCGCTGCGTGCGAGCCCCGAGATGCGACAGGCCGAGCGGCTCGACCAGGAGAGCCGGGCCGCCGCCGACGCCGAAGCACGCGCTGAGAGCGCCCGCACCGAGATGGAGGCTGCACGCGGGCGGGCCCAGCGGGCGGACCGGGACGCGGAGGCAGCCGCGGGTGCGCAGGCAGTAGCAGAGCTCGAGGCGCAGGAGCGCGCCGAGCGCGCGAGCAGCCTGGCCGCGACAGTGGGTCTGGGCGCCGACCACGAGAGGCTCAGCGGGGACGAGGAGGCAGCGCGACGTGCGTTGGCTCGTCGCCAGGACCAGGTCACGCACGTGCGCGGCCTGGTGTCGGACGCCGGATCCGCCCGTCGCCGCGCCGACCGGGCGAGCGAGGCGGTGGACACCGCTGCCACGGTCGAGGCGACACGGCAGGAGGCCGCCGGCCAGGCAGGCGCCCACGTCGATGCCGGCGTCGAGCGCTACCGGGACGACGTCCGCACGTACCTGGGCGGCCTGTGGGCGATCGAGCTGACCAC
The DNA here is from genome assembly GCF_040639635.1 of Promicromonospora sp. NPDC023805. Classification (NCBI taxonomy): domain Bacteria; kingdom Bacillati; phylum Actinomycetota; class Actinomycetes; order Micrococcales; family Promicromonosporaceae; genus Promicromonospora; species Promicromonospora sp. NPDC023805. The sequence continues at coordinate 27,609 of NZ_JBFAAH010000021.1, read as the reverse complement.
CGATCCGGACGAGCAGGCCGCCCTGGCCGAGGACTGGGCGCGAACCCTGGACGGCGAGCCGCCGACCAAGGGGGTAGTCGAGGGCGCCGCTTCGCGTCGGCTGACCGACCTGCAGCGGCGTAGGGCGCGGGCCGAGCACGAGGCGTCACGGCTGGCGGCGGAGCAGGTGGCGGTCGGGGAAAGGATCGCTGAGCTGGAGTCCGGGCAGGATCCTTCGCCGCCTGCGGCTCCCGGGCGCGATTCCGCCGCTCGCGCGGGCATTCCTGGCGCACCTCTGTGGCGGCTGACGGACTTCGCTCCCGGTGTGGCCGAGGGCGAGCACGCCGGGATCGAGGCTGCGCTGCAGTCCTCCGGGCTGCTGGACGCCTGGGTGTTCCCCGACGGCACGGTCGAGGCCGACGGCGACGTGGTGCTGAGTGGCGTCGGCGACGAAGGGATCGACCACGGCACGGTGGGGAACGAGACGTTGGCCGAGGTGCTCGTCCCCGCCGTCGGACCTGATGCGGATGTTCCCGCGGAGGCGGTGGCGGCTGTGCTGCGGCGGGTCGGGCTGGGCGCCGCATCCGGGGCATCGTTCTGGGTGGATCATGCCGGCCACTGGGGTGCCGGGCCCGCGCGAGGGTCCTGGGCCAAGGAGTCGGCTGCCTACATCGGTGCCGGCGCGCGTGACGCTCATCGCCGGGCGCTGCTCGCGCAGGCGCGGGCTGAGGCGGAGGACCTGGATCTGCGGGTCGGCAGTGCGCGGGCCGAGGCGCAGGACGCCATCGAGCAGGCGGAGCAGGTCATCGCGGAGCGGGAGGCGTACCCGACGTCCGCCGAACGTGTGCTGTTCGCCCTGCACGCGAAGGCGGCCGAAGCCACGCGAGAGCTGGAGATGGCCCGCACGACTCTCGCGGACGCACGGACCAAGTGGTCGCAGGTAGGCGGCGAGGCGCGAGACGCCGAGAGCGAGCTCGCCGACACCGCCGCCCAGCTGGGCCTGCACCCCACCGCGGAGGGCCTGGACGAGACGGTGGCGGCCTTGAGCGGGTATGCCGTGGCGCTGGCGGAGGTGCGTGCGTCGGCACGTGCGGCGGCGGGGCTGTCGCGCGCGTCCGATGACGCCGCCGAGCGAGCCACGGAGGCGCGGGCCGTTCTCGAGGGCCGTGAGCTCGCACTCAGGGGGCTGCGTGGCGATGCTGCGCGGCTGCGGGCGGCGGCGACCATGCTGCAGCAGACGGTCGGTGCGTCCGTGGCGGAGCTGCAGGAGCGGCTCGCGGCGATCGGCGTCGCGAAGAGCGACCTGGTTCGCGAGCTCAGGGCACTGGCGAAGGCCCAGCTGGCGGCTGCAACGCTCCTCGGCGGGCTGCGGGAGAAGAAGGGCGACCTCGCCGTCCGACGTGACGAGGCCGGCGCGGCGCGGACAGCGGCCATCGAGGCGCTGCGCGGCTTCGCCGGGACCGGCCTGCTCCGCGTCGCGCTCGCGAACCTGGACGTCCCCAGTCCATACGAGCCGGAGGCATGGAGTGTGAGTGCGGCGCTCGCGGTCGCGCGAGCCGCGGAGCAGGAGCTCGCGGCGATGGACGGGTCCGACGACGCCTGGAGCCGTGTGCAGCAGCACGTCTCCACCGCGTCGAACGAGCTGGCCGCCCAGATGAGCCGGCACGGGCACAACGCCTACGTGGAGCAGCACGGCGAGGTGCTGGTGGCTCGTGTGCGCTACCTGACCGATGACCTGGATGTGGACCAGCTGGCAGGGCGGCTCGAGGAGGACATCGCGGAGCGCGAACGTCTGCTCAGCGCCCGTGAGCGGGAGATTCTGGAGAACCACCTGGTCAACGAAGTCGCCGGGCACCTGCACGAGCTTCTGCTGACGGCGCAGGACCAGATCGATCGGATGAACCGCGAGCTGGCTGACCGCAAGACGTCCACCGGCATGCAGCTGCGCGTGACGTGGCTGGAGCGGGCCGACGGTCCCGCAGGGTTGGCTGCGGCGCGCGACCTGATGACGCGCGCGGATGCCACCTGGACCAAGGGGGACCGGGCCGCGATCGGGGAGTTCCTCCAGGCGCGGATCGCCGAGATCCGCGAGGCGGACCCGACGGCCGGATGGCAGGAGCACCTCGAACGCGCGCTCGACTACCGCCAGTGGCACACCTTCGGTGTGGAGCGAAAGCAGAACGGACAGTGGCGGTCGGCGTCGGGCCCGGCGTCGGGTGGCGAGCGGGTGCTGGCAATGTCCGTCCCGCTGTTCGCCGCTGCGTCCTCGCACTACAACTCCGCGAGCGAGCACTCGCCGCGGCTCATCCTTCTCGACGAGGCATTCGCAGGTGTGGACGACGACTCCCGCGCCAAGTCGCTCGGTCTGCTGGCCACGTTCGACCTCGACGTCGTCATGACGAGCGAACGGGAGTGGGGCTGCTACCCGCAGGTTCCCGGCCTGTCCATCGCCCAGCTGTCCCGGATCGAGGGGGTGGACGCCGTGGGCGTGACCCGGTGGCGCTGGGACGGCAGGGTTCGCGACCGGCAGCAGGATGTCGGCACCGGTGCGCTGGCCGCGGCTCCCAGCGGGACGGCCACGGTCGACGGTGAGGACGCCGCGCCGGGTCTGTTCGACGCATGACGGTCGAGCACGAAGGTGATGGCAGCCGGAGGGCGATCGGGGCGTTGCTCGGTGACCCCGGCGCCGCGTGGATCGTGGACCGCGTTCGACGACGGCTGGAGTCCGATGCGACCGGTGAAGGGCTGCCCCTGCTGTCGGGCGTCGTGCGGTTGGCGGGTCCGACGGCCGAGGAGCGGGCTGCAGCCGTGCGGCTGGTCGGGCGCCCGCGCAAGGTCGGTGCGGGGCTGAGCGTCGACCTCGCTGTGGTGGAACAGATCCTTCGGCGCGGCCCGTGGCCAGCGGGTCTTGCCGACGCGGTCGTGACGCTCACGGGGCCCTTGGCCGACCGTCGTGGTGATGTCGCCCGAGCGGCGGAAGCCTGGCGGCGGGCTGAAGCAGAGCTGGAGCCGGTCGTCCGAAGGTTCGACGGGCTCAGCGCGTGGTGGCGGGACTGGTGCGCGGCTGGGGGACTCAAGCGAGCCGCGCGGGCTGAGGTGGCGCGACGGACAGGGCAGCCAGGCGGCTCGCGCGAGGGTCTCGCGGACGCCCCGATGGTGGCCGCAGACCTCGTCAGGTCTGTTCGCGCTGTCCTGGAGTCTCTCCCCGCCTCGGGTGAGCCGATAGCGGTCCTGGCACGGCGGACGCTCGGCGAGGCCCATGGCCTGGACAGCAGCCGCGCCCTGGGCCGCATGACGGTCGCCGTGGTGGACGCTGCCTTCGGCACCGACGAGCCCCCCGACCAGGTAGCGGGAGAGGCTTCCGCGCGGGTCGCGTGGGCCCGTGCGGGGGTCGTCCTGTCGAACGTCGCCTCCACCGTCCTCTGCCTGGGGGTGCCCGGGGCGACCGACGTTTCGGCCGCAGGTCTGGCCGGCACTGCCACGGGCCAGGTGCTGGAACAGACGCGCGCCGCCCGCATGCCCGTCGTGCTGACCCTGGACCAGGTCCGGTCCGGAGGTGTTGGCGTCCTAGCGTCCGACATGACCGTGCACGTGTGCGAGAACCCGACGGTCGTCGAGGTGGTCGCCACGCGCTGGTCGGCAGCCGAGACAGCGGGGCAGCGACGCGAGCTCGTGCTGGTGTGTACGTGGGGCCAGCCGAGCACCGCCGTCGTCGAGCTGCTGGGCATCATCGCGCGTGATGGTGCCCAGGTCCGCTATCACGGGGACTTCGACTGGGCTGGGCTGCGCATCGCCGAAGGGCTGCGGCGCCGGGTGGCGTGGGTGCCGTGGCGGTATTCGGCGGCCGACTACCGGGCTGCGGTGCACGGCGACGGGCCATCGCTCGCGCTCACTGGGGTTCCTGCGGCGTCGCCGTGGGACGAGGAACTCAGTGCGGCGATGTTGGAAACAGGGCATGCCGTCGAGGAGGAAGCGGTGGTCGACCTGCTGTCCGGCGACCTGACAGGGCTCGGGTAACCGCCCGCCGAGCTCACGACTCCAGGTACCGCAAGATCGCCTGCACCCGCCGGTTGTACCCGTCCTCGGCCAGCAGCCCCAGCTTGTCGAAGATCGCGTTCGAGTGCTTCTCCACCGCCGACGTCGACACGTACAGCGCCGCAGCGATCCCTGCGTTCGTCCGCCCCTCGGCCATCAGCCCCAGTACCTCCCGCTCCCGCTCGGTCAGCACCCCGAGCGGGTGCGACGTGTCCCGGAACAGCTGCCGCACCACGTCCGGATCCAGCACCAGCCCGCCGCCAAACACCCGGTCCAGCGCGTCGAGAAAGTCGTCGACGCCCATCACCCGGTCCTTGAGCAGGTACCCGACGGCGCGCGCGTCGTCCCCGAGCAGCACCTGCGTGAACTCCCGCTCGACGTACTGCGACAGCACGAGGATCCCCACCTCCGGCCAGCGCGCCCGGATCTGCACCGCTGCCCGGACGCCCTCGTCGGTGTGCGTGGGCGGCATACGCACGTCCAGCACAACGACGTCGGGGCGCTCGGCCTCCAGCCGCTTCATCAACCCCTCGGCGGAGCCGTACGCCGCGACGACGTCGTGCCCCTCGTCCGTCAGGAGGCTGCGGATGCCCTCGCGGAGCAGGGTGGAGTCCTCGGCCAGCATCACTCGCACGGGAGGGTCACCTCGATCTTGGTCGGGCCGCCGAGCGGGCTGTCGACGGTGAGGGTGCCGCCGGCCGTGGCTACTCGGCCGGCTAGGCCGGCCAGGCCATGGCCGGGATGGGGGAGGGCGCCGCCCGTGCCGTTGTCGGTCATGGTGACGTGGACTTTGGCGGTATCGGGGTCTCGACAAGCTCGACCAACGGTGGCCGGGTCGGATGCGGGAGCTCGACCAACGTGGACCCGCACCTCCGACCGGCTGGCACCCGAGTGCTTGGCTACGTTTGTCAGAGCCTCCGACACCACGTAGTAGATCGTCGTCTCCACATCCGGCGGGAGCCGCTCTGGGGAGGCCCAGTCCAGCACCGTCGACGGCTCAGCACGCGACACCAGCTCCGCCAGCACCGGCGCCAGCCCGTGCGTGTCCAACGTCGTCGGCCGCACCCGCCACGCGACATCCCGCAGGTCCGTCACCAGCAGCTCAGCCTCCCGCGCAGCCTGCTCCAACAAAAGAGAACCAGACGAAGCCCCAACAGCCCGCCGCGCCCGATTCACCAGCAACCCCAGCGCCACCGCCCGCTGCTGCACCCCGTCGTGCAGATCCCGCTCGATCCGCCCCCGCTCCGCGTCCAGCGCGGCGAGCAGATCAGCCCGGCTCACCGTCAGCGACTCGACCTGCGCCGCCAGCCGCTCGCTGCGACTCGGCGCCAGCCACCGCGCGGCCGCCGACCGGTCCAGCAGCGCCACCCCGATGAGCCCCATCAGGTCCAGGTACAGCAGGATCGCGCCGACCGGGATCATCCCGAGCACACCGGCCGTCGACAGCCCGTCGCCCTGGAACGCCTCGTCGACCGTGAGCCGCACGTCGAACAGCCACGACGCCAGCCCCGCGACCACCGCGAACATCCCGTACGCAAGCAGCCCGAGCACCAGTGTGCCCACCAGCCCCACACCCACGCGCCAAAAAAGATACCGAGCGGCCCGGGGAGAGGTGAGCACAACCCCGTCGTCCGCCCACCCGAGAAAGCGCACGGTACGACGGCGGTGCCAGGCGACCAGCGACCGAACCGGCCCGAACGGCGTCGGGCGTCGCAGCAGCGAGACCACGGAAAAGACCAGGTCCACAGGCCACGTGACCGCGCCGAGGGTCGCGCCCCACAGCATGCGGGCAGGGGTGCTGCGCCAGACGGCGGGGGCGGGGTCCACCTCGCCAGGATAGGGACGCCGCAGGACGCGCGGACTGCGGAAAACCACACCCCACCTGCGGCATATCCGCACGAGCCGACGGTGAACCGCAGTCAACCGACCCCCTCGTCGTCAAATAGCGTAGGGGCCATGACGACACAAAGCTTCGCCACGACCGTCGCCGACTGGGCCGTCGGGCTCATGGAGACCCTCGGCGCACCCGGCGCTGGCGTAGCAATCGCCCTCGAGAACCTGTTCCCGCCCCTGCCGAGCGAGGTGATCCTGCCGCTGGCAGGCTTCACCGCCGCGCAGGGCACCCTCGTCCTGTGGCACGTGCTCATCTGGACGACGGCGGGCTCCGTGGTCGGCGCCGTCCTCCTGTACAGCCTGGGGGCGTGGCTGGGCCGCGACCGCCTGCGCGCCATCGTCGACCGCATGCCGCTCGTGTCGCTGGAGGACGTCGACAAGGCCGAGGCCTGGTTCACCCGGCACGGCGACAAGGCGGTGCTCATCGGCCGGCTCATCCCGATCGTGCGCAGCCTGATCTCCATCCCCGCGGGCGTGGAGCGCATGTCCATCTGGCGGTTCCTGGCCTTCACGACGCTGGGCTCCGGCGTCTGGAACACCCTGCTGGTCGGCGCCGGCTACATGCTGGGGGACCAGTGGCACATCGTCGAGCAGAGCGTCGGCGTGTTCCAGAAGGTAGTCATCGTCGCAGTGGTCCTGCTGGTCGTGTGGTGGCTGGTCAAGACGCTGCGCGGTCGCCAGGACCAGGACTCGCCCCGGCACGTGCGGAAGCGCTGAGCGTCTCCAGGCCCTCGGCGATCATCCGCAGCGCCTCCTCGAAGTCACCGCTCTGCGCGGGCTGCGCGCTCGCGGTCTCCGGGTCCAGCGACTCGGCCGCGGGCAGCAGCCCGAACGAGTCCGCGCTCAGCCGCTGCTGCTCGTGGAACGTGTACCCGACAACGAAGTGCATCACGGCCTCCGCGGCGACCCGCGACAACGAGTCCGGGACGCCGTCGCGGCGCGTGACCGCCAGCAGCTGCGGGCGGACCGGCGAGTCGACGAGCCCGAGCGCCAGCGAGCTCGACACCAGCTCGGCGGCGTCGCGGTAGGCGAGCAGGCACTCGCGCAGCCGTGCGCCCAGCCCGCGGACGGCCTCGGACACCGTCATGTCCTCGACCCGCACGTCCGCCATCGGCCCGAGGATCCGCGCGCTGACCGAGGCCAGCAGCGCCTGCTTGTTCGGGAAGTGCCAGTACAGCGCACTCGCCCGCACCTCGAGCGCCGTGGCGATATTGCGCATCGTCAGGTCGGGCAGCCCGTACTCGTCCAGGAGGCGGAGGGCCATGTCCGACACGTCGTCACGGCTGTGTCTTGGTGATCCGCTCATCGCCACAGTATGGTGCAGAACGCCGTTCAGGTGAACACTGTTCAGGATCATGTTCAGGATGAAGCGAGGACTCAAGTGCGAGACGACAACGGAACACCGCGCAGAGCGTTCGAGGCGAGCGACCTCGCCCGCGTCGCGGTCTTCGCCGCCCTCATCGCGGCCCTCGGCCTGCCGGGCAGCTTCAGCGTCTTCGGCGGCGTGCCGATCACCGCGCAGACCTTCGGCGTGATGCTCGCCGGCGCGATCCTCGGGCCGCGGCTCGGGGCGCTCGCGGTCCTCGCCCTGCTCACGCTCACCGCGGCCGGACTCCCGCTCCTGGCCGGCGGACGCGGCGGCATCAGCGTCTTCGTCGGGCCCTCCGCCGGGTACCTGATCGGCTGGATCGCGGGGGCGTTCGTCGTCGGCCTGATCGTGCACTCCTCCGCCCGCAAGCCCACGGTCTGGCGGACGGCGCTCGCGATGGTCGTCGGCGGCATCCTCGTGATCTACGCCTTCGGCCTTCCCGTCCAGAGCCTGGTCACCCGGCTGTCGCTTCCGCAGACGGCGGTGGCGAGCCTCGTGTTCGTCCCCGGCGACCTGGCGAAGGCCGTGCTGGCGACGGTCACCGTCTCCACGCTCCTGCGTGCCTACCCCCGCGCGTTCCGGCGGAACTGGCGCTCGGTAGTGGGCCGGGGAGTCGAGAGCCGGGGAGCCGAGAGCCGGGAAGCCGACGACCGGACACCGCCGGCCCCATGACTCCGCGCATAGTCGTGCTGGACGGCGCCACGCACGGGCTGGTCGACCGCCTCCGTGCGGTGCGCGCGGCCGGCGATGTCCCGCTCGCCGACGACGTCCGCCGGCCCGCGGCGCAACGGGAGGCCATAGACGCTCTCGTGCGGGACACACGGCCGCCGGCCGACGCCGCCTGGGCGACGCTCACCTCCGGGAGCAGCGGCACGCCGCGCATAGTGCTGCGCACCGCCGCGTCCTGGGCAGAGTCGTTCAGCGCCGTCTCTGCGCTCCTCGACGACCCCGGCGTGCCGGACGCCGAACGCGTGGTCGCCCTGCCCGCGCCGCCGTCGTCCTCGCTCACGCTGTTCTCCCTGGCGCACGCGCTGGACGGCGGTCCGCGTCCGGTGTTCCCGGGGCAGGACGGGGCGCACGACGGCGGCCTCGCCGAGGCCACCTCGTTCCATGGCACACCTCAGGCGCTGCGCGCCCTGCTCGACGGCGGAAAGATCCCGCGCGTGCGGACCGCCCTCGTCGGCGGCTCCCACCTGGACGAGAACCTGCGGGCGGACGCCGAGTCCCGGGGCATCCGCGTGATCGCCTACTACGGTGCGGCGGAGCTCTCGTTCGTCGCGGTCGACGACGGCTCCGGCCTGCGCCCCTTTCCCGGAGTGGACATCGACGTGCGCGACGGCGAGCTGTGGGTGCGGTCCCCGTACGTGGCCCTCGGGTACTTCGGGGCCGGCGGTCCGCTGCGGACCGACGGGGACTGGGCGACGGTCGGTGATCTCGCGGAGCTCGATACTGGGCTCGATTCCGTGGCCGACTCCGTGCCCGATCCAGGGAACGCGAACGTGGACGGCACCCGGACGCGCACGCTCAGGCTCCGCGGCCGCGCCGACGGCGCCATCATCACCGCCTCGGCGACAGTGATCCCCGAGGAGGTCGAGGCCGAGCTCCGCCGGCTTCCCGCCATCGCGGACGCCGTCGTCTTCGGACTTCCCGCGGGAAACGTCGGAGCCCTCGTCGCCGCGGTGGTAGAACCGGCCCCCGGTGCCCCCACGATCACCGCGGGCGCGCTGCGCAGCACCACGTCGCTCCGCCTGGGCCCGGCCCACCGGCCACGGGTCTGGTTCACCGGCGAGCTGCCGCGCAACGCGTCGGGCAAGCCGGCTCGCGCCGAGATCGTCCGCCGGGCGCTCGCCGGGGAGGTGACCCGGGTTGCCGGATGAAGCGGTGGTCATCGCCGCCCGCCGGACGCCGATCGGCACCCGCGGGCGGGCCCTCGCGTCCCTGAACGTCGAACAGCTCGCCGCACCCGTCCTACGCGCCGTGCTCGCCGACGCGGAGGCCGCGGTCGGACGTCGGCTCACCGTCGCCGACGTCGTGCTCGGCAACTGCATGGGCCCCGGCGGCAACCCGGCCCGCGTCGCCGCGCTGGCCGCGGGGCTGGGGGTCGAGGTACCCGGCGCGACAGTGGACCGGCAGTGCGGCAGCGGCCTCGCCGCGGTGCTCGACGCCGCGACGGCGATCCGGGCCGGGGACGACCGGCCCCGGATCGCGGGCGGCGTCGAGAGCCCGTCGACCGCCCCGGTCCGGTCGCTCGACGGCGTGCCCTACGACCGCGCCCCGTTCGCCCCGCAGGGGTGGCCGGACCCGGACATGGTGCGGGCCGCCGAGGACCTCGCCGCAGCCGACGGCATCAGCAGGGAACGGCAGGACGCCCACGCCGCACGCAGCCACCAGCGGGCGCGGGCCGCCCGCGACGCGGGGCGTTTCGCGGCCGAGTTCGTCCCGGTCGCGGGACTGACGGCCGATGACTCCATCGGCGTCGCCGAGCCGCTGCTGCCCCGACTGCCCCTCCTGTTCGAGGGCGGCACCCTCACCGCGGGGACGGCCACGCGGATCAGCGACGGGGCCGCGGCGGTCGCGATAGTGCCCCGCCGGCTCGCGGGCCGCGCCCCGGGCCTTGTGCTGCGGGGGCATGCGGTGGTCGGCTGCGACCCCGCGCTGCCCGGCGTCGGGGCCGCGCCGGCCGTGCGCGCAGCCCTCGACACCGCCGGAGCCAACCTCAGCGACGTCGCGGCCTTCGAGATCGTCGAGGCGTTCGCCGCCCAGTCCCTGGCGGTGCTCGACCGCCTCGGCCTCGACGACGACGATCCGCGCGTATGCGCCGACGGCGGAGCCCTGGCCCTGGGTCATCCGTGGGGCGCGAGCGGCGCGATCAGCGTGGTGCGGCTGTTCGGGCGGCTCGTCCGCGCGGGCGCCCCCGCCGGGACGCTCGGCGTCGCGGCGGCGTCGGTAGGCGGCGGGCTGGGCGTCGCGGCGGTCTTCGAGGTGATCCGATGAGCGGTATCGAGCTCCAGGGTGCTGGCGTGCGCCTGGGCGACACGGAGGTGCTGCGCGACGTCACGCTGTCGCTGGACGCGCGGACGATCGCCGTCATCGGCGAGAACGGTTCCGGCAAGTCGACGCTCGGGCGGCTGCTCAGCGGCCTGGTCCCTGCCACCGCCGGCACGGTGCGTGTCCTCGGCCTGGACCCGGTGCGCCAGGCCGCTGAGCTGCGCCGCCGCGTCGCGGTGATCTTCAGCAACCCGGACGCGCAGATCATCATGCCCACCGTGGCGGAGGACGTCGGATTCTCGCTGCGCACCGAGAAGCTGCCGCGCGCGGAGAAGGCAGAACGGGTCACCGCCGCGCTCGAGGAGTTCGGGCTGGCCGATCTCGCGGACCGGTCGTCGCACGACCTGTCCGGCGGCCAGAAGCAGCTGCTCGCCCTGTGCGGGGCGTTCGTCCGGCGTCCGGACCTGGTGGTCGCCGACGAGCCCACCGCCTACCTGGACGCGCGCAACGCCCGCCGGGTCGCCGACCACCTGCTCGCGGACGCGTCCCACTCGGGTACCTCGCACCGACTGGTGCTGGTCACGCACGACCTGGGGCTCGCGGAGCGCTGCGACACTGCGGTGCTGATCCAGGACGGGACAGTGGCCGAGGTCGGAGCGCCCGCGCAGGTGATCGCCACGTACGAGGCGGGCATCCGGTGGTGACGACATGGTGACCTTGTACCGCCCCGGGAACGGCCCATGGCACCGGCTCCGAGCGGGTCCGAAGACCGCCCTGCTCCTGCTGATAGTGCTCGGCATCTGCCTGCTGCCGGTCACCTGGTGGGCCGCCGCGGTCATGGCCGGCGTCTGCCTCGCGTGCTACGTGGTACCGGGCGCTGGGCTGCGTGAGCTCGGCCGCCAGCTCGTCACGATCCGCTGGGTGATCGGCCTGACCCTCGTCGGCCAGCTGATCTTCCTCGGCCCGGAGAGCGCCGCGGCGAACACGACGCGGGTCGCCGTCGCCTGCGCGCTCGCCGCGCTGCTCGCCCTGACCACCCCCGCGACCGAGCTGCTGGAGACCATCGAGCGGGCGATGCAGCCGCTGGCGTTGCTACGCATCGACCCGCGGCGCGCGGCGCTGACGCTGTCCGTGACCCTGAGCACGCTGCCGGTGCTCGCCGGCCTGGCCCGGGACGTGCGCGAGGCGCAGCGCGCCCGCGGCGGCGGGCGGAGCCTCCGGCACTTCGCCATGCCGTTCCTCGTCATGGCGCTCAAGCACGCGGACGAGCTCGGCGACGCCCTCGCCGCACGAGGCGTGCGATGAGGCCGGAGGTGCTCGGCCCCACGGTCGACGAGCAGACCCGGTGCATCCACTACCGGACACCGCTGGACATCGTCGCCATCCGGTTCGCCTGCTGCGGCCGGTACTACCCGTGCCACCTGTGCCACGACCAGACCGCCGACCACCCGTCGCGGCCCTGGCCGGCCGGTGCGGGGGACCGGCGGGCGGTGCTCTGCGGAGCGTGCTGGACGGAGCTGACCGTCACGGAGTACGTGGGCGCCGGGAGCTGCCCGGCCTGCGCTGCCCCGTTCAACCCCGGGTGTGCCCGCCATCATTCAATCTACTTCGGTTAGTGGCGCCGACCTGAGAGAGTCGTCCCCGTGACTGACGACCGCACCGCGCAGACCCTCCGCTCGATCGCCCCCTACCTGGCCGACTGGGCCTCGTTCCAGGCCGCCTACCACGGCATGCCCGGCCTGCAGCTGGCCGTCGGCCGCCGCGGCGAGATCTTCGTCGACCTGGCCTGGGGCAAGGCGAACCTGGAGACGGGGGAGGCCCTGACCAGCGACCACCTGTTCCGCGTCGCCTCCCACTCCAAGACGTTCACGACCGTCCTGGTGATGCAGCTCGTCGAACGCGGCGAGCTGCGCCTTGACGATGGCGTCGGCGCGCTCGTCCCGGAGCTCGACGGCTCGACCGCCGCCGAGATCACCGTCCGCGAGCTGCTCGGCCACCAGGCGGGCATCATCCGCGACTCGTCGGACGGCGACTTCTGGCAGTACGAGCGGCCCTTCCTCGACCGCGAGCAGGTGCTCGAGTGCGTCCGCACCGAGGGCGTCGTGTTCGAGCCGAACGAGCACTTCAAGTACACGAACATCGGCTACAGCCTGCTCGGCATCATCATCGAGCGGGTCACCGGCAAGACGTACGACGAGGTGGCGCGCGCCGCCGTGATCGAACCCCTGGGCCTGACCCGGACCGGGACCGAGCTCGACCCCGCCCGCGCGGACGAGTACGCGGCAGGCCACACCGGCCGCATCACGCACGACGACGCCCGCCGCGTCATCCCGCACGTCGACACCCGCGCCATGGCCGCTGCCACGGGCTGGTACTCCACCGCGCTCGAGATGGTCCGCTACGGCGCAACGCACGTGCTCGGCGACACCACGCTGCTTACCGACAAGAGCAAGCGCCTGGTCCAGCGTGAGGAGTCGACGGTAGCGGTCCGGGGCCTGGAGCTCGGCCGGTACGGCGTCGGCATCGAGCTCGGCAAGGTCGGCGACCGGCAGCTCGTGGGGCACTCCGGCGGCTACCCCGGCCACATCACGCGCACCTGGATCGACCCCGTCGACGGCCTCGTGGTCTCCGCCCTGACCAACTCCGTCGACGGCATCGCCACCCAGATCGCCAACGGCGTCATCCAGATCGTCAACCTGGCGCTCGCGGCGGCGGACGAGGTCGCGGCGTCCGCGACCGGCGGGAACCTGGTGTCGCGCGTCCCGGCGGACGCGCCCGTCGGGCGTTTCGCCAACCTGTGGGGCGTGTACGACGTCGTGGACCTCGGCGGGATCCTGCACACCATCAACCCGCGCTTCCCGCGGCCGGACGAGGCGGCACAGCGGCTCGTCGTGTCCGACGGGCGTCTCGTGCAGGAGCCGGTCGCCGGGTTCGGCGCGGTGGGGGAGCCTGTGCTGGTCGAGCGGGACAAGGCGGGTGCCGTCGTCGCCGCCCGCTTCGGCGCGATGACCGCGTGGCCGGTCGAGGAGTACCGGGCGCGGGTGCTGGGCGGGTAGAAGCGGCGGGGGCTCGGTCAAAGGCTGGGCGGCGGCGGTCTTCAGGTGACCGCGTCCCCGTCGCGGTAGCGTTGTCAGGTGACTTTCAACGAGGGCGGTCAGTTCGAGGGCGGTCGGGTCCGCAAGGGCGGCGGACGCCGGGGCGCCGTCGCTGCGGGCGGTGGCGGCGGCATCGCGATAGTCATCGCGCTCGTGTACATGCTGGTGACCGGCAACAGTCCGCAGGACATCCTCGGTGGGACCACGTCGGGCGGTGGGGACACCGGCGAGGCGGGCTACATCGGCGAGTGCACGGCCGAGCAGGCCAACACCGATCCGGAGTGCCGCCTGAACGCCGCGGTCCAGTCGCTCGACGCCTACTGGGCGACGACCCTCCCGGAGCAGGGCGGGATCGAGTACCAGATGCCCGAGGTCGTGAGCTTCACCGACGCCGTCGACACGGGCTGCGGCTCGGCGACGTCGTCTACCGGGCCGTTCTACTGCCCCGCCGACACCACCGTGTACGAGGACCTCGCGTTCTACGACCAGCTCTCCAGCCAGTTCGGCGCCGAGGGCGGGCCGCTGGCCGAGATGTACGTGACGGCGCACGAGTTCGGGCACCACATCGAGAACCAGCTGGGGCTGTTCGAGCGGGCCGACCGGTCGGGCACCGGCCCGGAGTCCGACTCGGTACGCATCGAGCTGATGGCCGACTGCCTCGCCGGCATGTGGGCCGGCACCGCCGCCACGACCGAGGACCCGGACACGGGAGTCACGTTCCTCGAACCGATCGAGCGAGCGGAGCTGGAGCAGGCGCTCTCCGCGGCGGCCGCCGTCGGCGACGACAACATCCAGCGGCGTTCGGGCGGCGAGGTGAACCCCGAGGCGTTCTCGCACGGCTCGAGCGAGCAGCGCGTCAAGTGGTTCACCACCGGCTACAACGGCGGCACCATCCAGGACTGCAACGCGCTGGACGCGTCGTCCCTCTGACCTTAGGGTTGTCGCATGCACCTCAGCGCACGTACGACGACGCCGGACCCCTCCGGCGCGCGCTGACCCTGCACTCAGCAACCCAAGCCCCGGAGCTCGCTCCGGGGCTTTTGGTTTGCCCGGCACCGGGGCGGTTCCTCCACCGAAGGAGCAACCATGAACGACGTCGCCATCGCCGACCAGCACGAGCACCCCGCGCAGCCCGAGCCGGGCGCTGACCGGCGCGCACCGGTCCTCGACCACCGCGAGCTCGGCCGCGACATGCGGATCTTCGAGTCGAGCCCGCTCGTCGGGCCGGGCCTGCCGCTGTGGCTGCCCGCCGGCGCGGCCGTGCGGTACGAGCTGGAGCAGTACGCCCGCGAGGTGGCGCTGCGCACCGGCTGCGAGCCCGTGTACTCGCCCGTGCTCGGCAAGCGGTCGCTGTTCGAGCGGTCGGGACACTGGGCCAAGTTCGCCGACGACATGTTCCCGCCGATGGCCATGGGCGACTCCGACGTCGACCCGCTGGTGCTGCGTCCGGCCAACTGCCCGCACCATGCGCAGATCTACGCGTCCGAGCCGCGCTCGTACCGCGACCTGCCCGTGCGGTACTCGGAGCTCGCGCCGATGTTCCGGGCGGAACGGTCCGGGGTGCTGTCCGGGCTGAGCCGGGTGCGGCAGATCAATCTCGACGACGCGCACGTGTTCTGCCGTCCCGACCAGGTGGCGGACGAGGTCCACGTCGCGCTGGCCGCCGTCCTGGAGGTGCTCGACACCCTGGGTATCGAGGTGTCGTACCTGCGGCTGTCCGGCCGGGACGACTCGGGCAAGTGGCTCGGCGCGCCCGAGCAGTGGGCGGCGGCGGAGGAGGCGCTCCGGGTTGTGCTGGCCCGGCTCGCTGGCGGGCTGGAGTGGCGCGCCGAGGCGGGGGAGGCGGCGTTCTACGGGCCCAAGATCGACGTCCAGGTGCTCGACGCCCGCGGGCACGAGGAGACCCTCGCGACAGTGCAGCTCGACTTCAACCAGCCGGAGCGGTTCGACCTGACCTACGTCGCGGCGTCCGGCGAGCGGGAGCGGGTGGTGATGATCCACCGGGGCACCGTCGGCGCGATGGAACGGATGGTCGCGTTTCTCCTGGAGCGGCACGCCGGCCGGCTGCCGTTCTGGCTCGCGCCGGTGCAGGTCTGCCTGCTGCCGCTGGGCGGTTCCGGGGTCGACGGCGGCGCGGGTGACGGCGGCGCGGTGGACCAGGTCGATGAGCTGGCCGCCGACCTGCGCGCCCGCGGGCTGCGCGTGCGGGTGGAGCGGGACGGGTCGCTCGGCAACCGCATCCGGCTCGCTCGTCAGCGCCGGGACGCGCTGCTGGGCGTGCTCGGGCCGCGCGAGATCGAGGCGGGGGTGCTCGCGGTGACCGACCCGGCGTCGGGCGAAAAGTCTTCCGTACTGCTCTCCGAGCTGGGGGACAGGCTGGCGGAGGCGGCAAGGAAGCGGGTGGCGCGGGTCGGGTTGTGAGGGGTCTCGACCAGCGGAAGGAGCGGGGTCAGGGGGCCCAGGTGCGGTGGTCTCGGGCGGCCAGGTGGACGATCTCGAGCTCGCGTTCGGTGAGCATCGGCCGCCGGCTCTCGAGCCACGGCACCAGCTCGTTCGCCGTGAGCACCTCGACGCCGTCGCGCGGGCCCTCCACGCGAGGCTGATCCGTCCGGACGAAGACGATGAGCGCCTGCACGTTGATCGGCACGCGGGTCGCGCGGCCCAGGATCTCCTGGGTGCGGCGCGCGGCGTCCCGGGCGAGGTCGGCGGTCACGTCCTGGGTGGGGCGGTACACGGAGTGGATGGTGTAGACGCCGGACGGCCCGATCACGAGCTGGTCGAGCTCGAGCTCCGCGGGGCGCTGCCCGGAGCGTGTGGTGGGGGCGGACCGGACCGACTGGAGGACACGCCAGACGGGACGCTGGGCCACGAGCTCCCAGAGCTCCTGGGCGACGGCCCGCACGCCGGCGATCCGGCGGCTCAGCGCCCGGTGTCGTTCGTCGGGACGTCCGGCAAGCCTGCCGCGCAGCACGGTCGTGAAGTGCTGCCGGGTGTAGGCGCGACGTTCGTCGAGGAGATGCTTGGCCGGCCGGTTGTTCGTCAGGTCATCTCCGCGGGCCAGGCGGCCGGTGCGGAGATTGGGTAGTGCGTCGGCGACAGTGACGGGAACGCTCGGGGAGTCTGTGCCCATGGGCGGACCGTACGTCCGAGACGCCTATACCGCGCGCTCTGGCGGTGAAACGTCGGCTGGATCACCCGCCGGCCGCCCCGTGAGCCGCCGCGAGCGGCCCGGCGACCTACTCCGCCGTGTCCTGTTCCGCCGCGGACTGCTCCACCGCGGACTGCTCCACCGCGGGCCCCGCCGGGAACGCGCGGCGGGCCACGAGCACCACGACCAGCGCCGCCGCGACGAGAGCCACGCCGACGTAGGGCACTGCGGCGAGCCCGACGCCGTCGAGCACCAGCGCCCCGAGCGCCGCCCCGACGCCGATCCCGATGTTGGCGCTGGAGTTGACGAGCGCCCCGACGACGTCGGGCGAGGCCCCGCGGGTGCGGATGGCCGCCGTCTGGAAGACGGCGGCGGCCGCGCCGAAACCGATGCTCCACACCGCCGCGGCCGCGAGCGTGCCCACGGTGCCGGGGAACGCGAGCCCGAGCGTCAGGATCCCGGCCGCGATGACTCCGAGCGTGACGACGGTGGTCTGCCGGAGCCGCACGTCGAGCCGGGCGGCGGCGTACCAGGCGCCGAGGAGGCCCAGCGCGCCGATCAGGAGGAGGGCCGGGCCGAGCGCCGCCGTCGCGAGGCCGGCCGCGAGCAGCAGCACCGACACGTAGGTGTAGACCGTGTAGTGGCCGAGGTACGCGAGCGCGTTCGCCGACGTGACCTGGGCGAGGGCGGTGCGGCGTGCGCCGCGGGCGGCGTCGGCCGGGGGAGTGCCGCCCCCGGCGACGGACGGCAGCAGCAGCGCGGTGAGTACCGCGGCGAGCGTGCACGCCCCGGCCAGCACCAGGAACGAGGTGCGCCAGCCGACGGCGGCGCCGAGCGACGTCGTCAGCGGCACTCCGAGCACAAAGCCCGCGGACGCGCCGAGCGTGACCAGCGCGAGCGCGCGCCCCGCGAGGTGCGGACGCACCAGCCGGGACGCGTACCCGATGCTCACCGAGAAGAAGACCGCGTGGGCCGCGCCGCCCAGCGCCCGGGCCACCGCGACGAGCGCGAACGTGGGCGCGACCGCGACGATCACGTTGCTCAGGACGTAGATCCCGAGGGTGGTGAGCAGCAGCGTCTTGCGGGGCAGCTTGCGCGTGGCCGTCGTCAGTGGCACAGCGAGCACGGCGACCATGAACGCGTAGGCGGTGACGAGCAGGCCGGCGGTGCCTTCGGAGACGTCGAGGTCGTCGCTGATCAGGGGGAGCAGTCCTACCGGGACCAGCTCGGTGGTGATGGCGACGAACGTGGCGAGCGCCAGGGCGAACAGGCCGCCGGCTGCGTCGCGCACGTTGCCGGGCTGCCAGGTCGGACGTATGCGCGGTGTGGCCATGGGCTCCATCCCAGACCGGACGAGCCTGGCTCGCAAGGTGATTCAGGCCGGCGTCGCCGGGAACGCCCGGCGGGCGAGCAGCACCACGACCAGCGCCGCGACGACGAGCACCACCCCGGCGTACGGCACGGCGGCGGCCCCTGCGCCGTCGAGCACCAGTGCCCCCAGGGCCGCGCCGCCGCCGATCCCGATGTTGGCGGTGGAGTTGACCAGCGCCCCGACGACGTCGGGCGAGGCGCCGTGCGTGCGGATCGCCGCCGTCTGGAAGACGGCGGCGACCGCGCCGAAGCCGATGCTCCACATCACGGCGGCGGCGACCGTGCCGACCGTGCCGGGGAAGGCGAGGCCGAGCGCCAGGATCCCGCCCGCGACGACGGCGAGGGTGATGACCGTGGTCTGCCGGGGCCGGACGTCGAGCCGGGCGGCGGCGAACGCGGCGCCGATGAGGCGGAGCGCCCCGATGAGCAGCAGGGCGGGTCCGAGGGCGGCCGTCGCGAGCCCCGCGGCCAGGAGCAGCACCGATATATACGTGTAGACCGAGTAGTGGCCGAGGTAGGCCAGCGCGTTCGCCGAGGCGACGGTCGCCAGCGCGGTGCGGCGGATGCCACGGGCGCCGTCGGCCGGGGGAGCTCCGCCGCCCGGGACGGACGGCAGCAGCGCCGCGGTCAGCACGCAGGCGAGTGCGCACACCCCGGTCAGGACGAGGAACGTCGTGCGCCAGCCGACGGCCGCCCCGAGCGCCGTGGACAGCGGAACGCCGAGCGCGAACCCGGTCGACGCACCTAGCGTGACGAGCCCCAGCGCGCGCCCGGCGAGGTGCGGACGCACCAGACGGGCGGCATACCCGATGGTGACCGAGGCGAAGACCGCGTGCGACGCGCCGCCCAGCGCCCGGGCCCCGGCGACGACGGCGAACGTTGGTGCGAGCGCGACGACCACGTTGCTCACCGTGTAGATGGCCAGGGCGCCGACCAGGAGCGCCTTGCGCGGCAGGCGGCGAGTCGCCACGGTCAGAGGCAGCGCCAGTGCGGCGACCATGAACGCGTACGCCGTGACCAGCAGCCCGGTGATCGGCTCTGAGACGGACAGGCCGTCGCTGATCAGGGGGAGGAGACCGACGGGGGCCAGCTCGGTGGTGACGGCGACGAACGTCGCGAGGCTCAGCGCCAGCAGCGCGCCCGCGGCGCCGCGCACGTCGCCGGCCTCCCAGGACGCGGCCGACTGGCCAGATACGGGCATGCCGCCCATCCTGACACCGCCCGGCCCCGTTGAGTGCTGGATATTTGTCCTGTCGGAACGTTCCGACAGGACAAATATCCAGCACTCAACGGTCTCGGGTTAGGCCAGGGAGCGGAGGCGGAACTGGGCGAAGGTTGCCGTTGTCGGCGGGGTGGCGCCGCTGCCCGCGTAGATGCCTATCCGCGGGGTGGTGTTGGCGGGGAGGGTCCAGGTGGCGCCGAAGCGCCAGGTCCGGCCGTCGCGCGACGACGCCGCCCGATACTCGTGCTCGCCCGTGTCCGGATCGGTGGTGTGGAACAGGCGCAGGTGCATCGTGTCGGCGACCGGCCCGGAGACGTGGCCGCTGAACCAGGTACGCCCGTCTGCCGTGAGCTCCTTGCCGAACTCCACCTGGCGGGTCTGCCAGATCGACACGGGCGCGAGCCGCAGGAAGTCGTCGTCGCCCGCATGCACCAGCAGACCGGCCTGCTGATAGTTGCGCACCATGTTCTCGCCCAGCGGCAGCGTGACCGTGGCCTCCAGCACGAAGTCGCCCTCCGGCGCGTCGCGCAGCAGCGCGGGCGCGTCGTTGGCCGAGCCGACCAGGTCGTGGCCGGTCAGCGGCCAGGCCAGGGCGCCGTCCGTGATCTCGACGCCGTCCGGCCCGGTCGGCGAAGCGTGCAGCCAGCTCCAGCCCGGGTCGAGATCGCCGTCGAACTCCTCGGCGAACGTCACGGCGCCCGCCCGCGGTTCGGCAACCCGCCGGGTCACCGGCTCGTGCGCCGGCACGACGGTCAGGTTGTCGAGCTGCACCTCACCGCCGTCCGCCGCCAGGCTCACGGGAGCCCTCCGGGGGAGCGAGGTACGCGGCTCGAACCGCACCTCGGCGTCGACGTCGCCCAGGCCGCTCGATGACAGCCGCGCTGCGACCGCCCCGTCGCGCGCCTCGACGGTCAGCACATGCCAGTCGCGCAGGTCCGCGTTCGCGGGCAGCGCGGCCCGCAGCTCCCGACGCCCCTGCCCGACGACGAGCTCGCGCGCCTCCGCGTCCAGCCGCACCGACACGGCGGTCCGGCCGTGCCCACCCAAGGTCGCCGTGAAGGAGGCGTCGGCGGCGGGCAGCCGCACGTCGGCCTCGGTCCGCACGTCACGCGGGGCGGGGGCCGTGCGCACGACGGCGGCGTCCCGCCGGCCCGGCACCAGCCGGGCGAGCGCACCCGCGTCGCCCGAACCATCGGTGCCCCTGACAAACGTGCCAGAGACCCGCCGCAGACCAGACCCCGACACCGGGTCGCCGCTCACGATGCCGAGCCCGCTCGCGGCCACCGGCCCCGGCTGCGGACCCTCGCTCGGCCCCGCACCCGCGTTGACCACCGGCCACCCGTCTATCCAGTCCATCCGGTCGATCAGCGTGGGGCGCCGGTTCACGCCGCCCGGCTCGACGAGCCAGGCGGCGTCCTTGTCTATCGCGTGGTACAGCATCCAGTCCTGCCCGGCGGCGTCGGTGAGCACCGCGTGGTGTCCGACGCCGATCCACCGGTTCCCGTTCTGCGCCACCACCTGCGTGCCGCCCACCCGCGACTCGTTCAGGCTCACGCCCTCGTGATCCGTGAACGGGCCCAGCGGCGACCGCGACCGCCCCGCGTACACGCTGTACCCCGTGACCGGCCCGGCGCAGCAGTTCGCCGACGACCCCATCAGGTAGTACCAGCCGTCCCGCTTGACCACGAACGCGCCCTCGTAGCGGTCTCCGACGGTGACCCGCGTGAGCTCACCCACCGCCCGCGTGCCGGTCTCGTCCAGCCGCGTGACCCAGAGGCCGCCGTTGAAGCCGCCGAGGTAGAGGTAGCGCGACCCGTCGTCGTCGGTGAACAGCGCAGGGTCGATGGTGTTCAGATAGGTGTCGCCGCCCGCGGGGCGCGGGTCCAGGACCGGCCCGCCCGAGTCGGTCCACGGCCCCGTCGGCGTCGGCGCGGTCGCCACGCCGATCGTGTAGTCCCACGGGTCGGGGTTCGCCGCCGTGTCGGTCACCGTGTAGTACATGACGTACCGGCCGTCCACGTACCGGATGTCCGGCGCCCAGAAGTACGAGGCGCTCGCGGCCCAGGACGGCCGGTTCTCGTCGTCGAAGATCGTGCCCACGTACTCCCACGACTCCAGGTCGCGGGACTTCGAGACGTGCATGTTGCCGAACGGCCCGCCCGAGACCAGCGGGTCGCTCGTCGCGTACAGGTACCACCAGCCGTCCTTGCCGCGGAGGATCGCGGGGTCGGCATAGGTGTCGGCGAACGGCGCGGTGATCGGGTTCGTGAAGGTGGTGGACGGAGGCTGCGCGCTGCCCGACGGCGGTGGCGCTGCCGCGGCCGGGGCGGCACCACCGCCGTCGGGCAGCGCCGTGGCGCCCAGGACCAGTGCGAGCGAGGCGAGGACGGCGACTGACCGTGGCTGCATGGGGTTCTCATCCCTTCAGGCGGCGCGCCACGTCATCGGCGACGTGGCCCGTCGCTCCATCACAACGGACTGATTGGTACAACGTAGTACCAGACGTGAAGGTACCGTCGCCGGGCCGGTCCCGTCCAGGGTGGCGCCGACGTGAGGCAACGCACCGTAATCCCTGGACCGCTGGCACTAGACTGGAAGGGCCCCCGCCGCTGTGGGCCGAACGACAAACCACCACCCCAACCGTGAGGAACACCTGCGTGATCACTGCCCATGGCGTCGAGCTGCGCGTCGGCGCGCGCGTGCTGCTGAGCGAGGCGAACTTCCGCGTCGCCTCGGGCGACCGGATCGGTCTGGTGGGCCGTAACGGCGCAGGCAAGACCACGCTGACCAAGACCCTCGCGGGTGAGACCCTCCCGTCGGGCGGGCAGATCGTGCGCGGTACCGACATCGGTTACCTGCCGCAGGACCCCCGCACCGGCGACCTCGAGGTCCTCGCGATGGACCGCGTGCTGTCCGCGCGCGGCCTGGACAAGGTCATCTCCAAGATGCGCCAGGCAGAAGGCGAGATGGCGTCCCTCGACGAGGCGACGCAGAACGCCGCGATGGAGCGCTACCCCAAGCTCGAGGCACGCTTCCTGGCGGCGGGCGGCTACTCCGCGGAGTCCGAGGCGCAGATCATCACCGCGAACCTGGGCCTGGACGAGCGTGTCCTGGCGCAGCCGCTCGGCACGCTCTCCGGTGGCCAGCGCCGCCGGATCGAGCTGGCGCGCATCCTGTTCAGCGGCGTCGAGACGCTGCTCCTTGACGAACCCACCAACCACCTCGACGCGGACTCCATCATGTGGCTGCGCGACTATCTCAAGGCGTACAACGGCGGGTTCATCGTGATCAGCCACGACACCGACCTGCTGCGCGCCACGGTGAACAAGGTGTTCCACCTGGACGCGAACCGGGGTGAGCTCGACCAGTACAACCTCGGCTGGGACAGCTACCTCGAGCAGCGCGACACGGACGAGCGGCGTCGTCGGCGGGAGCGGGCGAACGCCGAGAAGAAGGCGGGCACGCTGCTCGCCCAGGCCGAGAAGATGCGCGCCAAGGCGACCAAGGCCACCGCGGCGCAGAACATGATCAAGCGCGCCGAGAAGATGCTCGGCGGCCTGGAGGCCGAGCGCGTCACCGACCGCGTGGCCAACCTGCGCTTCCCGACGCCGGCGCCCTGCGGGCGCACCCCGCTCACCGCCAACGGCCTGTCGAAGGCGTACGGGTCCCAGGAGGTGTTCGCCGGGGTGGACCTGGCGATCGACCGTGGGTCCCGCGTCGTCATCCTCGGGTTCAACGGTGCGGGCAAGACGACGCTGCTGCGGATCCTCGCGGGCGTCGAGGCGCCCGACACCGGCGAGGTGGTGCCGGGGCACGGCCTCAAGCTCGGCTACTACGCCCAGGAGCACGACACGCTCGACATGAACGTGACGGTCGTGGAGAACCTGCGGCACGCCGCGCCCGACCTCACGGACACGCAGGTGCGCTCCGTGCTGGGCTCGTTCCTGTTCAGCGGGGACGACGCCTACAAGCCGACCAACGTGCTGTCCGGCGGAGAGAAGACGCGGCTCGCGCTGGCGACGATCGTCGTGTCCGGCGCGAACGTGCTGCTGCTCGACGAGCCGACGAACAACCTCGACCCGGCGTCGCGCGCCGAGATCCTTGGGGCCCTGAAGACGTACGAGGGCGCTGTAGTGATGGTGACGCACGACGACGGCGCCGTGGAGGCCCTGGAGCCGGAGCGCGTGCTGCTGCTGCCCGACGGCGACGAGGACCTCTGGAACGACAGCTACCAGGAGCTCGTCTCCCTCGCCTGATCCGGCTTCGCCGAAGTAGAGCGTGCGTCCGGACACGCGCTCTACTTCGGCGACAGGGGTCAGCGGAGCTGGGCCTCGATCAGCGCGTCTTCCTCGTCCTCGGCCGTCTGGCGCCGCTCGCGGGCCGGCCTGCGCGCCCGCACGCCCTCGCCGTCCGCCGCCTCGCCGGAGGCCAGCAGCAGGTCACCCGCCGACACGGACTCGCCGCGCAGCGCCCCGCGCTCCCGGCGCCACAGCAGCACGTACCCGCTGATCGCGCCGATCGCGAAGATGCACCACTGGAACGCGTACGACAGGTGCGACCCCGGGTCGGTGTCCGGCTTGGGCAGGGAGGCCAGCCCGGTCTGCGGCGCCGGCTCCTCGGCCCGCAGCGCGCCGTACGCGCCCACGGTGCGGCCCTCGGCCCAGGAGGCGCCGTCCGGCCCTGCCGCGAGCACCTGCTCGGTCGAGATCGCCTGCACCTGCCCGGGCGGCGCGTCCCGGTCCGAGGCGGGTTCGTCGGCCCGCAGCGACGCGACGACGGTCACGGTGCCCGACGGCGGCGCGGGAACGGCGTCGGGCCGCGACCCGTCGGCGCCGAGCGGCACGAACCCGCGGTCGATCACCATGACGACGTCCTGCCCGCCGACCCGCGCCTCGAACGGGACCAGCACGTGGTACCCGCCCTGTCCGCCCACCGGCCGGTTGCGCAGCAGCACCGTCGCGTCGGTGACGTACTCGCCGGTGAGCTCCACCCGCTGCCAGACCTCGTCCTTCGGCACGACGGCGCCCGGCCCGGCCAGGACCTCGTCCACGGGCACCACCGGCGCCGACCAGTTGGCGTTCACGAGGTCGATCTCGGCGTTGCGGGACTCGGCGCGGTCCCACTGCCAGCGGCCCGCCACCAGGCACAGGGCGGCGAGAACCACGGCGGCCACCGCCAGGATCACCCACTGGCGCGTCGTGCGCGGGCCGCGGGACTCGTCGCCCAAGGGGCTCGCGGCGGCGTCGCTCACGACACCCGGTCCAGTTCCGCCACCGCCACCGTCTGCTTCCAGAACGACCGCGACGCGAGGAACTGCTCGAGGTGCTCACGGTGGTCGTCGCACGCGAGCCAGACCTTGCGGCGTTCGGGCGTGTGCAGCTTGGGGTTGTTCCACAGCAGGCCCCATGCCGCCTGCTCGCGGCAGCCCTTGGCGCTGCAGATGAGCTCGCCCTCGGGCACGGGGTCGGGTGCGGGGCCGGAAAGGCCGAGGAGATCCATCGGTAGTTCTCTCAGTCGTCGACGTGGTCGATGACGCGCCCGGCGCCGGGCGCGTCCGGGGCGGGAGCACCCGGGGCCCGCGGTGCGTCGGGGGCGACGTCGGACAGCTCGGTGAGCGCGGGCGCGGCCGCGGGCGTCACGGGCGAGGTGCCGTACGTGACCTGGTCCCGCCCGGAGTTCGCGATGAGCACCGCGGAGTAGGGCAGTACCACAGCGGCGGCGACGAGCGCCCAGCGGACCCAGCCGTCCACCAGCACCGCTCCGACGATGCACACCACGCGGATGGACATCTGGATCAGATAGCTGCGTGTGCGGCGCGCCTGGTCCACTGCCAGCGGCTCGGGGGCCGAGGTGATGGACGGAACCGGCTCGCTCATCTCGCCAGTCTACGTCCGGGACCTGCCCGTCAGACACGCCGTCGGACGTCCGCACGCGCGGCGTTGCTCACCGGTTGTTGTAGAAAACCCACAAGGACCGGTGGAACCCTGTGGGTCCGCCGCGCGCGGCGTCCACCCGACGCGCGGGGTAGCGTCGCAACGGACCCGGATCGAGCCAGGTACCGGCCGCCGCCCCAGCCTCGCGCGGCCTCATGCGAACGTGCATCATCACAGCATCGAGGAGTTCAGGTGACCACCACGCCCGACACACAGAGCATCGCCGCAGGTCCTATTGGCCGGGTAGTCGTCGTGACGGGTGCCGCGCGCGGCATCGGCCGCGCGATCGCCGAGCGTTTCGTGGCCGACGGCGACCGCGTCGCCACCATCTACCGCGGCGGCGACCTGCCCAAGGGCGTCGAGGCCTATGTGGCTGACGTCACCGACTCCGCCGCCGTCGACGCCGCCTTCACCGCCATCGAGAAGGACATGGGACCCGTCGAGGTGCTCGTGGCCAACGCCGGCGTCACCAAGGACCAGCTCCTGATGCGCATGAGCGACGACGAGTTCGAGTCCGTGATCGACGTGAACCTCACCGGGACCTTCCGCTGCGTGCGCCGCGCGTCGAAGGGCATGATCCGGGCCCGCAAGGGCCGCATCGTGCTGATCGGCTCGATCGTCGGCATGTCCGGCGGCCCGGGTCAGGTCAACTACTCCTCGTCGAAGGCCGCCCTGGTGGGCATGGCCCGCTCGATCACGCGTGAGCTGGGGCAGCGCGGCATCACGGCGAACGTCGTCGCGCCGGGCTACGTCGAGACGGACATGACCGCCGCGCTGTCCGAGGACGTGCGTGCCAGCTACCTCAAGTCGATCCCGGCCGGGCGCTTCGCTTCGGCGGACGAGATCGCGTCCGTGGTGTCGTTCATCGCTTCCGACGCCGCGGGCTACGTCTCCGGCGCGGTCATCCCGGTCGACGGTGGTCTCGGGATGGGGCACTGAGCCGTACTCTGGCCGCCGCGGCCTGCGGTTTTGCCCGAACATATCCACCACTTTTGCCATGAGGCACGGCGCGGAGTTTCGTTCCACGCCGCAACTCGCATTACGCTCGCACCCAGCGCAGGGGTCGCCTCGGCACGCCTGCGCCCGATCGGAAGGACAACATGGGTCTCCTCGAAGGTAAGAAGCTGCTCGTCACGGGCGTGCTGACGGACTCGTCGATCGCATTCCACGCAGCTCGGCTCGCTCAGGACGAGGGCGCCGAGGTGGTTCTCTCGTCCTTCGGGCGGCAGATGAAGCTCACGCAGGCCTTCTCGAAGCGCCTGCCGGTCGAGGCACCGGTGGTCGAGCTGGACGCGACCAGCCAGGAGAACCTCGACGCCCTGGCCGACGCCGTGCGCGCGGAGGGCTTCGACAAGCTCGACGGCGTGGTGCACTCGATCGGGTTCGCCCCGCAGTCCGTCATGGGCGGCAACTTCCTCACGGGCACCTGGGAGGACGTCGCCACCGCGCTGCACGTCTCCACGTTCTCGTACAAGTCGATCGCCGTGGCGGCGAGGGAGCTGATGACGGACGGCGGCGCCGTCGTCGGGCTCACGTTCGACGCGCAGTTCGCCTGGCCCGTCTACGACTGGATGGGCGTGGCCAAGGCCGGCCTGGAGTCCGCGAACCGCTACCTGGCGCGCGACCTCGGCCCCGAAGGAATCCGCTGCAACCTCGTCTCGGCAGGGCCGATCCGCACCACCGCCGCCAAGTCCATCCCGGGCTTCGCGACGATGGAGGACGCCTGGCCGACCCGAGCCCCGCTCGGCTGGGACCAGACCACCGCGGAGCCGGCGGCACGTGCCGTGTGCGCGCTGCTGTCGGACTGGTTCCCGGCGACGACCGGCGAGATCGTGCACGTCGACGGCGGCGTGCACGCCATGGGTCAATAGATGGGCAGGAGGCACTGATGGGCAGAGCGTCGGGCACGGAGCCCACCACGTCGCCGGTGCGGCGACTGGTGTTGCTCCGGCACGCGAAGGCGGAGCCGCCGTCGGAACTTCCCGACGAGCAGCGGCCGCTCGCGTTGCGTGGCCGGGACCAGGCGGCGAAGGTCGGTGCGGCGTTGGTCGCGTCCGGCCTCGTGCCCGACGCCGTCCTCGTCTCCGGGGCGGTACGCACCCGGCAGACGTGGGACCTCGCGCGCAAGCATCTGGGGGAGCCGCCGGTGGCGTACACCGACGACCTGCTGGGAGCGATGCCGCGCGGCGTCCTCGCGCTCGTGCGCGAGCTCGACCCCGCCAGCCGGACCGTGCTCGTGATCGGTCACGAGCCCGCGATGGCGGGTACCGCCGAGCTGCTGGCCGGCCCGGGCTCGGAGGACGGCGCGCTCGCGCAGGTCCGCGTCGGCGTCCCGACGGCGACGTACGCCGTGCTGGAGGCCGACGCCTCGTGGGCGGAGTGGGACCGCAAGCTGGCCCGCCTGACCGAGGTGACCCGCCCCGCCTGACCTGACGACGTGTCAGACGCCGACGGACGTGTCAGACGCTCAGGTCACCCGGGTGCGCCACGACAGCGGGCCGTCGTCGCTCTACCTCGACGGGGTGGTGGCGTTCTGGGAGCGCACCGAGTTCCCGGTGAAGCTCTGGAACTCGGTG